>DASZRC010000042.1:0-15129 GCA_035549315.1 Patescibacteria group bacterium | reverse complement strand
GAAACAGACTATCAGATTGATGAAAAAGCCAGAACCGCCCATTTAACAGACAGTGGAATTGTAAAAATAGAAAAACTGTACAACGTTAAGGATATTTACGAAAAAGACTTTGACACAGTTTACCACATAGAGGCAGCGCTTAAAGCAAATACTCTATTTCATAAAGATCGCGATTATATTGTTCGCGATGGCCAGGTAATTTTGGTTGATGAATTTACAGGAAGACTTTTAGAAGGTAGAAGATTGTCAGAGGGTCTTCACCAAGCAATTGAAGCAAAAGAAGGGGCCCAAATTCAGCAGGAATCAAAAACTCTAGCAACCGTTTCACTTCAGAACTACTTTAGGATGTATGAAAAATTGGGAGGAATGACGGGAACTGCAGTAACAGAAGCTGAAGAATTTCAGAAGATCTACAAGCTTGATGTTGTTGTTGTCCCAACGCACAGGGAAATGGTGCGTATTGATGAAGGGGATCTAATTTACAAGACTACCAGGGCAAAGATAAATGCAATCGTTGAGATGGTAGCAGAAGCCCATAAAAAGGGTCAACCAGTTCTTGTTGGTACAACTTCAATTGATAAGAATGAAATAATATCAGATGCCCTAAAGAGAAAAGGAATAAAGCACGAGGTTCTAAACGCAAAAAACCATCTTTCTGAGGCAATGATTATTAAAGATGCAGGACGTTTTGGTGCAGTAACTGTTGCAACCAATATGGCTGGCCGTGGAGTTGATATTATTTTGGGAGGCCAAGAGCCGTCTAAATTTGATGCCATTTACATGGGCAAGGATGGAGCTAAGAAGCTTGAGAAGGATACTGAAAAATGGCAGAAGGAGCACGATGAAGTTATTAATGCAGGGGGACTATTTGTTATAGGAACAGATAAACATGAATCCAGAAGAATAGACAACCAGTTAAGGGGTCGTGCCGGAAGACAAGGAGATCCTGGGAGGTCTGTATTTATAGTATCTCTAGAAGATGACCTTATGCGTATCTTTGGAGGAGAGCAGATATCAGGCCTTATGACCCGCTTCAATTTCCCGGAAGATACTCCTCTTGCGCACGGATTGGTAAGTAGGGTCATAGAGCAGGCCCAGGTTAAAGTAGAAGGATTCAATTTTGAGATCAGAAAGAATCTTCTTGACTATGATGATGTTTTAAATAAACAAAGAGAAATAATCTACAAAGAAAGACAAAAATTGGTCCGCAATGAAGATGATATGGTAGCCCTAGTTATGAGCAAGATTGATGAGGCAATCACAAGTATTGTTGCGCTAAATCTATTTACAGAAGCAGGAGATGGATATAAGACCGTTATTGATGAGTTTGCCAATATTATTCCATTTGATGAACATTCAAAGGCACATCTATATGAACAGATCCAACAATTAAATAACCAGGAGAAAGTTATAGAATTCTTGCAAGGCCTTGCAAAACAACTCATGGATAATTGGGAAAAACAATTTGGTCGTGAACATATTGGACATGTATTTAAGTTAATTACTCTTTCAACAATAGATAATCTTTGGATGGAACATCTTACCGCTATGGAAGACCTAAGAACAGGTATTGGCCTAAGAGGTTATGGTCAGCGCGACCCTCTGGTTGAATATAAAAACGAGGCTTTTCAAACTTTTGAAAGACTTATGGCAAGTATTGATGATGAGGTTTCTCACCGCGCATTCAAAGTAAATATGGGGCAAGTTATGCCACAACCTGAAGCGCCTAAGAATGTTATGGTGAATGCTCCGGAATCAGAAGTTGGAGAGAAGGCTGCAAGAAAGGCTGCTAAGTCTACAAAGAAAGTAGTAACTAATACCGGAGAAGAGAAGAAAATAAGCCGTAATGACCCATGTTGGTGTGGATCAGGTAAAAAGTGGAAAAAATGCCATTACCCCCAACTCCCCTCTTAGTTCAATAAGATTCTTACATTGACAGCATTTGGTATTAATGAAATACTATTTCTGTGAAGAAAAAAAGAACCAACCAAAATAGCTTATTCATTTTGATTTTGATTTCTATTGTGCTTATAGCGCTTTCTTATAATTTGGGTTTAAAAAAAGGAGTTAAGGAAGATAAAAGTGCAGTTCCTACTTCAGCTTCTGAAAGCGCTGTACGCTCGCCTCGAGGAGGAAACGTTTTTGTAGAAGAGCCTAACGGTATCATTAAAGTTCAAAAATATAATGCGGAGAAAGGGATATATGTGGATGTGGGCCGTATTGACGCCTCAAAATTAGGTATCCCAAATGACATTATTTGGGGAAGTGACGGGAAAGATATTGTGTTTACAGTTCCTATCGAAAATAAAATCGCAGTCCCTATTGGTTACAACTTTTATGTTTCAGATATTTATGGGACACATATTGATAAGGTTGGCACTTATAATTTAACGAATAATGCGTATTTCATGCCCTTGATTGGTTATTACGCGGACAGTAAGTTAATCGCCTTTTATACAGAAGATGCTTTTCCCACAGTACAAGCAGGTTCTTTTACTATCCTACATACGGATACTGGAAAATTTGATAATTTCAAAGAAGTTCCTCAGGATAATCCTGGCTTTAAAGCTGGGATAACTGTTGCATCGTCAATTGATGGTCAAAAATACGTATTTGCAGACAATAATAGTCTTTATTCTTTTGATTTAAATACAAAAAATGTTTCCAGGATTTTCACTGCACCCCAGGGTACTGGAAACAATATGATAAATATTCAAGATTCCCGGGTGAATGACCTTAAAAAACAGCCAATTTATTTTGAAAATTCTGTTCCATTACAAATTAGTTACAGCAATGTGCAAAGCTTTCTCTATAACGCAAACACGAATTCCTTAGAAGCAGTTAAATTAGATAAATTAAAATAATTATATGAGAAAGAAGATAGTTAAAAAGCCAAAAGCCAGAGTAGTTAGGAAATCTAATAAATACGGCTTAACATCACCTAAATTATTGATTCCACTACTTATTCTTATAGCTTTAGTATTTTTTGTTGGAAGCCGTATTAATTCTAAAAGCGCTCACAAGAGTTCAAATATTCCAACTCCTTCCGCTACTTCAACGCCAATTCCTAGTCCTACTTTGAGTCCTACACCTACGCAAATTCCTACTCCGACTCCAGATTTAGTGTCTACCCCCGGCGAAATTATAGCAGGCTGTATGCCACTTGATCCGGGTGCTTGTGATCCATCTCTCTTTGGTAGCGTAACTACAGACGGTGTAACTTATGCAACCTATAATAGGGTTAATGGAGGTTGTGCCAAATTTAATTTGCCTGCTGGAATAGTTGATATTTACTCTGGCACCTATGATTTTGATACTATCAACACTGGTCCCACTACAACCAATTGGTCATGTGATGGTAAATACTATACAACAGCCGGATATAATTACCTCAAAAGCAAAGGGGAAACTCCAAACGGTTTATAGGCTCTTTTCAAGTCTTCTAGGATCTAATTAACTCTTCTAATTCAACGCTTAATGTGTGGGGTTCTAAGGCCTGCGAAAATGCAATTCTCATTGCTCCTTCTCTTGTCTGGTTTAGTCTATATTGTCTACCGCCAACCATGCCCTCTGACTCCGCATTTTCTATCTGTCGTTGTGTTTCTACATCAAGTGCTTGGGATTCGTTGACGTATGTTGTAATGCTTTCTACACTCATAGTGAGTATGATATCTTGCAACTGGTTTAGGGTCAATTTTTAGAGTAATTTCTTAAAAAACAATAAATATGTTAAAATATTAACATCTCGTTTCTTCTCCTCGTAGGGGAGGCTAGGAAGAGGTTTAATATGATAAGCCTCACTCCACCCATCTCCAAAAGGAGAAGGAGTTAAATGTATGATAACCGTACCGGAAGCAACACAAAAAATAATTGAGAGGTCTAGATATTTGTCAGAAGCAATATCAAAGGGTCTTATTAATTATTCTGCTCTTGCCCGTTATATTAGGCCGGAACTTGAGCAGATGTTAATAAAAGACGTAAGCGAAGCATCGATTGTCATGGCTTTAAAAAGGTTGGAAAATGATCTTAAGCCAAAATATAGGTATAAAAATATTTTTAAAACTCCTCCGGAGATAACCCTTAGGTCAAATCTAATATTCTTAGCATTAACCGGGGCCGGAAGATATCTTTCTGAGAATAAAAGTATCCTGTTCAAAACAGATTCTGATAGCCAAACTTCTATGGTTGTAGACCAAGAATTTTTGGATAGGCCAAGAATTCCGGCGGATTATATAACAAGACAAATTGATAATATTTCCGTAATAAGCATAAAGTTGCCTAGTGAAGCACTCGCAACTTATGGAGTTTTTTACTTTTTCCTTAAGTCTCTTGCTTGGGATGCAATTAACGTTATAGAAATCTATTCAACACTTGACTCCCTTAATATTGTTGTTGAAGATGAGGCGTCAGAAAGATCATTCTCAATTATTAAATCTCTTGTATCCGGCCACCAGGACTATTAAAATTTTGCTATCATTAAGATGAATGGCAAAAGATTCACCCATATACCAAAAACTTCGTGATAAGTGGACAGCCAAGCACAAAGAGCTACAAAAAAGCTTATGGGAGAAGCATGGAAACGTAATTGATGATTTTGTAACAGGAACCCGTAATTTTGCCATAGGTTCAGTTTCGGCTCTTATGCTTTTATCAAGCCCGGTATTAAATAATGCCTTGCCGGCATCAACTGCAATAACGGTTCAGGAAGAACATTTACCGGTGAGTAAGAGTGTGTTTTTAATCAATGATTTATCTACGATTTTGCCCGATGAAGTAAGGCCTTTGACAGCGGACGAGGAAAGCAGTGTATCTGCAGTTTTAACACGAGATTTTGGTGTTCCAATAACTGCAGAGCTTGATGGGAAAAGGTTAAACAGAAGCTATGGATATATAGGGGCCGAACAACACTTGGCTCGTTATCCCGGGGATACTATGGAGACCCACTTTAATACTCCAAACGGTCCTACGCCACCAGAAGAAATTCGTAAGGCATATTCTTCCGGTATGGCGCCGGGTCTTGGTGGATGGGGCTATTTTGCTCCGTCAGCCGCTGAAATGACACAAGTTGAGTCAGACCGCGAAAAATATTACATAGCAGTCCAGAGTTTTTTGGCGCCGGGTTTTGCAGAGAACACAGGGGATTATATAAAGTTTTTTAAATTTAGAAAGATGATTGTTGTAAATCCTCAAAATGGAAAGGCAATAGTTGCTGATATTGGAGATGCGGGTCCTGCTGAATGGACTGGAAAAAGTCTTGGGGGGAGTCCTGAAGTCATGAATTATTTGGAAAGAGTAGATGGGAAAGCGCGAGGAGCCGTACTTTATTACTTTATTGATGATCCGGAGGACAAAATTCCATTAGGACCAATAGAAATGAAGTAAGTTAAAGAGTTGCGGGTTAAAGGGTTAAGGGGTTATTATAAACTCGCCAACTCGTTAACGCCTTAACTCGTTAATAATATTATGATTAAACATTTTTATAGTTATCAGGTAGATATAGAGTCAATTGATATTGAGATAGATTCTCTTGATATTGACGAAAAGGAGAAGATGCATCTTAAGAATCTGGCAGAATCCCATATACACCACGTTGTGATAGATTCTGTCCTTTCAGAGCTTGAAGTGGATGATAAAAAAACCTTTATGAACTACCTAAATTCCAAAGACCACGAGAAAATTTGGAAGTTTCTTCACGCAAATATAGTAAATGTTGAAGAAAAGATTCATAATGCAGCCAATAAGATAAAAAAAGAGCTAATGGAAGATATTAAAAATGAGCGTTCTAAATAGAAACCGGAGGAGGAATTATTAGTGACCCGTCAGGTTCGGGTACCGGTATATTGAACACAACAAAACTATTGTTGGCAACACCATTCCCTCTCATTCTTCTCAGTATCATCGCTGCATTTACTCTTAGATTTCCAACCATTGTTTCGACAGTTTCTAAATCTGTGATTCCTAAAAATTTGAGAAAGTTTAGATATTCAGGAGGAACGTTAATTTGGAAATATTCTTTGGGCATCATGAGTCCATTTTTCATAAGGGGCGCTCTTTTAACATCGTGATGAATCTGGTCAAGATCGGAATCTATGATTTCTGTTTCTTCACTGCGTTTCAGCCTCATGTGAGTTTCTCTTCCAGACTTTCTTGCCCATTCTCTCATAGCATGATCCCACTCATCGGTTGGAGATGCACTTCTCAAAATAATATTGTTATCTCTGAGTATTTGAACAATGTTCTGATCAATAGGGGCATGTCTGATAGTTTCCCTTGTCCTGTCTGTTAGGCGCTGCATTCCTTCTTCTTGAGGAATACCAACGTAAATCATGTTATCTATGTTGTTAACGGTCCAATCAAGAACGGATGATCCCGCGTCCCAAAGCCCTTGTCCATAACCCTTTGCAACAACTTCATTGATCTGGCGTTTGCCCATCGAGGCCTGAATTCCTTCTATTTGTATCTTGTTGGGTGGTTCATAGTTTGGCCAGGTGTGTTGTGGGCCAACTTTTCTTATAGCTTCATCTTTGGCATTATCCCACAGGTTTGTTGACGTGCTTGGGTCTAGCCTCAATGACTTGCAAACATTTTCATAAGCAAGCCGTGTAAGGGTGAGCATAGTAGTTTTGCCCATTCCTGCTTCACCATGGTATGTTACAGAGCTTCCGTCCATTACCATTTTCTTCAAGATTCTAGGTCCAACCCTTAGATTGCTACCTGTTACCGACCGCAGATTAAAAAGAGGGTCAAAGAAAGGGTCCTTTCTTACCTGTTCTATGGCTCCTATTACTCTTTTTTCATCTAATTTTAATTCTCCAGGTTCTGACATATTATTTATTCTTGGTGTTTAATTTTTGGCAGAATTATTTCTATTTTTGTACCCTTTCCCACGGTTGATTCGGCTGAAATTGTGCCCATGTGTCTTAATACAATATTTTCTGCCAGAAAAAGGCCAAGTCCAAAACCTTCTTTTGTGTTATCTTTGCCTTTATAGAATCCTTCAAAAACATGAGGCAAATCCCTTTTTTTAATACCTTTTCCTTTATCTTCTACCCACAACCTGAAATATTCATCATCAGAACTTAATCCTATTGTTATTGGTGCCTCTTTGGGTGAAAACTTTACCGAATTATTTATAAGAATCATAAGTACCTGAAGGAGCTTGTCGTAGTCAGAAAAAAGAATGTCACTTTTGCCGTTTAACTCATTTTTAAAAAGTATTTTGTTATTTGGGTGGTTAACGCGTGCGTTAGCAAGAGACCTGTTAATTATTTCTGCTAAGCTATTATTTTTCCATTCATATTTAAATTGACCGAGTTTAATTTGTTCTATTTGCATTAACTCCCTAAGCAGGTTATTGAGCCTTATTGTTTCTACATATAGAGTTTCAACCCATTTTTTTGGTGGCTGTTCGCCTTTCTCATATTTTTTCATCATCAATTGTGTGTAGCCTTGAATTGTAGTGGTGGGAGTTCTAAGTTCGTGAGCAGCCATTGAAATAAAAAGGTCACGGGTTCTTAAGGCATTTGTTGCTTCGTTATAAAGCTGAGTTTTTTGTATCGCAAGGCTTGCTAAACCTCCAAAAAATTTAAGCATTTTTAGTCTTTCTTTTGTGAAGTGCTGAACTGTTTTTGCTTCAACCGTTAGGACTCCAATTGTCCTTTTGTGGTAGGACAAAGGTATTATTACGGCAGATTTTATTCCTACTTTTATGAGGTTTGGATGAATCTGTCCTATTATTTCACTGGAAAGAAGCTGGGTTTTCCCGGTTTTCAGGCACTTGTAAGCATAACCATTTTTTCTAGGTTCAGTAAAATTTTCCCTAGGTATATTTGTATAAACTCTATGAAGATTACCGCTTCTTTCAAGCAATATTGTCCCATGATCTGCCTGAGTAATTTTAATTGCCTCGTTTACAGCAGTTTCATAAGTATCTTTTAGAGTCTGTGGAGAGAGGAATTTTATTGCCGAATCGTAAAGTTCGTCAAACATAATTATTCACCCTAGTATACCTTTTGAATGTAAGAATCACAACTTTGCTATAATTCATTCATGACTAAACAGGATAAATTAGATCGCGAGGCCAAAATCGTTGATGAGTGCACGGTTTGTAGGGTAGACAGGGTGGGAGTGGCTGTTTTTGGAGAGGGAAATCCTGACGCTGATGTCATGTTTATAGGTGAGGCACCCGGAAAGCTTGAATCAGAGACCGGAAGGCCATTTGTGGGTAGATCCGGAAAATTGCTCCGCGAGGCTATTAGAGGTGCGGGTTTACTAGAAAAGGACGTTTATATTACAAGCCCCGTAAAGTATTTGCCTACATATAAAACTCCAAATTATAAAGACATAGAGCATGGTATGACCCATTTATCAAAGCAGATTGAGATTATAGATCCCAAAATACTGGTTTTATTGGGTAATGTTGCAACTGTTGGGGTATTGGGGAAGGGGCACTTTATAGCAAAGGAGCATGGGTCAATCGTAAAGCGTGATGGCAAAAACTATTTTCTTTCTTATCACCCGGCTGCTGCTATAAGGTTTGCTAAAATAAAGCCAATATTCCTTAAAGACTTCCAACTTCTTCCGGCTCTTATAAAAAGCAATTCTTAATTAATTCTTACACTTCTTTTCTTTGCTTCTTAATTGTGAACGGTAGTATAGGTTTATGAGAATAAAAAAAATATACAAAACTTCGCCAATATACCATTTTCTTGCTGTTTTAAAAGCTGATGTAGGAGAAGAAAAGAGAACAGAAGTGGAAAGTAAAAAAAATTACTCAACTAGTCACCATATTGATATAAATAACTTTTTACAAATGGGAGTAAGTTGGAGGTGAAAATATGGAAAGCACAAGATTTATTTTAGTTAGAGTAATAAATATAATCGGTTCTATAGTAGGTTTTTTTATAGCTGTAAGGATACTGTTAAGACTTCTTAGTGCAAACGCTAGTACGCCTATCGTTTCTTGGATATATTCTGTAAGCGGAAATTTAGTTTATCCTTTCAACGGTATATTTAGAGACGTTTCTGTAAGAGGCGCTGGAACACTAGACTTATCAGCCTTAGTTGCTCTGTTTGCGTATGCGATTTTATTTACAGTTATAATTTCTTTGATTAATTCAGTTGCATTACCTTTGGTACATGAGGACGACGCAGGGCACGTACATTCTCATATATAAAACCTAACATAATCTAAAAGCCCCGAATATTCGGGGCTTTTTTTATTTCTAAAAAAGGGTAGTTAGTTTACCTGTGTACAGTGAGTGCTCTTCCTACAGCTATTAATGCTACTGCGCCAATGACTGCTACAACTAAGCTGTAAAGATCAAAGCCTGTAACTCCGGGTTGGCCAAAAATGCTCATTAGAAATCCTCCTACAACACCACCAACAATACCTAAAACTACATCCATAAGAAAACCCTGTTCGTTATCAGTTCTCATTATTAAAGATGCAATCCATCCTGCAATGGCGCCGAAGATTATCCATAATATTATTCCCATGATTTTTGTTCACCCCCTTTCTTAATAAGTTAATTCTAAATAGCTCGAGTTATAAGCAAATTAAGGGAGTGTAAGAGTAGAGTAAGATAAGCTAATCCTTGATTACGTAGCCAAATCCCCTCATGGAGTGTATTAGTGGTTTCTTGGAGCCCAAATCAATCTTTTTTCTCAAATACCCCATATAAACATCTACAACTCTGGTTTCTATATCCGGTGACGTTAGCCAAATTCTATTAAGAATCATTTCGCGGCTCAATACTCTTCCTTTATTGCTCATGAGGTATTCAAGGAGTTTAAATTCTGTTGGGGTCAAATTTATTTGCTTATCGCCCCTACTTATTTCTAGAGTTGATCTATCTAGAGTTAAATCTGCAACTTTTAGTTTTGTGTCAGATGTGTCTCTAAGTCTTGCGTGGATTCTTGCAATTAATTCATTTCCATCAAAAGGTTTTGCTAAGTAGTCATCGGCCCCTAGATTTAGGCCATGTACAACATCTTCTGTTTGGCCTTTTGCCGTCAAAATGATTATTGGGACTTCCGGATATTTTTTCTTTACCTCCGCGCAGACAGCCTCCCCACTTATTTTGGGAAGACCCAGGTCAAGAATCATGAGGTTGGGTTTGTTTTTTTTGATTAGCGATAAGGCAAGTGCGCCATCTTCTGCTAACTCTACTGTAAAACCCGCATCATTCAATAAATCCTTAAGATATTCCTGTAATGACGAATCGTCTTCAACAACTAAAATCTTGTTTACCATCTGTATTAATAATAAATATGCTGATTACAATGTATAACAAATTTTTGTAAGAAATGCGTAAGAGCATTTAGGCGGTAGAATTAATCTTTTCTGGCTTTTTCCGTCTCAATTCTCTCGGAGATTGTTTTCAACTTGTCGCTAATTGCTCGATCTAGATCAACATTAGAGGCAATTGCTAACTGCATTAATGTTATTAAAACGTCAGCAAATTCTTGATAAATGTTTCTTCTGTCAAAGCGTTCCAGCTTTGCTTTTCTCTGAAGTTTTAAAATTGAAAGAATATCATTGCATAGTTCTCCTACTTCCTCATTTAGTTTTACTGTGCGTGCCAATATTTCTTTTTCTCTTGGGGTTCCAAGGTTGTAGTCAAAGTTGCTTCTGCTAGTAATTGATTTAACTTTTTCCTCGATGCTTTTAATATCCATGAAGCAATTATAACACGTAGTGCAATAGTCTTTCTTATGTATAATATTATTAATGGCTAAGCGTGAATTAGATATAAAAAATGAGGATATACATGAGGGTGAAATTGTTGAGACGCAATGGGATATCAAAAAAATAGGAATTGGTCTTATGGCATTAGCGCTCCTTTTTATTGGGGCATCATATGTTTTATTCCCGGTGGGTGGGAGTACAGGGAGCCAAGATAGAGGAGTTTTGGGAATATCATCAGAAAGTGATAAAAAAGTGACCCCAAGTGTTCCGCCTCTTCCCAACAAAGAAGATTTTCAACAAGTCATTGATAATGCAAAAGATACTTTATCCGGAATAACTTCTGACAACTTAACGTCATCTCAGGCTGCAATTCAAAAAATAATTACTGATTTGCAGGCACTGCAGGGTAAAAAAGACGCAACTGATGCTATTTGTTCCTTGGTATGTGGTAATAAATAAGTATGCTTAAAAAAATCAAAAAAATATTAAAAGTCTTAGGTCCGGGTTTTATAACCGGCGCATCAGATGATGATCCATCGGGAATTGCAACATATTCTCAAACCGGAGCGCAATTTGGCTATCAACAGTTATGGATGGCGCTATTTTCCTTCCCGCTTATGACTGTAGTTCAGGAGATGTGTGGAAGGATAGGCATGGTAACAGGTAAAGGGATAGCCGTAATTGTTAAGGAAAATTATTCCAAAACAATTCTTCTTATTGCTGTTAGTCTACTGGTAATTGCTAACACTATTAATATAGGGGCTGATTTGGGAGCCATGGCCTCTTCTGCGCAGTTAATAGTTGGGATTCCGTTTGTTATCTTATTACTTATTTTTACTGTTCTAACTTTATTGTTGGAAATTTTTGTCCCGTATCCTACTTACGCTAAGATTTTGAAATATCTAACATTTTCTCTATTTGCATATATTGCCACTGCGTTTGTCGTAAGGGAAAATTGGTCCAAGATACTTTCTTCAACTATTATTCCTCATATAACCCTTTCAGAAGAGTATTACATGAATATCGTGGCAATTTTAGGTACAACAATTTCACCCTATCTGTTTTTCTGGCAAGCAGATGAGGAGATTGAGGAAGAGATAAGCCATCACAAACTTAAAGCCATGGGTAAGGGTGTGCCTAGAGTTATTAAGAAAGATATTAGGGAAATGAGATTGGACACAATAGTTGGTATGTTTTTCTCCAATTTAGTTATGTTTTTCATAATTTTGGTTGCCGGATCGGCATTCCATAACAATGGAATATTGATAATTGGTACAGCAGACCAGGCAGCTTCTGCTCTTAGGCCTTTTGCGGGAGAATTTGCGTTTTTATTGTTTGCAGCAGGAATTATAGGAACAGGTTTTCTGGCAGTGCCTGTATTAGCAGGGTCTGCAGCTTATGCTATATCTGAAAGTTTTAATTGGAAAGCGGGTCTTGGGTTGAAATTTAAAAGAGCCCACGGATTTTACGGAGTAATAACAATCGCAACAGTTGTTGGATTAATAGTTAATTTTACTCCTATTAGGCCATTTCAAATGCTTTATTACACGGCTGTTATTAATGGAATAGTGGCGCCTCCATTGTTAATAATTATTCTTCTTATTTCTAACAATAAAAAAATTATGGGAATACACACTAACTCAAAGTTTTCAAATATTATGGGAATAATTACCGCTTTCATAATGTTTATAGCAGTTATTCTCCTATTTCTTAATATAATCTGACCTAAGTTTTAATTTCTGGTAAAATCTAGAAACAATGAATGATCTTTTAGAACGGGCAAAGGTTTTGGTTGAAAGGTTACACATATCCGATAAGAAAAAAAAGATAGAGGTACTTGAGGCAGAATCTTCAAGCCCGGATTTTTGGAAAGATACCGCAACTGCAACGCGCAAAATGAAGGAGCTTGCTTCTCTTCAAAAAATTGTAGAGGATGCAGAAAAACTCAATCAATACATTAGTTCTGATACAACAACAGGCCTTGAAACTTTACTTTCTGATATGGAGAAATACCTGTATCTATCAGGCCCATATGATAATAAAAATGCAATTATGACAGTGCATGCGGGGCAGGGTGGGAGTGATGCAATGGATTGGGCAGCAATGCTTGAGCGTATGTATATGAGATTTTTTGAGAAAAAGGGGTGGTCTTATGAGATAGTAGATGAGACGAGCGGGGAAGAAGCAGGAATAAAGAGCGCAATCTTGTCCGTTGAGGGGGAATTTGCATATGGCTATCTAAAGGGCGAAATAGGTACGCACCGTTTAGTTAGATTGTCTCCATTTAACGCAAATAACTTACGCCAAACATCCTTTGCGTTAGTAGAGGTTTTGCCTCAAATTGAAGATGCTGACATTGAAATAAAAGAAGATGATTTGGAGTGGGATTTTTATAGAGCGGGTGGTCATGGCGGGCAAAATGTAAACAAGGTTTCAACAGCCGTAAGGCTTAAGCATAAGCCAACCGGTATTACTGTTTCATGCCAGACAGAACGTTTCCAAGCTCAAAACAGAGAGTATGCCTTAAAGCTTCTTAAGGCAAAGCTTTGGGCACATGAAGAAGAAAAACGACAAAAAGAAGAGCAAGCCTTGAAAGGTGAATACAAGCCCGCTTCTTGGGGGAATCAAATTCGTTCTTACGTTTTACATCCTTACCAAATGGTGAAAGATCTTAGAACTGGCGTTGAAACAAGCCAGACAGAAGCAGTTCTTGGTGGAGACATAGACATTTTTATTGATGCAGAGCTTAAAGGCCAGTAAATAGTCAATAGAAAATAGCTTATAGCTCGTAGTTTATGGTTTATAGCTTATAGCTTTTAGGTTGTAGTGATAGAATAATTCTATCAATTATAAATTAATAATGTCTCAATATATGAGACAAATAGTGGAAGACTAATAAAAAATCTAATTTTAAGAATTAATAATTAAGAATTTAAAATTAAATGAAAAGGGTTAAAGAAGGCGAGAAGCATTTTACTATATCTGCTTGGATACTAACAAAAACAGAACCAACAAAAATACTCCTAATTCTTCACAAAAAATTTAACAAGTGGATTCAACCGGGCGGGCATATTGAGGAATTTGAAAATCCAATAGATGCTGTAATTAGAGAAGCAAAAGAGGAGACCGGAATAGATATTTCTTTTCTGAAAGACGCAATAGTAGCCGGTAACGAAGTTTCTTTTTTACCAAACGCAGACTTTATTATGGAACAAACAATTCCAGCTTATAAAGACCAGCCTATGCATTATCATTTGGATCTTAGTTACGTAGTAAAAGTGGACGAACAAGATATAAAACAGAAGGAATTGGGAAGTGATCAGGTGGGATGGTTTACCAAAGAACAAGCGCTAGATTTATATACTCATCTTGATACAAAAGTTATCATAAAAAAACTAATGTAATGGGTTGCGTAAAGGCTTAAAATGTGCTTTACTAAAGTGTATGGAAGAGCAGGAAAATTTGATCCACAGCTTTGACGATTCTTCCAAAAGTCGAGCTAAAAATACTATGAACAATAACGTTGCGGGGAAAACAAAGCTTCCAATTGTTTTATTTGTTGTGCTTCTCCTTTTGGGTGTATTTACAGGTTATGTTGTCGCCCAAATTAGGGGGTCATCAACCGTAAAAGTAGCAGGACCGGGTGGAAAAGTAACAACAACTACGTTATCAAAAGGCCAAATTTTTGGTTCAACAGATGAAAAAACCTTTAAAGATTCTGCAGAAGGAATGCTAAAAGCAGGAGGAATAGAAGGGGAAGGGGCATATCATTTGGAGCGTCCCGGCGGTGAATCCCAGAATGTTTACTTAACATCTTCAGTTATAGATCTCTCAACATTCGTAGGTAAGAAGGTTAAGGTTTGGGGACAAACCAATTCTTCTGACAAAGCCGGATGGCTTATGGATGTTGGAAGACTTCAAGTCCAATAGCCTTGATTTAGTTTTGAGAATTTATTTTCAAATTTAAAATGTGTTCTTATGATTGTGTTTCGCGATGTCACTAAACAATATGGTAATAGTGAGCCTGTCCTTGATAATGTAAATTTTGAAATAGATAAGGGGGCTTTTGTATATCTTATTGGCCCAACAGGGTCAGGTAAAACCACGATATTTCGTTTAATAATTCGAGATCTTCTTCCTTCAGCAGGAGCTATAAATATTGGGGAGTGGGATTTAGTCAATCTTCCAAAATCTATAATACCAACGCTTAGACGTAAGGTGGGGGTTATTTTCCAAGACCTTAAGTTATTAATGGATAGGACAGTTGTTGAAAACGTAATGCTTCCGCTTCAGTTTTCCGGCGCAAAAGATGATGAGGCTAGAAGAAAGGCAGAAGAGGTTTTAATAAATGTTGGACTAGAAGGAAAAATTGAAAAGTTTCCTATGCAGTTATCTGGAGGGGAGCGTCAGCGTGTTGCTATTGCAAGAGCACTTGTTTT
>DASZRC010000041.1:0-8469 GCA_035549315.1 Patescibacteria group bacterium | reverse complement strand
AAAAGAACTTATTGAAATTAAGTTAGATTTTTTGGGACGCAATGGTAAGTTGACTCAATTGGTGAAAGGTATTAAAAATGTACCGGCAGAAAGCCGTGCAGAAGTAGGGAGACTAGCCAATGAAACACTAACAAGCGTTGAAGAATTAATTAATCTCAGGTTGTCTCAGCTCAAGGGCAAAAAAGCAGAGGTTGTAAAAAGAGAAGCGTTAGACATCACCCTTCCGGGTATTCGCCCCAAAATGGGGCATCTACACCTCATTTCTCAAGCAATAGATGAGATATCAGAAATCTTCTCTCACATTGGATTTACAAGAGTACGTTATCCCGAAGTTGAGTGGGATTGGTATGCATATGGAGCACTTAATTTTCCGGAGAATCACCCGGCAAGGGACGAAGTAGAAACTTTCTTTATTGATAATGAAGTAGATCCAAAAATGGGGCCAATGATACTTTCTCCGCATACATCAAATGGGCAAGTAAGAGAAATGTTGAGCGCAGTGAAATCCGCCTCTGGTGGAGAAAAAATATTAATCAAAATGCTTAATATAGCAAAAGTGTATAGACGCCAATCAGATATATCCCACTCCCCAATATTTCACCAATTTGAAACACTGGTTGTTGGAGAAAATATAACTATCGCAAATCTTAAAGGAACATTGGATTATTTTGTAAGGTCATGGTTTGGAGAAAATAGAAAAACCAGACTTAGACCTTATGATTTCCGCTTCACAGAACCTTCTTTTGAAACAGATGTTTCCTGTGGGGTATGTAATGGGACAGGAATGTTAGGAGGCGCCAAATGCAGACTTTGCAAAGAAGGTTGGCTAGAAATTGGAGGGGCAGGCATTGTTCATCCCAACGTTTTAAAAGCCGGAGGAATTGATCCAAATAAATATACCGGTTTTGCATCCGGATGGGGAGTAGAAAGAGTCCTTATGATGCGAGAAGGCTTAGAGCTTGATGACCTAAGAATACTTTATTCAAACAATTTAGATTTCTTGGAACAATTTTGAACACGTTAGCGCGTTAACGCGTTAACCAGTTAACGAGTTATGAACATAAAATTATTAGACAGTTGGCTTAAGGATTACTTAAAAACAGACACAACAGCTGCAAAAATAGCTGAGAATTTATCGCTTACTAGCGTTTCTGTAGAACGTGTAGAAAAGCATGGAACAGACTACGTTTATGACATTGAAATAACCACAAATAGACCGGATCTTATGTCTGTAATTGGTCTTGCGCGAGAAGCAGGAGCCATACTCCCCCAATTTGATATCAAAGCAAAATTTAGCGAGCCGGAATTCAAACACATTACAAGTACAGGTGATCTAGGAATAAAAATTGAAAATGATCCAAAACTCGTGAATAGAATTTGCGCAGTTGCTTTAGAAATAAATCTAAAACCAAGCCCTAAGCAAATTTCAGAAAGATTAGAAACTGCAGATATCCGCTCCATTAACAATGCAGTGGACGTAACAAACTATGTAATGCGTGAAGTGGGTCACCCAATGCACGTTTTTGACTATGATAAGTTGCTAAAAACCAAGAAAATGATAGTTAGACTTTCAAAAGAGGGCGAAACAATTAAAACACTTGATGGGAAAGAATATAAATTAGCAGGTGGGGACATAGTTATAGACAATGGAGAAGGAGAAATTATAGATCTTATGGCTGTTATGGGAACTCTCAATTCTGCAGTTGATGATAATACAAAAAGAGTCATGCTATTTGTAGATAACTGTGACCAACATAAAATCCGCAAAACTTCTATGAATCTTGCTATAAGAAGTGAAGCAGCAATCCTTAATGAAAAAGGGGTTGACCGAGAACTAGCTCTTCCTGCAATACTACGTGGAGTAGAATTGTTGAAAGAAATAGGGGATGCAAAAGTAATATCAGAAATTGTAGATATTTATCCTAATAAACTTACGTCACGAACCGTTGAGGTAACACAAGCAAAAATAAATGCTGTTATGGGAGTTGACCTTGACATAAAAACTTCCGTAGACATTCTTGAAAGGCTTGGTTTTACTATAGCCACAACTAGCGACACCTTAAAGGTAGGCGTACCATCTTGGAGAATTGATGATGTAACGCTTCCTGAAGATATTATAGAAGAGGTAGCCCGTGTTTATGGATACTTTAAACTTCCAAGTATATTACCTTACCAAGCAAAACAGATTCCATATAGTAGAGCGAGTGACCAATTTTATTGGGAACAAAGAACCCGTGAGGCATTAAAATACTGGGGCTTTACGGAATTGTTTACTTACCCCATGGTCTCAGAAAGCATGCTAGAGGGACCAACAAGTGAATCCGTAACAATTAAAAATCCTTTGTCAGAAGATAACGTGCATATGAGAAGGACTCTTGTGCCAAGCTTACTTGAAGCAGTAAGAGAAAATAAAAACCGCGAAACTCTTGCTATATTTGAGATTTCCAATGCATATATCAAACAAAAGAAGGGCTTGCCGGATGAACTTTTAAAACTTGCCGGAATTTACAAAAAAACCCAGCCAAAGGCTGGTTCAAATGCATTATTTTTTGAAGTAAAAGGAATAATTGAGGCATTACTTGCAGATTTGGGAATTAATGATATTGAATTTAAAAAAGCAGAAAGTGGAGCAGTAGGGGCTGACGTTTATATAGGTCATGATCTACTTGGGGAAATAGAAGTATTAGAGCAAAACATAATAGATTTTGAACTGGATTTTGCAACAATACTAAAACACGCTAGCCTTAAAAAGGTTTATAAGCCAACTTCTAAATTTCCGGAATCAATAGAAGACCTTAGGTTTGAAATAGATCCGGATATTTTGTATTCAAAAATTGAAAAGACAATTAAAGAACAAAGCAGTCTAGTTAAAAGCGTCTCGCTACTCGATGTTTACCAAAACAAAAAAACATTTAGAATTGTGTACCAGAGCATGAACAAAAACTTAACTAATGAAGATATAACAGAAGTGAGAGAAAAAATAATAGCATCACTCAAAAAATCCTTCAAAGCAACCCTAGCTTAATCTGCTATTCAGTATGTTTAACTACATTCATATAATAGTCTTTGATATAATCTCCGATTATGGCTACTCCAAAAGAAGCTTTTGAAAGAGCTTATCTTGATCATGTAACAAAAACCGTAAGTGTCAACGCAATAATGGCAATGCGTTTATCTGAACATTTTAGTCGCGACAATATAGAACGCGAAGTAGGAAGAAAACCTTCTGATGCATCCCTAGGAGCTGCCGCTTTTGTACTAGGATTAGACTATTACACATACAAATCTCAACAAAGCGCCTTGTCAGGTGCGAAAAAATTTGGAATAACTACTGAAGTAGCAGCAACTTTTTTAAATCAAGATAGTAGCTGGGCAGTAACAATGAGAAGCGGAGGAATCGACAATAATCCCGAAACGGAGGTGTCTTTTAAATCTTTTATCGAAGAGCCAACCGGATCAAAACAAGGATCAATTGCAAATACCGAAAAGCTTGCTTCTTATACAAATTTTTTTAGCGACATAATAACACTAAGCCCTATAATTGATAAATATAGCCACGCCCTTGGATTACAAGAAACCCCTGATGGAAGGTTGATTCCTATAGTATACGGCCCACATATGTTTGTAAATATTCAAGCAATGGGCCTTGCTGCTATATCTGTCCATCCAGGAGGAGTAAATGATTCCTTATTTAAGGATATTCCAGATCAATTGATTAGGAATGGCGCAATCAAGGAAGGAAAAGCCTTTCTACAAAAAATGCAATTGTTTAGAACTTTATTGCGCAATTCTTTACTCAACCAAAAAGAGGAATCAGCTTTGACTCATGCAATTAGTAAATCATTGTTAAGTGAAGTAGACAATAAGAGAATGGCTACCGTTGATGTAATTGCTGGACTTCAAAGTATTGAAGATATTAATGCAATGCTAGAAAACCTTAACGCTTTAAAAGAAAAAGGTATAAACCCTGAATTCAATGAATTACTTAGTAGCGCAATACAAGAATACGTTGCCAGACACATACACCTCGGGTAAGCCTAAAGCGTTGGGAGAATACCCGTTGGTGATGGAGTAGGAGTAGACCCTCCTGTTGGTGTAGGAGTTGGAGTATTAGTCGGCGAATTGTTGTTATTCTGATCATATTTATAATCAGACGTATCCGTGGGAGGTCTGTAAGTAGAATCATCTTTGTGTGTCTCATTAAGCCACGCATCAATAGCATCTTGCCATCTGTTTTTTCCATCTGTTGAGACAGGATCATCCTCATGGAAAACTATATATTCTTTTACATCATAATCTCCATGCTGAATCTCATCACTATTGGCAAGTTTTCCATCTTGGTGTTTTGAAAGCTTAACCTTCTTATAAATTACAGAATTTGTAGTCGGCTCAGTACCCTTCATAAAGTATTCTGTTCTTGTTGGCTGGCCATCACGTGGTGTTCCACCAGAGAACGCATCAATTTGTACTGCTACAACTCCATCAGGCTTTTTGGGCTGCTCATCCTTTTTACCTTTTAGAATAGCTGCCATTATGTTGTGCCAAATTGGGGTAGCCCCTGTGATACCGGAGGCAATTTTTGGATTCATTGGGGTATTATCATTGTTTCCTACCCAAACCCCAACAACATAAGATGGAGTGTATCCAATTGCCCAGTTATCACGTTTACTATCCGTTGTTCCGGTTTTTACAGATACGGTTTTACCCGGAATATTAAGAAGCGATCCCCGTCCAAAAGCATCAGAACGTGCATTGTCATCAAGCAAGATGTGGGAAATTAAATAAGAAACTTCCGGAGACAAAACCCTTGTTCCATTGGATGGTTTGTGTTCATAGATTACCTTGCCATTTCCATCAATTACTTTTGAAATAGCATATGGCTCCTGCTTTATACCTTGATCTGCAAATACAGAGTATGCATTTACAATTTGTAGCAAAGTGGCTTCACGTCCTCCAAGAACAAGAGATAAACCAACGCTAGCAAGATTCTGATCTGTTGGTTTCCAATTATCGATTCCCATATCATATGCCTTTTGCATAACAGGCTTTATCCCTACACGGGCAAGCATCTTAACAGCGGGAACATTTAGCGAATTACCAAGGGCAAAGCGCAGCTGAACAGGACCACGGAACTTTCCATCATAGTTAGCCGGAGAGTAAGGCTCTTGACCGGGAACATTTGTAGGAAATTCTGTTTTAAGGTCCATGATCATGGTTGCCGGTGTGTATCCTTTTTCAAAAGCAGTTGCGTACATAATAGGCTTAAGGGATGATCCCGGCTGACGAAGAGCAGTAGCCGCATTAAAGTTTCCCTCTCCTTTTGTATCAAAATAGTCATGACTTCCAACCATGGCAAGGATTCCACCGGTTTTTGGATCCATAACAACTGCAGCTCCATTTCCTACGTCATAGTTCTTTAGCTTTGCAACTTCTGAATTAACTATGTCCTCAGAATCTTTTTGGATTTCATAATCAAGAGTTGTTTCAACTGTTAGGTTTCCGCTTTCTACGACTGCCTCTCCGTAAAGCTTTGCCAATTCTTGCCTAACATACTGTACAAAATGAGGAGCTTTAAGGCTCCCTTGTTTTTGAGAAAAAGTAAATCCTTTTACTTCTTTCATTGCAGCATCCGCTTGTTTTTGGGTTATTTCATGTTCTGCAATCATACGTCCCAAAACTTCTTGTGTCCTTCCTTCATAAGCTTTGCTACCAGGATTTGCATACGGAGAATAAACGGATGGAAGCTGAGGAAGACCTGCCAAGAAGGCAGATTGCGCCAAATCCAATTCCTTTGCGTGTTTTCCAAAATACAAATTACTTGCGGCTTCAACTCCAACCGCGGTTCCCCCATATGGAACATTATTAAGATACATTTCAAGGATTTGATCTTTACTAAACCTTTGATCGACCTGAATTGCCAAAATCAATTCTTTTAATTTTCTGGTAACACTTCTTTCAGGGCTTAACAAAACGTTTTTAACAAGCTGCTGGGTAATTGTTGATCCTCCGGAAGCCCGGCTTTTTAGAATGGGGTCAAGAAGTAAACCACGAATCAAACCCGTAACAGAAAATCCATTGTTTGTGTAGAAATCTTTATCTTCAGTTGCAATTGTTGCTTTCTTAAGATTGTCCGGAATTTGATTTAGAGGTACATAAAGTCTGTTGTAATCCTTATATATCGAATAAAGTACTACTCCGTTTTTATCTAAGATTTTGGTGGAGTCCTTTATGTTTCCGCCGGCTAGTTTTCCGGGAGTAGGAAGATCGCGGCTAACCCAAAGGAAATACAAGAAGAAAAATATAAAGAATCCAATTATTCCAAAGAGGGCATACCGAGCCAATTTGCTCCATACTAGAACATTACTTAGAGGATTTCTTCGTGCTCTATTAAGCCTAGAACCTCCAGGTGGGCGATAATATTGCATGTAAAGTTTATTATATCAATTTTAAGCCTCAAAAGGCAAAGCGCTGTCAATTGAAAGCAGAAATAATTAAACGTATAATAGCGTTATGGAAGATAAAATTAATGACATTTTGACCAGAGGGGTTGCCAATGTCATACCGGCGAAAAATGAACTCCAAAAAGCCCTATCCTCAGGCCAAATTCTCAATATTTATTTGGGTATTGATGCAACAGCAACTAAGATCCACTTGGGTCATGCTGTTCCACTGAGAAAACTTCAAAAACTTGCAGAGCTTGGACACAACGTAACTTTTTTAATTGGAGATTTTACTGCTCTAATTGGAGATACATCTGATAAAGATACAGAGCGTCCGGTTTTAACTGCAGAGGAAATAGAAGAAAACTTTAAAACATACAAGAAGCAGGCAGAAAAAATATTGGATTTTTCAAAAATTAAGGTTGTTCACAACAGTGAATGGCTTTCAAAATTAACTTTCAAAGAAATTGTAGAACTTACTCAAAAATTTTCTTTGGGGGATTTTATTAGCCGCGAACTTATTAAAAAAAGACTTGCCGGAAATGGAAGAATAGGACTCCATGAAGTTTTATATCCAGTGATGCAAGGCTATGACAGCTACCACCTGGATACTGATCTACAGCTTGGTGGAACAGACCAAACATTCAACATGCAAGCGGGGCGCACGTTGCAAAAGATAATGCGCAATAAGGAATCTTTTGTTTTGGCAACTTCTTTTCTTATTGGTACAGATGGAAGAAAAATGAGCAAGTCTTGGGGAAATGCCATTTGGTTAGAAGATGCTCCACGGGATATGTTTGGAAAAGTAATGGCAATAGATGACGAAGTGATAATTGATTATTACACTCTTGGAACCAATGTAAAACTTGATGAGATAGAGGCAATAAAAGAACGCTTGGCAAGTGGAGAAAATCCAATAAAAGTTAAAAAGGAATTGGCTTTTATTATTGTTTCAGAGCTTCACGATGAAAAAGCAGCAGTTGATGCAAAAGACTATTTTGAAAAGACAGTGCAAAACAAAGAGTTGCCGGAAGATATGCCTACCACGACTTTGGACCCTGACACTCATTTGGAGGCTTCCGAATTATTGGTTACATTGGGTCTTGCAACAAGTAGATCTGAGGCAAAAAGATTAATAGAGCAGGGCGCAGTTTTAGTAAATGAAGAACTTGTTGGTACACCAAATCAGGAAATAATTCCGGAAGATAACATGATTGTCAAAGCCGGAAAAAGAAATTATGTTAAAATAATCCTAAAATAATGGATACACTAAGAAAACATAAATGGATTTTTAAAGTTCTAATTGGACTTGCCTGTATTGCAATATTAATAAGCGCTCTTATTCCCTTCCTTTTAAGTTAGTTTTATGGATTTAGGCACACCTTTGAAAAGCCTTGGGCCGGTATTTAGGATGAAGGCAAAAACCCTAGAAAAAGTTGGTATAGTAACTGTTGAGGATTTTCTTTTTTATACTCCCTTTCGCTACGATAGCAATCTAATAGTCTCAAAAATTGGTGACACTCAAGCGGGCGAAACAGTAACAGTGCAAGGAACTGTAACTTCAATTGCAAATACTTTTACCAAAAGGGGGCTTAGTATTCAAAGAATTACTATCCAAGATGATACAGGAAGAATAGAACTTACCTTTTTTAACCAAAAATTTTTGATTAATACTGTCCACAAAGGAGATTTTTTAAGCGCTGCCGGAAGAGTAGACAAATATGGTTCAAGAAAAACTATGGCTGTGAGGAGTTATGAAATTCTTAAATCAGAAAATGATTCAGCAATTAATACAACGGGGCTTGTTCCTATATATCCCCAAACTCAAAATCTCAGCTCAAAATGGATAAGAGGAAGAATTAAAACAATTTTAGACATGCTTGTTTCTTTGGAAGATTATTTACCAACCAACATAAAAGAGCAAAACCAATTGATGGACTTAATAGATGCCCTAAGATCAATCCATTTTCCAAAAAGCCAAAATGAGGCAAGTAACGCTCGCAAAAGATTATCATTTGATGAACTTTTT
>DASZRC010000040.1:0-18652 GCA_035549315.1 Patescibacteria group bacterium | reverse complement strand
AATTTAATGGCTTCACGCTTGTTTTTAGCAGTTTTTCCATAGTTTCTTGTTTGGACAACAGAGGAATGAAGATATAGATTATGCGGCATAACCGTTGCCCCAAGAATACCAACCGCAATATATAGCATTGCCGGATTTTTAATGATCTCAGAACTAGGAAAAAAGCCTGCCAAAAGAGGCATGATTGCCGGATGAGAGAAAAATATTTCGAGGCCAAAAGAAATAGTTATTGTAGCTATTAAGGTAATGACCAGGCTTTCAAGAAGTCTTACTCCCCTATTTAGCATGGCAAGCAAAATCACAACATCAAAAGCAGTTATTATAACGCCAACAAGAAGTGGGATTTTAAAAAGGAGATTAAGCGCAATTGCCGAGCCAATAACTTCTGCCAAATCACAAGCTATTATCATAATCTCTGCCATTAGCCACAAAAATAAACTAACCGGCTTTGGAAAATATTTTCTAGAGGCTTGCGCCAAATCCTGCCCCGTCACAATTCCAAGCTTTAAAGCCAGATGCTGCAGGATCATGGCAAAGATATTGGAAATCAAAATTACTGTGAGCAATTTGTAGCCAAAGGCAGACCCTCCGGCAATATCTGTTGCCCAATTACCAGGATCCATGTAGCCTACTGCTACCAAAAACCCCGGGCCTGAAAAAGCAAGAAGCTTACGGAAAAAAGAAAGATTTTTGGGGATAGCAACGCTTTTGTTAAATTCTGCAAGACTCGCGGTTTCCTGATTTTGTGGTGGTCTGCCCATATAAACTTACTTGGACAGCTTATTTAGGCTCGGTTTTATGAGCCTGAGCGTTAACCTCATAAGAGGTGTTTGTTGTTTCAAAGAAGTTAACAAGCTGAAGAGTATCATTTGCTGTTGCCATCCATTTTGCCGGGTTACTAACTTTGTAATGAGCCGGGAACCCTAGCTCCTCAAAGCGCCTATCGGCAAGATATCTAACATATTGGTTAATGTAGTTTGCGTTAAGACCCAAAATTCCATTTGGGAGAAGATCCTCATTGTATTTAACTTCCATCTCAACAGCCTCAATAATAGTATTTTTTATTTCTTCTGCAAACTCTGCTGTCTGAAGATCCGGGTTTTCTTCAAGAACTGTTAAGATAAGGTTTATTCCAAACTTAAGATGGAGACTCTCGTCCCGCACTATCCAGTCAATTAAAGAAGCAAAGTTACGAAGCAAATTTCTCTGTCTAAAGGATAATGAAACCATAAATCCTGAATAGAACCAAATACCCTCAAGGATTATATTGTAGGCAATTAAGTTTCTGATAAAGTCTTTTTTACCCTCCGTTGTTGTGATATCAAGGGACTGCTCTGTCATACGCCTTATATATTTGATCTCAAATTCTTCTTTTCTTGCCATTGAAGGAATTTTGACGTGTGATTCATAAGCCTCTTTTCTATTTATGGGGAGTGTTTCAAGAACGTATTCAAATGCCATACAGTGGTTTGCTTCTTCCCACATTTGTTTGGCCAGGTACAGGTGAGCTTCGGCGGCATTTATATATGGATAAACTCCAAAGGCCAAAGCCTTGTTAACGATTAATTCATTTGGATTAAAGTACCCCATGAGGAAGGTGAGGGCGTGTTTTTCCTCATCGGTCATCTTTTTCCAATCGGCTAAATCTTCTCCTAATTGTATTTCGTTGGGGAACCAAGTATTTGCTACAGCCTGGTTGTAAAGATCATATGCCCATTTATAATGAATGGGTTTTAACAACAATCCTTCAGATATTCCCGTGCCTAAAATCTTCATAATTTTTTTGTTTACTGTGTTTCTAGAATCCCACCCTCTCCTACTAATGGAGAGGGGGAAGTTTATTGATCTTTATTGGCAGCTATCACACATTTCGCGCTCAAAAGGATCAATTGGGCATGCAACTCCACCGATTATCTCATATTCTTGTCCATCAATTGTTTGCACTTGTGCAGCTTGTGTTTGCATTTGTACTTGTTGTTGATCTGAATTTTGATTATCCATAAAAGTCTCCCCTCCTTTCAAATAATTTTGTGTCCTATTAATCTAATGAATTAAAATTATTTGACACTGAGCGCCGTGGCGCGAAGTGCATACATTAGACTAACTCACCTGCCCAAAACCGAATCTCTTACCACTTGCTATAGTTTCTGACTTATTAACCTTAACTGTTGACTGCTCTGCTGTGTGTCTTGGTTTCATATGAAGGTAGTATGTAGTTTTCAAACCCTTTTCCCACGCAGTCATGTATATTTTCATCATTTCATCAATATCACGAGTCTCAAGATACATATTGCGGCTTTGCGCTTGGTCAATCCATTTCTGTGCGCGAGCTGCTACTTCTATAAATGCGTATGGAGAAATTTGGAAAGAAGTTCTATATACACGCTTTAATTCTTCTGGAATTTCATCAATCTTTGAAATATCGCCTTGTTGGCGCAAGATTTCATCTTTTAATGAATCCCAAAGCTTTCTTGCCTTAAGGTCATTAACAAGATTTACATTAACTTCTAAGAATTTACCGGAACTGGTTGCACGTGAGAACATTTGTGAGAATTGTGGGTCAAGACCCGGAGTTGTTGCCCCAATTAACCCTATATTTGCAGTTGGCGCAATAGCCATAAGAGTAGCGTTTCTCATTCCCTTCTTTACCTTTGTTCTTAGCTTTGCCCAATCAAGTTTTGAACCTCTTTTAACGCTTACTTTTACTTTTCTGTCTTTTTCAACTTTATCAAGTGTGTCATATGGGACATATCCCTTTGACCACATAGAACCTTTAAAGTTTGCATAAGATCCTTTTTCTTTAGCCAAATCTGCACTCTCATCAATTGACATGTAGGAAATAAATTCCATAATTTCATCTATTAATGCGTAAGATGCTTCTGATTCATATGGAATGCCAAGTTTTTCCGTAATATCCGTAAAGCCCATTATTCCAAGTCCAATTGCATGGTTCTTGTTGTTAGCATGCTCTGATTCAGGGAGACCGGAAAGTGTAATATCGCAAAGATTATCAAGCTGTCTTACGGCAAGCCTCACACTCTCCTCAAGCATTTTGTAATCAATCTTTCCATTTACAAGATGTCTTGGAAGATTTATTGAGGCAAGGTTACAAACAGCAATATTGTCGCGGTCTTGTGGAAGACAAATCTCCGTACAAAGATTTGAAAGGTGAATTGTTCCGGTATTGTTGTTTAAAGCACGGTTGTTAATGGTATCTTTCCAAGTAAGCCATGGGTGAGAAGTTGTCTGAAGAGAGATAAGGATTGATTTAAATTGTTCACGAGCTTTTATTTTTTTGAATGTCCTCATTTCGCCCTTCTCTGCTTTTTCAATGTATTCCTGGTATCTCTTGCTAAATGCTGACCCATAAAGCTCATTTAGGTCTGGGCAATCCTGTGGATCAAACAAATACCAATCAGCATCTTCCCTTACCCTCTTCATAAACTCATCAGAAATCCAAACAGCAGTGTTGGCTGTTCTTGTTCTTCTGTATGGGTCTCCGGAATTTTCTTTGAGGTCTAAGAATTCTGGGAAATCTAAATGCCAATTCTCCATGTAGAAACATAAAGCTCCAAACTTTTTACCGCCACGGGAAACCGCTCTTAAAACTGAATCAATTGTGTGCATGAATGGAATTGGTCCTGTTGAAAAAGTATTGTTTGTATTTATTGGTGAACCCTGAGAACGTAGTTTTGTAACCCCGAGCCCAATTCCACCTGTCCCTTTTGTTAATCTCATAACATCAACTACTGTCTTTCCAATGTGTCCTATATCATCCTGCATCTCCATTAAGAAACAGTTAGAAAGCTGTGGGAAAGGTGTACCGGCATTAACAAGGGTTGAACCTGCTGCCAAATATTCAAGCTTACTCATTTTGTTGTAAAAGTCTATTGCGGTTTTTGTAGGGTTTTTTTCATTAAGTGATAGACCCATTGCTACTCTCATCCAGAAATATTGGGGTGTTTCCATAAGGACCTGGTCACGGCCTTTTAACATATAACGATTGACCATTGCTGTTAGCCCAATGTACTTATTTAGAGAATCACGTTTTGGATCAAGAACTTCTGCTAATTTTTCTATTTTGAACTTTGGACTTGCAAATCTTTTGTCTAAAACTTTTTCTTTCAATCCCTTTTTAATGTATTTTGCAAAACCTGCTTTGTGAAGTTTTTGGAATTCGGCGTCTGTTGCAAAATCTCCCAAAACTTTTTTGTAGATAAGTTTTAAGAAAAGACGAGTTGCGATAGTATCGTATTCCGGATCATCCTTAATGTTTTGAACTGCTGTGTTGATGATTGCCTGATCCAGCTGCTCTGTTGTGATTCCATCAAATAAAGTTAATTCTGTTTCTGTTGCAATTTGGATAACCTTTGTAACGGGGTCTGTTAGGTTCTCGCAGGCTCTTTCCAAAGCTTGGTTAATAAGATTGGCGTTATAAGCCTGTCTTGTTCCATCTCTTTTTAATACAGTTATATTCATATTAATTTTTTAGTTTTAAGTTTTTTGTTTTTAGTTATTTAAGTAACCTTTGAACTTCTTTCTCAAAATCTTCTACATCTACAAACCTCTTGAATACACTTGCAAACCTTATGTATGCCACCTTGTCTAATTTTTTAAGTCTTATTGCTACCATTTGTCCAATCTTTCTTGCTTCTATTTCTACCGAATCTCCGGATATCACTTCTCTCTCTATCTCATCTACTATATTATTAATGTCCTCAACAGAGACCGTTGTTTTTTCTGTTGATTTAAGTAATCCCGATCGAAGTTTTTCCCTATCAAATTGTTCACGCTTCCCATCCCTTTTTCTCACAATTAAACTGACGTTTTCTATCCTCTCATAAGTGGTGTAACGCTTCCCGCAGACAACACAATTTCTTCTTCTTCTAATGTTTCCTCCGTCTTCTGAGACTCTTGTTTCAACGACTTCCGAGTTAGTACTTTTACAATATGGACACTGCATAAATATTTAATGTTTAAAGTCTTATTCTTTGCAATTATGATTGCCCCGATGATAGTTTTCATCGGGATCCCGAACGGCAACAACCATCGGGAGACAAATTGTCAAAGATGCAAAATAACTCTATATATATTTTTAAGCTAGACCATATATATAGTGTTAATAAAAATACTAAAGCACTATATCCGACTTTTCAACTATCAACTTTTATATCAAACTAATGCAGTGCATTTTTTAGCCTCGGATTAAAAAGTAGGAAAAATGATAATAAAAAATTAATAAGGACGGGGACTTAGAGTATACAAAAATTATTCAACTATTTAATTTAGCTTTTATTTTGATTCTGTATTCTTTACAGTTTTTTCAAATTTATTAAGCCTTTTTTCTTCAACAGAGACTTCTTGAGCATACTTTTTATTAACTTCTTTTTTGATAATACCAAGCACTTCTAAGTGCTTAGAAATTGCTGCTTCTTGATTATGTAAAACTGTATCAACATCTTTTCTGGTTTTTTTTGCTTCTATTACCGCATTTATAGAATCGTCTAAATAATTATTACTTTTTGACAGTGTTGAAATTGCTAACTCATCCTCTCCTTTGTCTGCCAAAAATTCTGCTGCATAAATTCTTTTGTCAGAAGTTAATAAATTAAATTCCGCTTTTTTAATAGGGTCATTAATTAAGATGCTAACAATTTTATCCCTTGCTGCTTTTAGAAAATGTAATGGGTTATCAGGGAGCAGTCCGGGATAAGCAAGGTTGTACTCTACTGTTGCCGGGGGAGTTGCCATAGCAACGCTATCATCAATAGATGCATAGATTGTATCCGAGCTTAGAGATACGTAAAAAAAGATCAAGAGAAAGACGAGAGGAAAAAATAATTTCTTCATTTATCTTTGGTGGCACAATCATATCGCGAAGGCGAACAAGTGTCAACCCGCATTGACTTTTTTTGCTATTTTTCCCATACTGAAAATAAGCCTTATATATATGAAGCTTAGATTCCTGTTGGCTTTACTCATACTCCTGTTTGTTCCGCTTGTTGGAAGTAAGGCCTTTGCCCAAGTAAATTACAAAATAAACGCAAATGCAGACGTTCCGCAAGACTTCCACACTTATACTCAAAGTGTTTTTATAGAGATTGGGTCTGCAATCACTTGCCAAATAGCAGGTATTGATCCCACAAATCCTAACGGCAAATGTCTTGGAATAGACCCTGACACCCACAAGATTGGCTATGTTAATGGGGGCGGCGGACTAATTGGAATTACCGGCAATATGATTGCAATGACGTTTGACATTCCGGTTTCAAGCACTCAATACACTAAGGATCTTGCCGACCATTTTGGTATTGCCAAAAAAGCTTATGCTCAAGAAACAGGAATAGGATTTAATGGCCTCAAATTTCTCCTACCCCTTTGGGAAACTTTTAGAAACATTGTTTACATATTCTTTGTATTTATTTTTGTAATCATAGGTCTTGGAATAATGTTTAGAGTAAAAATTGATCCAAGAACTGTTATGACAATACAAAACCAAATCCCCAAAATTATTATTGCCATAGTTCTAGTTACCTTCTCCTATGCAATCGCAGGCTTTCTTATAGATTTAATGTATGTATTTATGTATCTAATCTTTAATATTTTTGCTCCTCACATAGGGAATGTTGGCGGACTTAACCCGGTTGACCTCCAAGGGTCAAATCCTCTTGGGGCCGTTGGAGCACTAGGTGGAATCAAAATCGCATTTGGAGCAGCAAGCGGAATTGGTGGAATAATAGCCTCACTTTTTGATAATACCACCGGAAGAGTTATAGCATCTATTGTGTCCGGTATTCTTGGGGCCGGAGTTGGTTCTATTGGATCTGTTGGTTTTGGAACGTTAATTGGTGCCGGCCTTGGCGTACTTGGAGGAGCAGTACTGGGAAGTAAAATATTTGGAGTTATCGGGGGTTTAATCGCCTTTATTGTAATTTCGGCTGCTATATTAACTGCTCTTTTTAGACTTTGGTTCCAACTTCTAAAAGCCTATGTTTCCTTACTTATTAATATAGTACTTGCGCCTTTCTGGATAGCAGCAGGCCTGATACCAAACTCTACTGTTAGTTTTAGCACGTGGATAAGAGATGTTATGGGAAATCTGGCGCCTTTCCCTGCAACCCTAGTACTACTCCTCTTTGGTAAAGTTTTTATTGAAAACTTTGGTAGTGATTCGGCAAGCCACAGCTTTGTTCCGCCATTTATTGGAAACCCCGGTAATCCAAACGCATTTGGTGCCCTAGTTGGCGTTGGAATAATTCTTCTTTCTCCAAATGTAGTAAACCTTGTTCGCCAGGCAATTAAAGCTCCTCAGGGCAAGATGTTTGATGGAATCAAGACTTCTCTTGGGGTTGGAGCGTCTCTTGCTAATGCCCCAATTTCTGGTGTTGGAAAGAGGCTTTGGGGTACTGACCCATATACCAAGCAGCCTAGAATTCTCCAAAAGGGAGTTACTGATAGACTTGGTCAACTAACTGCAAAAGACTATGGAGGAAGCTTGCTTGGTAAAACTATTGGTAGAGTTATGGGCGTACCATATATGGGAATGAAACTTCTTGGGGCAAAGGATGCCTCCGGTGGGGCCTATGAAGCCCCAGCCGTTAGAGAAAAACGAGAAAGAAGAATAATTGATGAGGGGACAAGCCAACTCCATGGCTTTAGAAAAAGCAGAACTAAAGGGCAAGACACAGAAAGAGGTAGCACCGAGGAGGTAAATAGAGTAAGGGCTGCACAAAAGAAAATTAGAGACGCGGGATTAAGAGGAGACAACGGAGCAATAGGCCAAGACATCATAGATAAACTCTCCCTACACACACAAAAGGATGCTGAAATATTGGCTAATATTGCAAGAGCTACTAACATTATTAATTCCGGTACCGCAAATACCGATGAGGTAAATCAAGCAAAAAGGGACCAAGCACTTAATGAAGAGGAAAAGAAAGAGAGAGGACTTTAGACTTTATCAAGACTTCCAAAGAAGATTCCCAGTCCTTTCATAAACCCTTCCCATACTCCGCTTAAGGTCTCTCCTGCATATTCGCTGAAGTATACGGCCCAAACACCAGTTCCAGAGTGCATCCTAATCCATTTAATATCTTCTTTTGTAAAGAATCTTTTAACCTTGCTTCTTCTTATATCTTTTATGTCTCCGCTGTTATATTCCAAATCCCCTGCAAATGTTTCAAGGAATTTATAGATAGCCTCAAGCTGTGCTGTCTTATATTTTCTGTACCCTCCCCCATAAATTCTGTGCGCCCTAAGCTCGGCAGCAATAGAATACATTATTGGCCTTTTGTAAAACTCTCCCCTATTTTCTTGAATTATCTGACCAACAGATTTAGTTCTATTTTCAGGATGTTCTTTGTCCATCCTTTTTTCATTGACAAAATCCCTATAGATTTCCTCGCCAAACATGACCTCCCCCATGGTTTTTGTTTCAAATTCCCCGGTGACAGTGTTCTGTCTTACCACAAGCTTTGAGAAATCTAACCCCGTCCAAGTATTGTATGGGTAACGAAAAGCCTTAAACATACCATCCATTACCTCATTTGCTTTTGTGGGATCAAAAACCAATTGCCCCCAGGAATCAACTGTTAAAAATTGGTCAAAATTATACTCATGTGTTTCAACTATATTGTGGAAAAGCTTGAACGTACGAGTAATATGGTCTGAAGCAAAATGGTTCATGGTATCATCTCCAAATCTAATCTCATCAATATTTTTGTCAATGTTTGTAATGTCATCACCTTGTCCTCCTTGGATTATTTCAAGGATAGATTTACCATTTACATCTACTACTCCTACAAAAAAGTCTACCCCCAGCTGCTTATATCCGGGGAAATTATATATATTTCCATGAACTCCACCTCTGTTTGCGGCGGTCTGACGGAGACGATAAGGCTCTGTTGCTAAAACCTTTGTCCAAGAATCAAAACCAACAGACGAAGTATCATTTTTTGCCGCTCCTCCACCCCAATGCATCATGGTATTTGCAAACGTTTCTGCATAATATGCGTCATCCCAAGAAATAATCTTCTCAACTTCCACATCTTTTCCGTCTATCTTTTCAATAACCTTCTGCTTGCTCTGTTCTAAAATAAAAAGCCTAATTTTTTCTTGGGTATCCGCCATAAGACCAATATCCTTCATAGAGGCGTTGAACAAATTAATTGCCTCCATGTAGTCATATCTTCTAGCTGCCTCTATCAATTTCTTTTCCCTATATGCTTCCAGTTTCATCCCGGCGGCCCTAGCTTCTGCCTCTGTCGGCTCTTTAAATCTTGACCTTGGATTCTCTTTTGGATCTATATTTTTCTTTCTAGCTGCAAGCGTTCCATTACCAGATCCTGTCTCATATTTATGAATATCATCCTCAATTTTTTTAATAAGCTTGTCATATTTGTCGCCAGCTACAGAGTCATACCTAAGTTCATCAAGATAAAGCTGGAATGCTCTGTCGCCGGAATTAAAGAATTTTTCGGTGTATTGAATTTTTTCTAATCCGTTATAAATAACGTCTCTTCTATGCTTTTTATATTCTTCTAGTGTTTTAAATTCGCTTCTCCCCTTAGCTTTTAGCCTCAGGTATGCTTCCATGAATGCCTTATTGTCTAAAAGAATTGATTTTTCACTACCAGTTATCCTTTTAACCATGTCATAGTCTGCTATGTTGTAATAAATATTGAGCGCGCGTCTCACCGCATGTCCCGCTCTTTGGTTTTGACGCATAGAGTCTTTGCTGGAAAAATCAACTCCGGACTGGGCATCAGGAAGCGTAAGAACTCTATCCAGAGTTCCTGCCTTGGTAAAGGTATTTCTTCTGTAAATTTCTGCTAAGGTTTCCGGAAGCTTTTCGTCATCTCCTCTTACTTTTCTGTAAATTGCTGAGATATCGCGGGATGTGTTAAAAAGCCAAACCTCATAAAGCACTTGATCACGAAGTGTTTCGAGATACTTACCACCATCTAATGAGAACATCGCCTGGTTATCAAGCATTTCCATAATAGAAACGTTTCTTGCTCCTCCTGAGATGGCAATTCTCTGGAACATATCAACCGGATTATCAACATCCGTTTCGTGGTAATAGATAAGCCTGTTTCTTACCCACTCAAGAAAGTTCGCCTCTTGGAAAACCTCAACGCCTTTTTCTATTTTAAGTAGCGCGTACTTCCCATCTCTCGCAAAATCCCCACCGCTCATAAGCATGATATCGCGGGCTATTTCCGTGATACTTCCATACGGATCAAGACCTCTTCCTTCTTTTGCAGCGTTATCAACCGCGTTATAAACCGGTTTTAGAATTTCTGTTCTAAATACGTTATAGAAGTCTCCGGGGCTATCTCCTACCGTTTTGGCCAAAACTTCTTCTATTAATTTTTCATATTTTGCAATAGCGGCAAGCTTTGCGTCCTCATCTCCATATCTTCTGGCCCCAACGGTTCCTGCGATAAGACCCCTTATTTGTTGTCTAACCAAAGATTTTTCCGGATCGTCCTCTATCTCGCTTCTTAATTTTCCTTTAAGCCTAGTAACAAATTCATCCAATACCGCAATCCCATCAGAATTGTATTCACCGGGCGGTCCATCAACCGATCTGGCGGCAGCCATGTCTGTATTTCTATCTGAAAAATCTTTATCAATTGGAAGACCCGAATCTATTCTTTCATTCAAACCCTTTTGTGCCCACAGCTCTTCATATACCTGCCTCATCTCTTCGGTTTTTGCCTTCTTGCGAAAGGTCTCGGTTTGCTTTTTTCTGTAGTTCTGCAACTTTTCGTATTCACTCTCGTCCGAACCCTTTTTGCCACCCAAGGCATTTATTAACTCTGCCACCTCTTCTGCTGTATATGTTTTTTTCTCTCCTTCGATTGGTGGAGCATCTGCGCCCCCCTTTGCAACCATCAAACCCCTCTCTATATATTCATCCGTTACTACTTTTTCCTCTTCTGTTAAGGGTTCTTTTCTTATTCTTTTTGGCATTGCCTCTTCTGCTTTGTTGAATTTCTCCTCACCCATCTCAACAGATTCCTTGTTTTGTTTTTCGTGGTGGGCGACTTCGTCCTGGATTTCACGGTCAAGCCATTCTGCCTGTTTATCATCAATCTTGCCTTCTGCTTTCAGGGCATCTACCTCTTCTTGCGCGGCTTTAATATCTTTTTTTGTTATAGACCCTGCCCCAATAAACTTTTCCGCCTCTGCCTTGAGCTTCTCTAATGCTTCCGGCTTTGCGGGCTCTTTGGGGGCTATTTCTAATTTAAAATCAGAAAAAATTGCCGTTATTGCTTTTGGCAAAATTCCTTTTACTATGAGTATTCTTTGTTTTGATTTTTCTAGCGGAGTAATCTTCTCGCCTTTTGCTTCTCTTTCACGATTTAGCTCTTCCCAAGCTTTTTCTGCCTTTTTCCTCTCTTCTTCTTTTTTGGCAGCAGCAAGTTCTTCTTCTTTTCCTTTCTCTTCTTTGTCTTTGTCATCCATAGGGATACTTACAGGATACGGGAAATTTGATTTGTGTGTCAACTCAATTACATTCATGGAGCAAGTATAGCTTTTGAAGCTAAGCTGAACTTGACATCCACCTCTCAGGAAGTTAACAAACCGGTCCTAGAATAGATTAGAGATTAAATATTAGATATTATATGTAATATATATGTTAAAAACTGCGAGAAATCATGAATTTAGAAGGAAACTTATCAAACTTGGGATTAAAATAATAGCTCTAACAAAAGCTCTACCCAAGACGCAAGAGAACACTATCATATCCAACCAAATAATTAGGTCCTCCACATCAATAGGAAGCAACTACACGGAGTCCATGTTTGCCTTAACTAAACCAGATTTTATTCATTGTTTAAACATATGCAAGAAAGAAACAGCAGAAACTATCCATTGGCTTGAAACACTGGCCATATTAAATTCACCACTCGAACAGGAAATAGCTTTAATATCAGAAGAAACCGAATCCTATCTAAAAATCTTTATCTCGTCAGTTAAAACAGCCCAACGTAATAGATAGACACAACCTGCAATATGTAATATGCAATATCTAATATATAATTAAGGTAATGGAGCCAACAAACTTTGAACAACTATACCCAAGTACAACTCGTAAGGAAGAGATAGAAAAGGTCATTGCCATTCTTAGGACCGGGAGATCTGCTCAGGTTGTTGGGATACCGGGAGTTGGCAAAAGCAACGTCCTAAGGCTTCTTGCCTACAACAAAAGCATTAGAGAACTTCATTTGGGGGAAGACGAGGATAAATTCCACTTTATCTATATGGACTTTTCAGAAGTTAGAGAAAGGGATCTTTTTGATATTACAAAATTTATCTTGATCTCGCTATCCTACTCACTTGGCGAAAGAGAGTTGCTTAAAGAACAAGAAGCAGTGAATGCCTTTATAAAAGACGCGCTATCTTTTAAGGATGAACTGATCCTATCCCAGGCACTCAAAAAAAGCGTTGACTACCTTGCCAAAGAAAAAAAACTTCATTTAGTTTTTATGTTTGATAGGTTTGAAGATTATATCCCCAATATGGATGACAAATTCTTCCTAAACCTAAAGGTATTAAGAAACAGGGTTAAGTTTAATTTTGCTGCTATATTTGCCGTAACCCGCCCCATTGAAGATGTCTTAGAGGTGTCTCTTTTTAGTGAATTCCACGAATTTATTGTGGGAAACCAAGTATTTCTACCCATTAAGGATGCGCCGGGACTAGCTTTTCGCTTTTCTTATCTTGAAAAAATCACCGGCAAAAAAGCAGATGCAAAAATTAAAGAAGAGATTGAAAAAATAACAGGCGGACACGGAAAAATAGCAAAGCTTGCTTACGAAATAGTTTTATCCGGAGAAAAAAGCGAAAATTTGTCTACTCTTCTCCTTTCCAAAAAATCTATAAGAGGGGCCGTATTTGAAATATGGAATTACATGACTCCGGAAGAACAAAATGATATTAAAAACAATGAACCAAATGAATTTTTGACAAAAGTAGATATTCTTGAAAAAGGGAGCATCACAATTCCCCTTCTTAGTGATTATATTAAGACACTTCCTCAAAATGCCCCGAAGACTGCTATATCCTATGATCCAACTATAAATGAGATTAAAAAGGGTGATGAAGTAATTACTGATAAATTAACTCCATCAGAATTTAGATTACTCCGGTTTTTGATCCAAAACGAGGCAAGGGTGTGTGAAAAAGATGAGATAATAACAAATACCTGGAAAGATACAAAGACACAAGAAGGGGTTACCGACCAAGCGCTTGACCAAATAATTTACCGCTTAAGAAAAAAGATTGAAGAAGACCCAAACAGCCCGGTTCACATTCAAACAGTAAAAGGAAGGGGATATAAGTTTTCAGCCAACGGCTGAGTCGGCTTGTCGCGCCTCGCAGTTCGTTCTTCGGGAAAAATTAGGTAATGTTGACTTGAGACTCGGGTTTTGACATCATAAATATATGCCTAAGGCCTTAAGGTTTGTTTTGTCTACAGTTCTTCCTGTTCTATTTATTTTCTTTGTAGCAATATCTTCTTTTGCTCAAAATCCTCCAGCGGACTCAAGTCAAGATGGCTCCGAGCCCACATACCTAATTAATGGTTATGCGGTTAATGATGACCCCAGCCTTTGGACAAATCCTGATTATGATGCAACAACAATAGACGGTAAACCAGGACTAAGAATTGACGGAACAGTAAGAACGGTTAATATCAAATTTGAAAATCTTGATAGCGGCGATTACTATCTTTGCGGAGAATCAAATCCGGCAGCTTGTTCTCTTAACCCCAGCGTACTCAAAAAATTCTCGACATCAGACGGAACAATCTCGGTTGACGTTTGTGGAGCAGGAAAAGATGCATTAAAAGGCAAATCCACTACAAACAGCGATAATATAAATTCAACAAATGGGTGCAATTCTGACAAAGACTATTTTCATGAAGGGCACAATTATTCTCTTTCCGTTTTCCAAGATAAAAATGGGGGGTCACCGTTAATTACTGCTGATTTTTTTGTAAGACACTCCTACCCTCTTATTAAAATGGCGCCAATCAATGGAACAACATTCAAAAATACTTCACCATTCAATGTATCTCTGTGGGGAAGAAGACCGGGAGTTGATAGCGATAATAATTATCAACTAATTCTTGAGGGAACAAATAATAATTACAAACGAGAGGTTTGTTTTAATGCAAAAGAAGGAAGCGGAGACACAGTTGGAGTTGATACTCAGGGAATTGATAAAGATGCCCAAAAAGTAGTTCCGGAACATATTCTTAACGGCACAGGCTGGTCTGTTCCGGCAAGATCAAGCGCACAAGCTGACACGCGTATTTTTGGGTCGGGATCAGATGATGAAACAGGAGGAATCGGAAAAGGATCTTTTGTGCTTAAGGTAAACGAAAGGATAAGCGAAACATCACAAAAAGTAAGAAATATAGCGCTTCTTGGAAAAGGAAATACCTGCGAAGGAGGCTTTACCTATATGTACATCTACTTCACTATTGATTCAAAGGCTCCAAATGGAATTAAGATAACAAAAGTCGTCTATGATCCAAACAACTCAGACCGTAACGATCTAGAAGACCAGGCAGATGGAGCAAATGCAGGAGACCCACCCTGTGCCCCCGGAGCGCTTGATAAAACAAACAAAAACTGCAGCGCTGTTAATACTGCAATTGGGAATATAGAGACCACCCCGGAAGGATTTATAAACAGCATGTTTAAGTTTATCCTTATGCTTGCCGGGTTTGGCGGTATTCTTATTTTAATTTACTCAGGATACCTACTCATGAGATCCCAAGGAGACAAAGAAAAAGTTGCTGCAGCAAGGGAAACCATTACCTCTGCTATCTTGGGAATATTGTTTATAGTTCTATCCATTGTTATACTGGAAATAATTGGAGTAGATATTTTAAGAATTCCAGGATTTACAAGATAAAATGGATAAACTATTAGCACTTCAAATTCCCGGTGACCAAGGACCTGTTCAAATACAGGCCCCCGAGGGAATTCCTACAGGATCAGGTTATTCAATAGGAAACCTCTCAACAGCATTTATTCAACTTGCCATGGTAATTGGAATCTTTCTTTCTCTTATCTATCTTGCTTACGGAGGCTTTTATTGGGTCCAATCAAAGGGAGATAAACAAACCCTTGATAAGGCAAGAAGAATCATAACCTATGCAATAATTGGACTTATTATTATGAGTGTTTCACTAATTATTGTTAACCTTGTCACCAAAGCTTTTGGGGTAAGTAGCCTTATTGGGGGTTAGAATACTTACCTTCTCCCCAAGGCCTACGCCCTCGCGTCGCAAGAGCGTTTATACGGGATTCGCAAGTTACAAAATTGTAACCCTTGACAAAAATTTTTAAACATGCTGTAATTAATTTAGTCACATGAAGAAATTATCTGCCATCTCATCAATAATCGCTTTTGGAGCACTCTCTACTCCAGCTTTTGCAGACGTACTAGATGCAGGAATTAAAACACCGGCAGGATCAACAATTATTGACCCAAACACAAGCGTAGGATCACTCGTTTCATTTCTTATTGCTTTCATTATAGTTGTAGCTTTCCTTTTTGCTCTCGCCTACATAGTTATTGGAGCTTTCCAGTGGATCACATCCGGTGGAGACAAACAAAAAGTAGCCGATGCTAGAAACCACATTCTAGCTGCAGTTATGGGACTTATTATTATTGCACTTTCATTTGTAATCATTAACGTTGTTCTAACAGCTCTTGGACTTGGATCAATAACAAGCCTACACATTCCAACACTTAGCCAATTTAAATAATTCTCCTTGCTAAGCCCTGATTTACTCTTGTAGAATATCTATATGACTATTATTCCAACAGCCGACTGGGGATCATGCGTAAAAGACGGAGTTGCAACAATTGCCTGCATTCCCATAGTTATCCAAAACGTTGTGAACTTCCTAATACTTTTTGCTGGCGTAGTCTGTGTCTTTCTTGTAATCTACTCTGGATATAAATTTGTAATGTCAGAGGGTGACCCGGAGAAAGTAGGAAATGCACGCAAAACACTTACCTATGCAATTGCAGGATTAATATTTATTATTCTTTCTTTTGTAATAATGGCATTTCTTGGAAAGTTCCTAGGCGTTGATAGAATCGTTCCTAAATAATCTTTTAAAAAATCCTTTTTGTAGTAAGTCTTGCGATTAAAAATATTACAATATTTACCCCCACCGGAATTAAGAACAATAAAACAACCGGTTTTAGATAGTCTGCTCTGCTATTTGCAATAAAAGAAATAGCCGGATCCCAAAAGTTAATTTTTAAAATAAAAGCAGTAACAGTTATAACTATTGCTAAGAATATTAAAGCCACCAAAAGACCAAGCGTTCCCTCCAGGTCTTTTTTGCTTGAAAACATAGTGTTGGTAATAAAAAATGTAGCCCACAAAACCAATGCAAGCTTGCCTATCTCAAGAGGAGTTGAAAAAACATTGTTTACATCAAAAGAATTCATATACATATATAAGACCGCAAACATTACTAGTACCCCCACAATTACCGGTGCGACCCCAATCAAAGCCCGCCTAATAGGATCTGACTTTGCAACCTGAACGCTTCCCATTTTTAGCATCCCCTCCTCTATCTTTGGTGAAACTTCAAAATCATAGACCTTCACGAATAAAATCTCTGCAACTAAAAAATGTGCCAATTCATGTATGAAAACTCCCGGCATAAACAGAATAAAAACCGGGATTGCCGCAGCATTTCTATTTCTAAAGATTTTGTAAAAAAATAGATAAAGAGCCTGATAGATATATCGTGAAGTGAAAAACAAGATCAAAATCTCAAGCACAAAAAAGGCGAAATACAACATAATTTAATTATACAGGAAGATCAAGGATCTAAAATAGCAAGCCAATTGAATAATACAAAAATGTATGCTAGCGTTAATTGAATGGCTGAAAAAACGCTATGTATTTTGTGTATGTTTTGAGAAGTAAAAAGGATAGTCTGCTATATACCGGCTTTACAGATAATGTTAGCAATAGACTTAAAAAACATAATAGCGGACAGGTTTTTGCAACCAAAGATAGACGTCCTTTTGAACTTATCTATGTGGAGGGTGGCCTGAATAAAACGGATGCCCTTCATAGAGAGATTTATCTCAAAACGGCTTGGGGAAAGAAATATATTAAAAATAGATTGAAGAATTATTTAAATAATTATACGGCCACAGTTGGATAGATAGATCATCCAACGTGATCAAATGATGAGAATATTTAACAATAATACATGCCCCAGTGAGATAGTAAACATCTCACGGGGCCCCGTGGGGTGCCAACAGGGCTACCCCACTGGGGGAGGTGATTTTGATGGACAATAACAATCAACCACAAGATCAAAATAAATTAATGATACCGCCAGAGGTAAAAACCTTTTTAGAAGGCATTTTAACCGATGCCAATATGGTAACAACTGATGACGCAATGCGTGATGAGATGATAGGTGAACTTTTTGTTCGCCTTGATAGCTATATGACAACAGTCATTATAGATAACATGCCGGCTGAAAACATTGATGAGTTCATAAAGCTAAATGAAGAGAAAAAACCAAGAGAAGAAATTGAAGCATATCTTAAAGAAAAGATGCCAAATGCTCAGGAAGTATTAACAAAAGCCTTTATGGATTTTCGAGACATGTATCTTTCTAATGTAACAGTTGCAAGAAATGCGCCAGCATCTGATGCTACCACAACAAGCAACGACGCAAATAAAGTGGAAGGGGGTAATGAATAATGTCTGAAGCAGATGTCCCAATAGAAGGTGGGCAAGGAGCCGCAGGTAGCGGCAGTTCTAATAGTGCCGAAAGATCTCTTGCTGCCCGAGGGGCAGAAAAAATCATGCGGGATCAACTCGCCGGCCTACCCGCTCTAAAAAGAGAAGACGACCCCAGATGGCAAGCAGTCTACGACACAAAGCCTGATGACGGTGTGGCCCCCCAAAGGATTCCCGATGACCCCGAAAGTGATCGGGCATATCTGAACTGGCGCGCTACTCAAAGAAATAACCAAAGAGAATATCATCAAAAAGCCGACGACGCACTAAGAGCTGCCGACCCAGATACCTTTGACAGATACCAAAGGTATGGGATCTATACAACACCAGAGGGCAATCTGGCACCGGGCCGCGACCCCGAATTATCCTCACTCTTTCTTGATCACACTGGCAAATCAATTGAACCCACCGACTCAGAGATTGAAGAATTTAAACAAAAATATCCTGAAAAAGCAGCTTTGTATGAAACGCAGATCGAGAACGCAAGACAAAGAAATGTTGCGCGTATAGAAACCGGAGGCAATCCAACCCCCAGCGCAACAAACGCAACTACTGAGGCCCAAAAAACAATTAATCTTCCTGCCGCAATAGATTATAGAATCGGCCAACTCCCTCCGGACCTTAGAGAAGCAGCAAGATACGTTGCCGAACTACGCGTTCGGTCAGGCAACGGAAGTGAAGAAGAGATAATCCAATCACTGACCCAAGATGGAATTAGAGACGCAATCGGAAGTCTGAGCCCAGACGACATGAGAGAGTTACACAATCGCCACACAAACGGAGAAGGAAATGGTACCCCCCCACCCCCAACAGAAACAGCTGGCGGAAGCGGAAACAATG
>DASZRC010000039.1:0-4374 GCA_035549315.1 Patescibacteria group bacterium | reverse complement strand
TGAAAGCTTTATGAGATCCTGTTTTTTAAATAATTCGGGAAAATATTTGTATGAAACATCTAAGATTGAGATAACTTCCGGGACAGAGGTAAAAATTGGGCTGTAGTGGGTTGGTGAGAAGAAGACATTTAGGTCGGCTTTTTTTAATACACCATTGTTTAAGCCAAAAATTGTCCAAAGCTTCTTGTTGGGAATAATTTCATAGTGCCATCCTACCCTTTCCTTGGGCATATCATTAGTAGGATCAACCGGTAGAAAAATTATATATTCATTTTTTTGATCAAGCTTTTCAATTTCAATTAGTAATTGATAGCACACCTCTGAGCTCCCAACTCTGTTGGGAAGTCCTGTATCTTTATCAAATCCAAAACGAGGAATTACAGCCTCAAATCCATTAATACCTATTCTCATAAATGTATTGTGTATAAAGTATTATGTATCATGTATAAAAAGACGTTTAGTTTTTATATTTGTATGTTCTATACATAATACATACTACCTGATACTTGATACTCTTCTATACTCCCGGGTATATGACCCGAATCTTATCCGGATTTATTCCGAGTATTTCTTTAGCGTCTTCTTTAGTAGAATCCGAGATACAAAAAACAAAATCAGATTCCTTTTTTACCCAAGATAGCTTTGCCTTTTGCGTCTTAATAATCTTCTCAGCGGTTTCTTCCGGATATTTATAAACAATTAAATCATAAATAATTGTACCTTTACGAGCTTTTTTTGCCGGTGGTTCTGTCCAATCTGATGTAATAAAAATATCTACTTTTCCTATAAAATTCTCTATTGGCATTACATGCAATTTGTTCCATAGCAAATTAAGCGTTGTAGGTGGTAATTTAAACCTTTTTATAACGGCACTGGGATTCTTACTAACCGCTTCTGTTATTTTAGGTGAGGGGTTAGCCCTAAGAGAAGAGAAAAAAAGAATGTATTTGTTAATTTTATCTACCTCAAGTAAGTTAATGACAAAATTAGTCAGATAATTTCCTACACCCGTGTTTTGGTATGCAGTTTGACTAATATCAATTCCTATAATCATGAATCAATTATATATTAGTTGAATAGTGAGGTACAAATTACTTAATCGAATATAATCGGGTGGATCTAATTTTGTGAATTGTTTTCCCAAAGTACATCCATATCTTTTAGCACGTATTCCGGCCTCGTAGAGAATACTTGTTCTTTAGAAAAGGAAAATTCTTTTCCTACTTGTTCTATTTGACTATTCATAGCTTTTTCAAAGTTACCTCCTGTCCTGTTCGTTCTTATCGCTCTATTTTTTGAAACCGCAATAAGATCGAAATTATTGTCTCGTGCGAATTTTTCAAGAACTTGCTCGATACCTTTAAAACAAGCTTCCTCATCTACTGTATAGAGGTAGGTACTGGAGGGATTAAAAGATGCTGTCAGCACTCTTTTTCCTCCGTCTGTAAAATGATGCATCAAGACAAGACCTTGACACTGCAGGCTTTCCGGATCTTGGAAAACTAGCTGAGAATAGTTCGGCATTTCCCATAAATTATCATCTATACTTACACAAACTCCGCCGACTCTCCTGGCATAAGCACTCTCACTGATTTTTGTAATATACCCATTTAATATTTGTCTTTGTTTACCGCTTTCGGAAACAAATTTAGCTAAATTAAGATCAATTAGATCTCTCTGGTCTTCAAAGATATCCAAAAATCTTTGGGAGGTATATGAAGCAAACTGGTCAGGGCTATAAACTCCTTCAAGAATCTGCTCTTCGGCATCCAAGGCCTGCTGTAAGTTAATTTCTCCCAAGTGAACTGTTTTGGGATCAATATCCGCACCAGCAATTAACTTTAAAGCCTCAAATGTTTTTTCTCTTTGAGTTCTTAGTGTGCCATATAAGGCTTGAGTTTGTTTATTTTTAGATGTGGAGGACCTCTCAGTCAATCCTCCAGCAATGGTTTCATATCTGGTTATTATCTTTTGCACATCCTCAGTAGTCAGTTTTCTTCCCTGCCGTTGCTCCAGAATTTTTCCAACTTGTACAATAAATCCGGGTGACATTCCTAGTTTTCCAATCTGCAAACGATTAACCTTATCCCGTTTTCCGGCAATCTGTTCATCTTGCGATAAATTATGAAAGTAAGTTTTCATATATTCGGCAATCGTATCATCGCCGAACCCAGATTCAATTAATTTTTTATTGACATCCTTAATATTGTCAGAATAAAACTGGGAAAGTTCACAGAGGAGAGCATAATCCTGATTTTCTGCCCCCGATACCCTATCTTGAGTCCCTCTTATGAAGTTTTCTACATCATCGAAGTGAGTAAATTGATAAGTAACCATTAGCTCACTGAGATCCTGTCTATCTATATTTCCTCCCGAGTAAACTGCGTGAGATATTAGAAGAAACATTTTTTGTTCTGTAGTGATTCTTGATACATCCAACCCATCAAATGCACCGTTCTCTGTTGCCAGCATAATACGTCTATTAATATCTTCCACAAGATTTTGCCTTAGTTTATCCGTGCTCATTCCTGATTCCTGAAGTTTTCTTGAAACCGCATATATGGGATCCTGTAAGCTTTTCAATACTTCCGGATCAATCGTTTCTCCCTCCTTCAAAGAAATTGCGCTTTGATTTAAAAGATCAATCCGGTACTTCGGCTCTATTTTAAGCCCATCAAGATCTGCACTTCTATCTTTGAGTCCTTCCCGAGCTTCCTTCCCCCAAACGCCGCTGTTATTGGGATATACATGCTTGATTAAGTCTATAAAATATGGCTTTTCTCTGTCTGAGGGTGTAATCTCCCCCGCTCCTGTCATTTTTCCTGCAATAGATTTTAAATCGGCAATAAATATACCTTCATAACCTTTAATACGCGCTTCTTTATAACCTTCAATTAATTTTGGTGATACGGTCTTAAACTGTTTGATAAAATCAAGAAAAATACCTCTATCCGATTCATTTATTACATCTATATCTATACATAGTTTATATGATTCGAGCATGTCCAGTGATTTTTGCCCGGAGATTCCTATGATACTATTTATGAAAGATAAGTCGTCAGAATTTCTCAAGAACTCTTGAGCATACATATATACATAGTCTTTTACTAACCCCATCTTCTCGTCTACCATCCATTTACACTTTTCAGGAATTTGGGCAACAAAGTCTATCGTACTTAGATATTCAGGTGTAACAACTCCTTCTTGAGGCATAAGTCTAAGAACCATCAATCTTTCATTATCCGCAAGGTCCATCCACCTAGACCAAAATTGCTTATCTACTGAAGGGAGAGAGTTTAAAATATTTTTTTCTGCAGAGTAGTACGTTTTAAATGTATTATCCAAAAGTTTTACTTTTGATTCCAACCCATAATCAGCTCTAATGGAGAAATTTGTGAACTTTGACCAATCAAATTCACCATCGTTTATAAAATCTCTTCCATGCAGAGTCAAAAAATCTACTCCCAACCTTGCCTGTTCAATCTCATTATGAGAATGGGTTTTTCGAAATCCATGGAATATATGCCCATACATTTCCAGATTTGGTAAGTAATCATACTCCAGTTGTTCAAAGTAGGTTTCAAGAAATTGAAAATCTAGACTCTCACCGTGTCTATAGCTCCCTTTGGGCAGATTTGCAATGCTACCCAATCCGTCCATTAAAAATTCCGTAGTTAGTTGCGGCGTTTTTCCTTCTTCACCAATAAAATCAACGTAGGAAGAAAATTTATTCCTATTATTAATGAGTGAGCTTAATACATAGTGCTCACCGATATTAGAACTATATAATCCCATATGTCCTCCCATAGCATCTATAGCCCCCCAGAATTTTTTATCATCCCCAGATAATTTGTCTAAATCAATAGCTTTAATAACGTTCTCGTAATTAACACTGTAATAAATACTGCTGCCTGTACCGTGATCTCCTGTATAAAATTTGGAAAATATCTCTGATCGTACCTCAGGTGTCTCACCCAGGTATGAAGCGAGCTTGATCAACTCCAATATCTCATGACTCCTTTCCGGCGCAATTGCGGACTCAATGTTGTTTATCCCGTTGTCATCGATCCCATCTCTGATTTGTCTATAATAATCAATTAAAAAACCCTTAAGTTCTTGACCTAATTCATCTTCTGGAACTTCCTTAAAAAAATCGGATTCTTTTATAAGGTGTTGAGCGTTCACCCTGTCACCTTTCCATTCGTATGACCTAACAACTAAACCCATATTAACCGCTTCAATAAAATCCCGGGCCTTCCCGAATTCAGCAATTACATCCATAAGTTTCCATGTATTTTCGCCTCCCATAGATAGAAGACATTCGGCAATTTCAGCTTTGTCTGAAAGCTGTTCTATGTTATTAGAAATCTCATC
>DASZRC010000038.1:0-57649 GCA_035549315.1 Patescibacteria group bacterium | reverse complement strand
ATCTCCATACTGGATTGGAATTGTTACATATCCCCAATCTCCACCATTTGTATTTACTAGCTTGGCCGCTTTGTCGAGCTCTGTTGGAAACAGAATATGGATACCAAAAATATTATTTGGTTTACTTGTGGGATCATAACTAGCATCCACATGTTTAGGAATTAAAAAAAGAAAAGAGACAAGGATAAATAGGGCAAGTAAGTATTTCATGGGCAGTACTTATTTTACTCTATTTAGGCAACTTTAGGAAGCAAACCAGGCACTGATTTGCAAAACAAGATAACTGTTGATAAAATATAGGCTGTTCTTTGAAAAAGTGGAATCATATTTGATATAGCGCGTGGTCCCGATGATAGTTTTCATTCGGGAATACGAGGAAGAGGGGGTACATTCAGTTAATGAAAGTGCCAATCGAACCTAGGTCAACCACCTAGAGCATCTGCGGAAACCCTCTGGTTGTATTGTCAACCATAATTTAATTCTTAAACTTTGTAATAATACAAAACTAGAGGAATTAATAACAATTTCCACTTTATTTCTTCAAGAACTACCTGATTAATTAACCAAATTCCAATTAATCAAACCAAACTAAAATTAAGAATTATTTAATTAAACATTACTTAATTGGTTTGAAAATTGATGCTTGGTAATTGATTCTTAATACTTATGTGCGGAATATTTGCATACGTTGGGCATCGTGATGATGCCGCTAATATAGTCCTAAAAGGTCTTAAGACTCTAGAATATAGAGGCTATGACTCGTGGGGAATCGCTGTTAAAAAAGGTGATAAATTGGATACCGAGAAACACACTGGAAAAATTGGCCAAGCAAGCACAATTTTACCAAATAGTAACCTAGGAATAGGTCATACAAGATGGGCAACACACGGTGGAGTTACCAATGAAAATGCTCATCCTCATCTTGATTGCACAAAGCAAATTGCCCTTATTCACAATGGAATAATTGAAAACTTTCTTGAATTAAGAAACGAGCTTATCAAAAAGGGCCACAAGTTTTTATCAGAAACTGACACGGAAGTTGCCGTACATCTTATAGAAGAGAATCTTAAAACCGAGAACTTTCCAACAGCAGTTAGAAATGCGTTTAATAGCCTACACGGTATGAATGCTATTGTTGTAGTCAATAGCGCATCCTCTGAAGTAATTGCTGCAAAAAATGGCTCACCACTTGTTGTTGGCGTAGGAAAAGATGAATATTTTATAGCTTCAGATGCAGCCGGCATTTTACAATACACCAAGGATGTCCTTTTCTTAGAAGACCATCATATGGTCATCTTGGGTAAAGAATTAAAATTGCTTAAGTTAGATAGCGGTAAAGAAGTAAAAGCAAAAATTGAAACAATAAAATGGACTTTTGAAGACGCCGAGCTTGGTAAATATGAACATTTCTTTATTAAAGAAATTCACGAAGAGCCCAAGATCATAAGAAATATTGCATTAAACGGAATATCAAGCGCAAAAACTTTGGCACATCTAATTGATGAGGCTACCGGAACATTCTTAATTGCCTGTGGTTCAGCTTCTTACGCAGCAACGGCTGCCACATATCTTTTTTCAAAAGTAGCAAAAAAACATGTCAATTTTGCTGTAGGATCCGAATTTAAATATATAGAAGATTTTATAATCCCACAAACACTTGTGATTCCAATTTCACAAAGTGGTGAATCAATTGATGTAATTGAACCAACATCTAAGGCAAAAAAAGAGAAAGGCGCAAAAATTGCCTCGATCGTAAACGTATTAGGTTCTACCCTATACAGACTTTCCGATTTTAATTTTCTACTTGAAACCGGGCCAGAAAAGGCAGTAGTTGCAACCAAAAGCTTTAGCGCTATGATCGCGGCAGTTCTTCTTACATCCTACGCTCTAGCAGACAAAGCAAAGAAAGGTCAAGATTTATTAACAAAAGCCGCTGAGAATGTAGCAAAAATTTTGGGTGAAACATATATTGATATGGTAAAAGAGGTAGCTGAAAAACTTAAGAATAAAGAGCATATTTATATTATTGGAAGGGGTGTTTCCTACACTGCCGCTTTAGAAGCTACCTTAAAAATAAAAGAGGCCACTTATATTCACGCTGAAGCTTTTCCGGGTGGAGAATTAAAACATGGAGTTATTGCTTTGATAGAAAAGGGGACACCGTGTATTGTATTTGCACCAAACGATGAAACTTATGAAGAAATAGTGTCCAATGCACAAGAAATCAAAGCAAGAGGTGGACATATAATAGGTATTGGACCAATAAATAATGAAGTATTTGATGATTTCCTAGAGACTGATGATATAGAAGAAGCAACTCTACTACCTCACGTAACCGTAGCTCATCTATTGGGATATTATTTGGCTTTAGCAAAAGGCAATAATGACCCTGACAAACCACGCAACCTTGCAAAATCTGTAACCGTAAAATAGACTAACAATTAGGTTAATAGCCTCAAGTTTAGTATAATTTAACTCCTATGAAATCTTTTTGGCAAGACTTACCAAAACCAATTTATGCCTTGGCTCCTATGGAAGGAGTTACAGATACAGTTTTTAGAAGAATTGTTGCCTATTGCGGCAAACCAACTGTATTTTTTACCGAATTTACAAATGTAGACGGTTTATTTTCCAAAGGCAAAAAAGAAGTTGAACACCGTTTACAATTTACGCCTGTAGAAAAACCTCTTATTGCCCAGATCTGGGGTATGGAGCCAGATAATTACACAAGGGCTGCAGAACTAGCGGTAGAAATGGGATTTGATGGCATTGATATAAACATGGGATGTCCTGAGAGAAATGTTGTAAAACGCGGAGCTTGTGCAGGACTTATTAATAATCCGGAACATGCAGGAAAAATAATTGAAGCCGCAAAAAAAGGAGCAGGTAAATTACCGGTTTCTGTTAAAACCAGAATTGGAGTAAAAGAAATAGTTACAGAATCCTGGATAAGCTTTTTATTGGAGCAAAACATTAGCGCCTTAACTGTTCATCTTAGAACTGCTCGTGAAATGTCTAACCCTCCACCCCATTGGGAAGAATTGCCAAAAGTAGTAGAACTAAGAAATAAAATTAATCCGGAGACTGTTCTCTTGGCGAACGGAAATATAGAAAGCTTAGAAGAGGCAAACGCTAAAGTAAAAGAATTTGGTATAGACGGCGTAATGGTGGGTCGTGGAATTTTCAAAGACCCATTCCTATTTGATGGAAAAACAAAACTAGATAATATGGCGCTTTCTGAACGCCTAGATCTTTTGCTTAAACATGCAACTTTGTTTGAAGAAACATGGGGACAATCTAAACACTTTGCAATTCTTAAGAAATTCTTTAAGATCTATACACTAGGATTACCAAATGCTAGCGAGATAAGAGAAAGGCTAATGACAACAGAAAATCTTGAGGATGTTAGGGGAATTATTAAAACATTAACAAATTAAAATATGAAATTTAGCAGACCATTGCCAAAACAAATAAGATTTACCCAAGAAGGGCTAGATAAACTTAAAAAGGAATACCAAGAGTTATTGGATAAACGTCCTCCGGCAGTTTTAGAGCTTAAAAGAGCTCGAGAAATGGGAGATCTTTCAGAAAACGGTCTTTACAAGGCAGCACGCATGAATCTTTCTTCTATTGATGCTAACCTAAGGCGCATGAATAGGATGATAAAGCTAGCTGACGTTCAAGATGCCCCAACTAATTCTATTGGAATTGGATCTAGGGTGGTAGTGGAACAAAACGGTGAAGAAATAGTTTATTCTTTGGTAGGAGATTTTGAAGCAAACCCTAGCGAGAAAAAAATCTCAGTACTCTCCCCCATTGGCAAATCTTTATCCGGCAAAAAAGCCGGGGATGTAATATCTATTACTACCCCAAAAGGCGAATCAAAAATAAAGATTTTAAAATTGCTATAAAACTTCTCCTTTCTTCAATTTCTGGAAGTGTGACCTTAACTATCCTCAGTTCGAACCCACTATTAAGCTTTGGGCAACTCTAATTTCATCTTACGAACGTACGGAAGATAAATACCCGGACAGTTGACACAGAAATTTAAATAGCAAATACTAATCAATATGGATAATGATGATATTAAAATTCAAACACAAATTGAAAATTCAATTCCTGAAGAAACTATCGTTGTTCCAGAAACTTTGAAAGCAAAACCAAAATTTAAACTCCCATTACTCGTGAAGATCCCGCTTATCTTATTGATCGTTCCAATATCGGTATTTGCAGGATGGTTTTTCATTCCAAGAATATTCCCTCCTAAATTAGGAAATTCAATTTCTCCCATCATAGATACTTCGAATTGGAAGACGTATTTTAGTGATAAATATAATTACGAGTTTAAGTATCCACCAAATGTCGCGGGGGGATCAATTACATACCCAGACCCGGCGCAAGACTTTATGACTGTTGTAGATTCTTCGAACAAAGAAATTTATGTTAGGGTTCTCCTAACTAATCTACAGAAAATTGAGGTAGAATTGGGAAAACCGTTGGGAACAATTACCTATAATAATCAAAGGTGGAACGTTTTTCTCTCTTCGCACCCGTGCCAAATGGCTTGTTACGCTCCAAATATGGTCTTTTATTATTTGGATTTTGTAACAAATAAAAATAATTATACATACGAAATAGAATTTAATTCAAACTCGGACGGATCAATATCCTCCTTCCAAAAAACAGTGATTTCAAATTTTAAATTTACAGACAAAAAAACAGCGGATACCTCAAGCTACGATTCAACCTGGGCAAATTGGAAAAAATTTAATGGTGATGGTTTTTCAATCTATTATCCAAATTCATGGACTATACAAAAATCGGATAGCGCAGAACAATTCTACGATCCTACTTCTATTCAGACTGTTGGAAAAAGTTTTACAGTAAATGGGGAGAAAGATATACAGCTACCTACAAAGTATGTTTATTTCAACACAATAAATTCAACAGAGACAACAGATGAATATATAAATAGACAAACTGTAAACAATCCTGCTTATGCGCATCAAGATGTACATAATCAGTTCGGTGTTTATGACGGTGTTGCTATCGCCGGTTATCCAGGTCTGATATATCCTGCTCTAGGAGAAGGCTCACGAGGATATATTATTGTTTTAAGCAGTAGCCAGAAAATAGTTACAATTAATATTCCGGTATCTAATCCAGATTCGGACCCAACTATTAGTCAGATTCTTAAAACTTTCACGTTTGCACCGCTCCGTACAAACAAATCCACAAAATAATAATGAAAGAAGGTATTAAAATTGAAAATCAATAATTATCGGTTTATTACCCTAATGGAATATTGAACCAAATGAGGCTAGAGATTAACCATGAAGAAGAAAACAAAAATTATCTACTCAACTTTCACGCTCAAGTGGTTCGAACACCATGCGTGAGCATTCCTTTAGGTAACCCTAGGGGCGAACAGTTCGAACCACACTTAATCTTCTAGGGTAGGTTAATTGAAGCGTACAAAGAAAATCAGGAAGAATTGAATATATAACTCTAGATTGTATAATCAACCTATCTTATGGCAGAAATAGAATATCGACTCAAAAATCCTAGCGAAGTGGTTTCTTCTCAAGAAAGAAATTTTTCTCAGCAACATTTTAGACAAGCAGTATCTCTCTTTCATAATATGGGTGCGAATTTTCAAATTCAAGATCTGGTAGAAACAGCTTACAGGATGGAGTCAAGCGGATTCTCAGCGGTTCCTCTTTTGCGTAGCGCTGAATTTAGATTAGAAAATTCCATTCATGAAGATGAAAGACAAATATCAATGAGCGGATTGGTAAGGGTTAACGCAGTGTTGGGTAATGATGAGGTTGTAGGTCGAATTTTGCCCCAAGTAAAAGATCCTTTAAACGATTATGCTTATTTACTCTGGTTGCAAAGGCAAAGAGGGCAAGACCAATCGGAAATACTTCAGAAAGTCAGGCATCTTTCAAATATTCAACATCTTGATGCGTATGGACGAAAAGATCTAGCTAGAAACACATGGCAAGATATCAATATTGGAAGTGTGTTTGCAGATGCTGGAAAAGATGAAGAAGCCTTGGGTTTATTTACAAAAGCAGAAAATACGTTAGCTGTTCAAAGAATGCAATTTTCTGATGAATACAATTTTCAAATATCTCAAGGTAAAAATACAGCTATTTCTCGTAGTGAAGCATTGAATAGAATTGTATTGTTTGGTTTTGAAGGAATGTATTATAGATTGATGCAGGCATATACTAAGGCTGGACTTTTTGCTAAAGCTTTAGACATAGCTGAAGTTTTCAGAGAAGATAATTCACACTACTATTGGTATACGGTCAATGATATAGCACAAGAGCAACTTTCAAGAGGCCTAGCAGACGATGCTGTGCAAGTTACTAAAGAAGTTGGTGGAACAATCTACTATAGAGCTCGTGCGAGACAAGCCGTAATAAATGCACAACAACATAGACCATTTCAAGAAATAGATGATGAGTTATCAGAATTGAATATTGGTGCGAGAAGTGACGATGACAAAAAAACTGTTGGATTAATAGATTTTATTTCTATTCATGCAGATTTGGCTGAAGCATCGCAAAAATCAGGAGATTTTAATAGTGCCAATGATCATTTTAAGAAAGCTTGGAACGCGGCAAGCGAGGAGAATAGATGGACAATTTTCGGTGTTCCCATGTCGGAGACTGATCCGATGACAGGATCCTTAACTATTGCGAAAGCGCTTGATGCAGCAGGTTTTGATGCAACAGAAGCCTACAGATTTGCTGTTAAAAAAGTTATGGAATTTCCTATGGATAAATATGATTGGGCCGAATTTATAGATGATGGGAAAATGCAAATCTTAACAATCGCAATTCATGAATTGTGTGACAATGGTTATTTAGATTTGGCAAGGAGCGCAATTGATAACTTTAAAGATAATGAACAATTTAATCACCTATATAGACCAAAATTAACTGCATATTTGGCTGCTGCAGAATTTAAAGCTGCAAATGCTCTGTAAATTCAGAACCCTAATGGAATATCGAACCAAAATGAGGGTGGTAATTAAAGATGAAAATACTGATGAAGAAATCTTACAAACAATTCACGTTCAAAAGGTTCGAACCCCATGCCTGAGCATTCCTTTAGGTGACGCCAATGGGACTACACTTCGCTCTTTGAGCTACGAGTAGCAGGACTTCCCATTGATTCTAACTTCGCAAAAGCTTCAGATTTGAAAAACCTTTTTTTCATAAATGCTACACCAGAACCTGTTTTTAAGTATTGTTCGAAAGATAATGCCTGACCCTTTGTTTTGAAAGCACAATACCATTCCAGTTCGTAGTTTAAATTTGATTTAGTAGATAAGACTTTTCCCGACTTGTGTTTCATCAGCCGGTTTTTCAAATCAGGAGTATAGCCTATGTAATAACGATTCGTTTTATTATTCCTAAGAACGTACGTATAATACATTGCTTGCTAACCGTAGCTTTAGCGAAGGTTAGTGACGCCAATGGGATTCGAACCCATGATTACAGGGATGAAAGCCCTGTGTCCTAGGCCACTAGACGATGGCGCCAAAAATCATGATATATATAAGATGTGAGCCGACTGGGATTCGAACCCAGAACCAAAAGCTTAAAAGGCTTTTGCTCTACCATTGAGCTATCGGCCCGCCCGAACAGTAAATTTTACCAGAACCTTGGCCTGCAAAGCAACAAGGACGAGGCTAAGATATCAAAAAGTATTGACATGTCAAGATTTTTTGTGGTACTTTTGGGTTAGTTTGTAATCTTTTAGATGATTGGAGGTGAAATTTTATGCAGTTTGAAAACGTAAATGAAGTATTTACGGCAACTCTTAATGACACCATAGCTACGGTCGCACTGTTTGTACCCCGTTTCCTCACAGGTCTTATCGTCTTACTTATTGGCTTGATTATTGCGTCTTTAGTAAGGCAGATCCTTATTCAGGTTTTTAGATTTGTAAGACTGGAGGACATGCTGGAAAGATATGGAGTTCCGGAAACACGTGGTAAAGAGGGGGTTTCATGGACAACTTTCCTAGCAGAGCTAGCACGTTGGTTTATTATTATTTTATTTTTAATACCAACATCAGACATTTGGGGATTAGGACAGTTTGTTGTAATTCTCAACAATTTCTTAGCATTCTTACCAAATGTAATAGTAGCAGTACTTTTACTTTTGGTTGGATTTGTTGTAGCAAAATTGGTTCACGATCTTTTACTAGCATCAGTTAGTGGGGTATCAAAAGAATCCGCAAGAACAATTGCTGTTATCGGAAGATATTCTGTAATTGTATTTGCTGTTCTAATTGCCCTTAACCAACTCGGTATAGCAAGCGATCTAATAAGAATTCTTTTTGCAGGAGTAGTTGCAATGGTAGCTTTAGCCGGAGGACTAGCTTTTGGTCTTGGAGGTAAAGAAGCAGCCAGAGAGATCTTAACAAAGCTTTCAAAAAAGCTTTAGATTGTAAAACATCTCGTTAAAACTCGATGTTCACATCAAGCGTTTGCGAGATGTTTTCTTTTAAAAGAAACTACTGTTCTGTTGGAGGGAGAAGATTTTGCTTGATGGTAGTTATTAATTGTTCAACCGGCAATCCTCTACTCTTATCCCCAAGATATTTAAATTTAACCGGATCTCCGTTGTTTACTGTAAGAGCCATATTGGCAGATGTAGCACATTCATTTTTGCAGCCCCTAGCAGTAACTGTCAGACCCTCAAGGTCCTTAGTATTGTCTATTGCATCTTTAAAATCTTGATGGTATTTCTTACCATCTCGGCCACAGTTTGGGCCCACACAGAATTCAACCAACACACAACGCTCGCTCATTTGCAAAGTATATCATGTTATAGGTTGTTTATTAATGTGTTTATTTGGGTGTAGAATATATTAATGGATAACGATAAAAAAACACGAGACGAGTTAGTCTTTCACCTTATGCGCGGACACGCTCATATGTCATATGAAGACGCAGTTGCGGATTTTCCGGAAGAACATATGAATGATGTGTTTACTAACGGAGACTACACTTTTTGGCACTTGTTAGAGCATATGAGAAGAACCCAAGCAGATATTATAAATTTTTCAATTAACCCCGATTACAAAGACCTTAAGTGGCCAGATGATTATTGGCCAAAAAAGGATGCAAAAGCTACAAAAGAAGATTGGAACAAAACTATAAAAGATTTTCTAGAAGATAGAGAAAGACTAAAAAAGATAATAGAAGACCAAACAGTTGATATTTACAAAGTATTTCCATGGGGAGATGGACAAACTTTGGCCAGAGAAGCAGCTGTTATTACAGACCACAATGCTTATCACTTGGGAGAATTTGCAATCATGCGCCAAGTTATGAATGCTTGGCCAAAGAACCACAAATAATCTTCTTTTAAATGCTATAATCTCTTTAATGTCTTTATTACAAAAAATAGGTATTATTGCCGTTTTTGTTTTTAGTTTTATTTTTTCTTCTTGGTACGTAGCCCATGGTGACATAACCTTTTCTGCAGATATTGCACGAGACTTTCATTTACTCAGGGAAGTTAATGAAAAGAAAATTGTTCTAATTGGTCCTAGGTCTAGTACTGGATTATTCCATGGACCCTTGTGGACTTATGTTGACTGGCCCGCATATATAATTGGCCATGGTAACCCAATAGTTGTTGGATGGTACTGGGTACTCCTCTCCGGATTATTTGTAGTCTCATGCTATTTTATAGGCAAAGAACTCTTTGGACGGCTCTCGGGCCTTTTCTTTGCCATGTTTACGGCGGTTTACATGGGCTACCATACCATGGGGCTGTTTAATCCACATGGGGCTATGTTTTTTATTCCCGCCTTCTTCTACTTTTTTATAAAATACATGCGAACAAGAAAGTGGAAATTTTTAGTTTTTGTTTTAGTAACTGAAGCAATTATTCTTCAATTTCAACTAGCATTAGGCATACCATTTATAATTCTCTCTACGTTATGGATAGTAGTTTCTATAATTAAAAAAGGAAATAAAAAACATCTTCTTTTCTTTTTACTTATTCCCCTAATGTTTACTAATTTTGTGTTATTTGATGTTAGACATGACTTTTTACTAGCTAAAAAGGTTGCATCTTTTGTTTCTCCACAAGACCAGGGCCAAATTTACAATTACACTTCTCTAGTTAAAAACAGGATAGATATGGCATTTAACGGAACAGAGATTCTCCGTCATGATGCATATGGATATCTTAATGTTATCCTTTTTCTATCAGTCTTATTCCTAATTTATTTACAAATTAGGGCAGGGAAAAACAAAGATATTTATATTTACTTTTTGTATTTTTACTTTGGGTTTTTTATAACAAGTTTTATAGACAAAGGCCCTATTCTTTACTTCTACATCTTCCCCCTATTCCCATTGGTGTTTCTGATTATCTCTTCATTTCTTAATTCTAAATATGAAAAATATCTTATTATCCCCTTGTGTATGATACTTTTGGTCAATATTTCAAACGGGATTAGAGATATGAAAGATTCTGTAAACATAATTGGAAAAGACACTCACTCTTGGAAATTCTTAAAAGAAGCAACGGATAAAATCTATGCAAGGAATGATAAAGATATTGGTTATTTTGTGTATTCACCGGACTCTTTTGCATATGAAGGAAGATATGCCATGATTTATGCAGCAGAAACCCACCATAACGGTTCCTATTTTACAAAGAAACCAATTACGTATCTTCTGATTGCCCCAACGCCTGTTAATAAATACATCACAGGAGATGCATGGTGGACAAAGAATCAAATCAAAATATCTTCAAAGCCAGTGCTCACAATTAACTTCCCAAATGGATACAAAATTGAAAAATACAAACTAACAAATGAAGAAACTAAAATTCCATATAATACGGATTCTGACCCCGGACTAAAGTTTAGATAACCCTTCTTTTGCTTTTCTTACATGCTTCTTGTTGCATTATAATTCCAGCAATCTAATATGGTGCTTATGAAGGCATTTAAATACTCAAGAACCCAAAAGCTAACAATAATTTCTAAGGAAGGAGGTGAATAGAATATGGCACAGGATGACATGAACAAAGACCAAAACCTTACAACGGAGGAGGACGAATCCGGAACAAAAGGAGGACAAACAACTCAGGAGTTTGAAGACTCAGACATAGATACTGACATGAGCGAACAAGACGAATAAGAGTAGACGGAAAAACAGATGGTTATGAAGACGCTATCTGTTTTTTCGTATGTAAATATCTTGTATCTAATATTGAATCAAATAGTAGAATTGTTTTTTTAAGTGCTTCGTCAATTACCGTCTGGTCTATTTTCCCAACTCTTAATGTAATGTTATAGGTACCATAAGGGTCTACCCTCCAATTCCAATCCGTAACCCCAGAAACAGATACTCGTCTAAGACCTTTTTCCATTTTACCCATACATATGTATTCAAGCATTATGTGTTCAAATAGGTGCCCCAACTCTGTTCTCTTGGCTTCTTCCATAAATGGATAATCTTGATCATTAAAACATTTGGATTTAAATATAGACGGAAGTTCTTGGGAAAGGATTTTAAAAGACTTTGGTAGTTGCTTGGTGTTTACTACAGGAGTCAAACAATTCATTCTTATTTTTGTAGCATATAGACCCTTTGATACTGTTAGAGAGTAAGATCCCAAATGAAAAGTGTTTGAGTTAAGCGCAAATAAATCGGGCATAGATAATATCTATATTTACGTAAAACTTACGTATTTCTAATACTATCTAAAGCCTGAAAAATCGTCAAGCAATTCGGTGAGGCTAAAATGTTACAGTAAAAGCAGGCAAACTTACACCTGCTTTTACCTCACCAAAAAATTATAGTGCTTGCTGTTGATTTTCATTTGAGCCCTGCTTGCCTCTCCTGCTAGCAAGTCCGCCCTTCCTTCCGGCAGCTGCGTGTCCTTGTGAGTCACCGTGCCATCCGCGACCTTTACTTTGTTTTCTAGCCATTCTTTATCACCTCCTTTGCTATCATTGATAAAATAATAGCTAAGCACTTTGATAAAGCAACAAGATAGGTGTAAGAGAAATGAAAGAAGTTAAGGAAGTGCTAGAGAAATTATTTTCTTTTGCCTTTTGAAGATTTTTTAGATTTTCTTTTCTTTTCAGCTACTATAACGATTTCTATTTTTGTTATTGTTGGTGAAACAACCGGAAAGATTTTTTCTACGTCTACGCCCTCTAAGTTTTGTTTAACGGTGATGGTTTTATTTACACCCTCTCCTCTAACTTTCATTAGTTTTCCCACAAAAGGAACTATTCTTTCCCTTTTACCGTCAACAATTTTTTGGAAGACTTTTACTGTTTGGCCTTCACGAAGTGTATCTACAATATCCATAGGTCATTATTATACTAAAGCTAAGCTAATCTTTCAAGGCTAGCATATTTATGCACAAGCTTTGAGGAACTCAATAAAGAAAGGATGTGGCTTAAGAGGTCTGCTTTTATATTCCGGATGGCCTTGAGTACCCATATAAAAGGGGTGGGCGGAAGCCGGTAACTCGAGTATCTCAACTAGACTTTCCTTAACAGATCTGGCGCTAATTATAAGCCCCTTCCTCTCAAAATCCTCTGCAAACTTGTTATTAAACTCAAATCTGTGCCTGTGCCTTTCTGAAGTTAATCCGGTTTTTTTATCAATATCCCCATATTTTGAGTAAAAATCAAAAGCTCTTGTTCCCTTTTTAACTATTGCCTCCCAACCACCGAGCCTCATTGTTCCGCCGTATGCCCTATTTTTCATATGTTCTTTTTGAGCTTCTATGATATGTATCACCGGATGTTTTGAATCAGGATCATTTTCTGTAGTATTTGCATCTTTAAAACCCAAAACGTCTCGAGCAAAGGCAATGGCCGCCAACTGCATTCCGTAACATAATCCTAAATATGGAATTTTATTTTCTCTGGCATAGGAAGCTGCCTTTATCATACCCTCAGCCCCTCTCAAACCCCATCCAATTGGAACTATAATACCATCAGGCTTACCTATAAGCTCTTTAGCGTCTGTCTTTTCAAGCTTTTCAGCATCAATCCAATGGGTTTTAACTTCTAACCCGTTAAACCATGAAGCATGATCTATTGCATCAAAAAGGGCCGCATAAGAATCTCTTATCTGGTATTCCCCCGTACCAAAATATTTACCAATGATTGCAATATTTATTGTCTTTTTCTTTGGAGCTTTAATCTTTCTTACCAATTCTTCCCAGGCAGAAAGATTTGATTTCTCTATTTTCAAGCCTAATTTAGTGAGGATTTTTTTATCCAACTCTTGTTTATGAAGCACCAATGGAATTTCATATACTGTTTCCACATCCGGATTGGAAATAATAGCTTCCCCTTCCATATTGCAAAAGAGTGCAAAACGGTCGCGCCTTCTTTGGTCAAGATATTTTTCACTTCTTGCAACTATAAAGTCAGGCTGAATTCCCATAGAGTTGAGAGTTCTTACAGATAGTTGAGTTGGTTTGGTTTTAGGTTCTCCCAAATGGCTTGGCGTTGGAACATAACTTACGTGAATATGCACAACATCTCCTGGATTCTTAAGGGTCAAAATACGGGAAGCTTCATAATAAAATACATTTTGATATTCCCCTGCTGTTCCTCCAAGTTCTACCAAAACAACATCTGCGTCACTTTTTTTGGCAAGAGTAGTAATTCTTGAAATAATTTCATCTGTTATATGAGGTATTGCCTCAACGTCTTCTCCGTTATATTCAAAGCGCCTTTCTCTATCTATTACGGTTTGGTAAATCCTCCCCATAGTGACAAAGTTGTCGCGTCCCATATCCTCGTCTAAGAATTTTTCATAAGACCCAATGTCCATATCGCCCTCTGTACCGTCTTCACACAGAAATGGATCTCCATGCTCTATGGGATTAATTGTGCCTGCGTCTAAATTGAGATAATTTTCAAACTTTAATGGAGCAACCCTAAGACCCCTGGCTTTTAGAAGTAATGCTATTGAGGCGGCCGTAATACCTTTTCCGATGCCTGAAATGACTCCCCCGGAGACAAAAATGTATTTTGTTTTATGTTTTGAAGAATTCTTGAGCGGCACGATTTATATTATCAAAATGCTCTAATTGAGTCAATTGTTAATTTTAAACTCTGGGAAACCAACTAAAATATAACCAGCAATCCAATACAAATATTATTAAATAGAAAAAGTTGTATTTCTTGTCTAAACTACGAACAATTGCTAATGCAAGAGGATAGCATATTAGCATAATCACTAAAAGATCTGGAACAAATATAGAAACATCTATTATTTTTGCAATTTTATTATTTCCGAGCGGCTCAATAGTTTCAACAAACGGTACTTTAACAAAAGGAAAATAAACTTTAGTATTAGGTGAACCCTCACCCGCCCATGTTCCAAATAATCCTCTATTCAAGTAAAAGTGGTGAGTTTTGTCGTAATTCTCGTATTTAACGCTGGTCCAAAATATGCCAACGAAAAGCATTATACCTAACGCAATTCCAAATGAAAGAATAACAGCTTTTAAGCTCCAGACTCTGTCTAATAAACTTATTTTGGAATTATTCTTCATGAGCGGGCGATGGGAATCGGACCCACTGCCTTCTCCTTGGGAAGGAGACATTCTACCGGTGAACTACGCCCGCAACGTATTTATATAACTTTCCAATCTTCTCTTAATATAGCCTCTACCAAATCCTGTTTTCAATTGTTTCTCTCTTTTCATTGCATCGACTTTATTAAGGCAAGCTTCAAAATATACGAGTTCGATTTTATCAAATTTCTTAGTTGTTTTAACACTTTTAGTCTTGTAATCTATTTCTCTTTCAGGTAAATTTGCAGAAAAACCAGTATAAAATTCATGCCTACCATCTTTTACACTACTACATAAAAGAACATAAGTATAATACATGCTTTCATAATACACCTTGCCCGCCGAAAGCTGAAGCATTCTGGCGGGTCCGCCAAATTGAGAGCAAAGCGAACTTTTGGTGGGGGAAGGAGACATTCTACCGGTGAACTACGCCCGCTTCAGCGCCTACACTTTATAGTACAAACGCAATAATGGCTATTTTATAATCTTAGGGAAATTAAAACAACTAACGAGGTAATATGAATTTGTTACCTGAATGGATTATTCTAGGGTTTGCAAGGTTATTTGCTTTGGCAATTTCTGTCCATTTGTATCCGTCTCCATATGCTCTTACTGCTATATCCCAAAGATTGTCTCCCCTTACAACAGTGTAACTAGACCCTGTTATTTTTGAGCCGGCTGAGTTTGGTGCTGACTGCATAGCTATAGGTGCTGTTGGAACCGTGGTTGGCTTTGGAGACACGGTAGGAGATACGGTTGGAGTTTCTATGGCTGGCATTGTGAGAACCATACCCTTTTCTATAATATTTGGGTCAGAAATCTTATTCGCCTCTGCAATTCTTGTCCATTGGTATCCATCCTTAAGCTGATCTTGGGCAATTGTCCACAAACTATCACCCGTTTTTACGGTGTAAGTAACTTTTGCTTCTGTGTTTGCCGCCTGATCTGAAATTTGAGGATTTGGTCTAGCCGATAATGCCTTAAGACCTAAAAATATAATTACAAAAAGTATTACGACTGATAAAACACCATAAAGAAGACTTATGTAAGATTTTGCTATGGGAGAAGTAGAGACGTTTCTTTTTAAGACTACCTCTTTTTTACTCGATTTTTTAACTGATACCTTTTTTCTTGGCATATAATAATTTTTGCGGACAGAGAATAATAAAACTCGTGGACAGTGAGCAGTTTCAGTAAAATATAAACTTTACTAAACAGGTTGTCAAGACGTTCTTTTTGGGGAAATCAATTGGGTAGCGGGCCACATCCATGCTAAACGAATGTGGCGGGAGCGACGGGACTCGAACCCGCGACCTCCTCCGTGACAGGGAGGCGCTCTAACCAACTGAGCTACGCCCCCAAATTGATAGGCTATATTATCTCAATTTATTGAGTTCGAGTCAATTCTGGTTTAAAATATCCCTATGACTAACCACGAAGTTGCTAAACTTCTTAGAAATGTAGCCGCCGCCTATTCCATAAAAGACGAGAAAAAATATCTATTCCAGCTTCTTGCTTATCAAAAAGCCGCAGATGCAATTGCACATTTGCCCACAGAGCTTGGGGATTTACTGAAAGAAGAAGAAAAAATACCAGGTATTGGTACATCAATTCGCGCCCATCTTGTAGAGCTTTACAAGAATGGTCACTTTAAGCATTTTGATGAAATAACCTCTATGGTACCGGCAAGTGTTTTTCCACTCTTGGATGTTACAAGTCTTGGACCCAAAAAAGCATATAAACTCGTCACTGCTTTAAACCTTAATAACCCAAAGACTGTTTATGAAGACCTTAAGAAAGCAGCAATTGACGGACGCATTGCAGAACTTGAGACATTTGGAGAAAAATCCCAAACAGATATTATTCGTGCCCTAGATGAATTTAGCCAAGGAAAAATAAAATCAAACAGAATGCCACTTCCCTACGCATTCGAGCTAGCAAAAAAGATAGAAGCATATCTTAGAAAAGACAAAAACACTACACAAGTTTTCCCATTGGGGTCATTAAGACGCATGAGAGACACAATTGGCGATTTAGATTTTGCAGTTGCAACAACAAATCCGGAAGAATCTATTAATCATTTTGTTAATTACCCAAATATTGAAAGAATTATTGAAAGAGGGCCAACGTCTTCATCTATTTTGGTTACTGGCGGAAGACAAGTAGACCTTATTGCCCAAACTCCGGAAACCTTTGGTTCACTTCTCCAACATTTTACGGGGAGCAAATACCACAATGTTGCTTTACGTGAATACTCACTTAAGAAAAATTTTTCTTTGTCAGAAAAAGGGATTAAATTACTTAAAGAAAAAGACCAACCGGTTAAAACTTTTGAAAAAGAGGAAGCATTTTATAATTTTTTAGGACTTGATTGGATTCCTCCGGAGATTCGTGAGAACAAAGGAGAAATAGAAGCAGCCCTTCGGCAAGCTCAGGGTAAACTACCTGGTTTACCGAAATTAGTTGAACTGAAGGATATTAAAGGAGATCTCCACATACACTCTAGTTATCCCATAGAGCCAAGTCATGATATGGGACAGAACACTATGCAAAACATGTTAGATTACGCAAGGAAGTTAGGATATGAGTACTTAGCATTTTCAGAACACCACCCAAGCACATCTAACCATACTAAGGAACAAATTATTTCAATAATGAAAAGGCGTTTTGAATATATTGAACAAATTAAAAAGAGTAATAAAAGTATTCGAGTAATTAACATGCTCGAACTTGATATTTTACCTTCAGGGGATCTTGCAATAGATGACGAGGCATTGGAATATGTGGATGGAGCAATTGTCTCAATACATAGCGTGTTTAAAACTCCCAAGGAAAAAATGACGGAAAGAGTTTTAAAAGGTTTGTCTCACCCCAAAGCAAAAATTCTTGCGCATCCCAGCGGCAGACTTATAAACCAAAGGGATGGATATCAGTTGGATTATGACAAGATTTTTAAGTTTTGCGTTGAAAACAACAAGGCAATAGAAATTAATGCATGGCCTACCCGCCTAGACCTTGTAGATTCACTTGTTTTTGAAGCAAGAGAACTTGGCGTAAAATTTGTAATAGATACTGACAGTCACGCAACAGACCAGATGGATCACATGTTTTATGGAGTTTCTGTTGCCAGACGCGGTTGGTGTGAAAAAAAAGATATTCTAAACAGCCTACCCTACGAAGATTTTTATAAATGGCTACTAAACAAATAATTGTTTACGAAATACTAACAACCAAACTTCCAATTACTTTTCTTACATTTGTTTGACTTAATCTATAGTTTGTGGGAAAATATATTCAACATGAGCACTCCCCTAATAATAGGAATAATACTTTTAATAATTCTCGTTTATCTTTGGTTTACCTACAACAACCTCGTAGTACTTCGTGAAAGAATAAAAGAAGCACTCTCCCAAATTGATATCCAACTCAAAAGAAGAGCTGACCTAATTCCTAACCTTGTAGAAACTGTAAAAGGATATGCAAAACATGAAAAAGATGTATTAGAAGATGTTACAAAGGCTCGTGCAAGCTTGCTTAAAGCCGATACCTTACAAGATAAAGCAAAAGCTAATAATCAAATTACAGAGGCTCTTAAATCGGTTTTTGCTATAGCAGAAAGTTATCCTGATCTTAAAGCAAGCCAAAACTTTTTAGATCTTCAACAAGAACTTACAGATACTGAAAACAAGGTTTCTTATTCTCGTCAGTTCTACAATGCAAATGTTCTTGATTACAACACAACTATTAAAAAGTTTCCGGCAGTATTTATAGCAAACCAAATGGGCTTTAAAGAAATGGAGTTCTTCGCAGCTACAGAGGACGAAAAGAAAGAAGTTAAAGTTAAGTTCTAATAAGTAGTTTGTAGTTAGTATGTCGCAGTTCGTTTATGAGAAATTTGGATTCGAACGACTGAATGTTTATCAAGAATCTATAAAGATAGTTAACCTCACTTACCAGATCAGCAAAAAATTTCCCAAAGAGGAAATGTTTGGTCTTACAAATCAATTGAGAAGGGCCTCTACGTCTATTGCTTTGAATATTGCTGAGGGCTCAGCAAGAACCAAAAAAGATTTTGCTCATTTTTTGAGTTTAGCCAAAGGATCTTGTTTTGAATGCGTAGCGATAATAGATATTTGTAAGCAACAAAATTTAATATCCGAAAGTGAATTTAGTATAATATATGAACAACTGAATAAGATTTCTAGAATGATAAGCAAATTTCAAGCTTCTCTTCGAAATACGAAAAACGAATAGCGAATCACATAACTTATGGCAGGTACTATCTACAATCAAATATCATCGAACAAAACGAAAACGTGGATCATAATGATTCTTTTTATTTTGTTCTTCTTTACGGTTTCATATGTTCTTGGAGTAGCTTTTGGATATGGTAGATCCTGGGCAATCGTAATGCTATTTATTTCTGCGGCCTTTTCATTTATTTCCTACTACAACTCAGATAAAATTGTTTTATCAATCAATGGAGCAAAACCTGCTGACAAAGAGCATTACAGAGGCCTATATACAGCGGTAGAAAATTTATCAATTGCTACTGGCCTTCCTATGCCAAAAGTGTATGTAGTAGAAGATCCATCCCCAAATGCTTTTGCTACCGGAAGAGATCCAAAACATGCAGCCATTGCTGCAACTACCGGACTCCTGGATAAGTTGAAGCCTGCAGAGCTTGAAGGTGTTATAGCTCATGAAATGTCCCATGTTAAAAACTATGACACAAGACTTATGGGCGTAGTGGCAATATTGGTTGGATCAATAGCGATTCTTGCCAATGTATTTATGCGCTCCATGTGGTTTAGAGATAGCGATGATGATAGATCATCTAACCAAATATTTTTAATATTGGGAATAATAGCGGCTATTCTTGCTCCAATTATTGCTACCTTAATTCAACTGGCAGTATCGCGTAGACGCGAATACTTAGCAGACGCAGACGGAGCTCTAATTACCAGATATCCCGATGGTCTTGCTGACGCACTGGAAAAAATTGCAGACTACCCCCGCCCCCTAAAACATGCAAATACAGGAACCGCGCATCTATATATTGAGAATCCTTACAAAGCAGACACAGGGAAAAATAAAGGAAACTTCTTAACCAACCTATTCTCTACTCACCCACCAATAGAAGAGAGGATTAAGATATTGAGAGATATGTGATTTCGTTAGAAACCACATTGAGCTTTAGCGAAGTGTTGTATCCCTGCTATAATCGAATAATGAACTATCTTTTAATTCTCCTTGGAAAGCTAGTCTTATGGATTAGTAAAACTTTCAATCTTGGCTCCGGTTCAACGTGGCCAGGACATGTGGCAATGGAAACAAACCCCCGTTTTGTAAAACAAGTCCTTAAAAAAAATCCAAACCTCAAAGTAGTCTTGGTTGCAGGAACCAATGGAAAAACCACCACCTCTCTTATGCTTAGAAAAATATTGGAAGAAGCGGGACTAAAAGTTTTTCAAAATGAAGCAGGAGCAAATCTGCTTAATGGTATTGCCTCAACGGTAATTACTAACTGTTCATTATTTGGAAAGATAAAATATGATGTAGCTATCTTTGAAGTTGATGAAAGGAATGTTTCATTAACCCTTAAGGAAATAAACCCGTATGCAATCATGCTTCTTAATATTTTCAGAGATCAGCTTGATCGTTATGGGGAAGTAAACCAAGTTATAGGTGACTGGCAAGAAGCCTTGGGAAAACTTGATTCCAAAACAATCCTTGTTACAAACGGTGACGATCCGGAGTTAACTTATGTAGCTCAAAAATCAAAACTAACCTCATATTACTTTGGAGTAGAAGAAAAGCTAATGACACAAGGTCTTAATCCAAGATCTAAAAACCAAGATCTAAAAACTGATACTGACTTTACCTATTGCCCTAATTGCCAAACAAAACTTAAATACTCAAAGATTTCTTTCTCTCATATGGGCCGCTTTTCTTGTCCTAAATGTAAACTTACAAATCCCGAAACCAAAACTTTTCCTACCCTTCCCCATCCACTACTTGGTCTCTACAATATTTACAATACAAATGCTGCCGTTCTACTCGCTTCCATTGCTTTTAACGTAGGCAAAGACACTGTCCATAAAGCCTTGGAAGATTTCAAACCTGCTTTTGGAAGACAAGAAACAATAAAATACAAGAATCGTGAAGTTATCATGCTTCTTTCCAAAAATCCTGCAGGATTTAATCAGTCAATTGGTGCAATGATTGATTCAAAGAAAGAAGGAAACGTACTTCTTCTTTTAAATGACAGAATTCCTGATGGACGTGATGTCTCATGGATCTGGGACGTTGATTTTGAAAACATACCAAAACAATATGAAATTTTTATATCCGGAGATCGAGCTTATGACATGGGACTCCGAATTAAATATTTGGGCGACAGAAAGCTTGATACCAACATTTTCCAAGGCTTAGAAAACTCAATTGACCAGGCAATTGCTGCAACAAAACCTGAAGAAACTTTATTTATTTTCCCTACCTACTCTGCCATGCTTGAGGCAAGAAAAATACTTACAGGAAAGGCAATATTATGAAGAAACTATCAATAAACATTGCTTGGTTATATCCGGATCTCATGAATACCTATGGAGACCGCGGAAATATAATTGTTCTTAAAAAGCGAGCAGAATGGCGTGGAATTGATGTAAAAGTTGAAGAAATTTATTTATCGACTGACGAAGAACGACTCGCCAACTGCGATCTAATCTTTATGGGGGGCGCACAAGACACACAGCAAGAAATTGTTGCTCAAGATCTCAACGACAAAAAGGGGAAAGTTTTGGTAGAAAAGATAGAAAATGGAATTCCCGGGCTATATATATGTGGTGCTTATCAATTTCTTGGGCGCTATTACAAAACTGCTGATGGTACAGAAATTCCAGGGCTTGGAGTTTTCCCTCTTTATACTGAAAACCCAGGAGCAAAAGCAGAAAGACTTATTGGAAATGTAATAATCAATCCAGAATCTAATATCCACGATCTAACATCCAAGCTTATAGGTTTTGAAAATCATGGAGGAAGAACCTACATAGAGGATAAGTCTATGGCTTTAGGCACAGTAGAAAAAGGATTTGGAAATAATGGGGAAGATAAAACCGAGGGGATTCATTACAAAAACTCTTTTGGAACTTACTTACATGGCCCAATATTGCCTAAGAATCCGCAATTAGCAGATTTATTGTTAACTCTAGCTCTAGAAAAAAAGTATAAAGAAAAATTTAAATTGGAACCGTTGGATGATGCAACGGAACTTATGGCAAGAGAAACAATTTTGGCGAAACTTGCTTAATACTTCTATTTAGCCATAATATATTGTAAAATCAGCGTATGTTAAAAAAGGTTTTAGTTATTGGATACGGCGGAACTATTATGATGGTTGTTGATGAAAAGCGAAAATCCGTTGTTCCTGCAAAAAACATAAGTGAAATACTGAAGCTGGTACCAAAACTCAGCGATGTAGCCGACGTAAAACTTGAAATACTTACAAATAAAGACTCTACAAATGTAACCCCAGATGATTGGACTAAGTTAGCTTTTTTCATTGCAGACCAGCAAGATAGCTATGATGCGTTTGTTATAACTCATGGAACCAACACTCTCGCTTACACTGCATCTGCTTTATCTCTTGCCTTCGGAGATGGTCTTAAGAAACCCATTATTGTTACAGGTTCACAACTTCCTCTTTCGGTTTATGGAAATGATGCGAGATTTAACTTTGAGAATGCCATAAAAACGGCTGTAGTTGCATCTGATCTAAATATAGCCGAAGTTATGGTAGTTTTTGCCGACGAAGTCCTTAGGGGATCAAGAACCGTAAAAGTTTCTGAGTCTGCGTTCGACGCATTTAAATCTCCTGCTTTCCCGCCACTTGCAACAATCACCTCAACAGGAGTACATTTTAACCAAAGTCTTGTAAAATCATTTAATCCAAAGGCGAAGCTTAACTTAAGACCCCACTTCAATACAAAAATCGTAAGCCTAGATTTAACACCCGGACAGCTTCCCTCTATGATTGAGCATTTAATTACATCCGGAGCCTGTAAGGGAGTAATTCTCAAAAGCTTTGGAGCCGGGTCGGTACCAACCGAAGGCGAATACTCATATTTACCATTTATTAAAAAGGTTGTTAATGAATATAAAATTCCGGTAATTGTAGCAACGAAATTCTTAGGCGGAAATACTATTAAAGAAATAAATGATGAATGTGCGGTTCTTGCAGTTGAAGCCGGAGCCATACCGGCGGGAGATTTAACAGATGTAATGACAGAGGTGAAACTTATGTGGCTATTGGCACAAAGTATTTATTCTAATGAAAAAGTAAAACAAGGCCTACTACGTTCATATGCAGGAGAGCTAAGTGCAAGCCTCTAAATTCTCAGTTAACTTTTAGTATTTTTATTGATAACAAGCTGAATTTTCCTGAAATCTACCCCTGATGGAAAAACCATTGGGCCCGATACTTTTTTATCAACATCTTCCCATGTGTCAAGAGCAGTTAATAGTCTCCTCTTGCTCTGCAAGAATGGAACCGATACTGCATGCGCTCTAAATTCCTTTCCGTAGAACAAAATTGAAAAACTTACATCTCCAGAGTTAATTTCATCATTTGTAAAAGGTCCAAACGTCAAACCAATTGATATTGGAAGCGCACGAGCCACGGTTTTACCTGTTTTGGGATCCATATAAAAATCGTAGCATGGTTCTCCCCCGGGAAGTAGAAGTTGTTCGTTCTCCCTTATTGCCCTTACCCTAAACTCTTCCCTTATCTCCACTTTTCCTTGCTCCTCACCTACACCAATAAGAGGAATTGAAACACCTCTAATAGACCCGTACGGATATCCTTTGTGTAAATCAGTACCTATTGTTCTCGTAAAATCCCTTCGTGGTTGAACTGTAAAAGGCACGTTTAAACGAACACCTACAGAACCTTGCCTTTCACCAACAGGTAGAACCACATGCATGTCTTCACTGTGTTCTTGATTTAAACCAATAATTGCTGCCTCTCGTGGAAAAGTCATAGTCACGTATTATATTATAGGATTATTATAAAATCAAGCCCATTTGAAGCTTGTTTAAGGCCACTAAACAAAATATAATAGCTGTATGAAAATAGATGTTAAAAAGGTGGCTAAATTGGCGAACTTAAGCATAAAAGAGGAAGACCTTCCCAAATTTGAAAAACAACTTAATGAAATTGTTGGTTATATAGACAAACTAAATGAGGCTGACACAAAAGATGTACCAATAACCTCCCAAGTAACAGGGCTAGAAAATGTTACCCGAGCCGACACAACTACTCCCGCCCTTACTCAAGAAGAAGCACTGTCTGGTACAAAAGACAAAAACAACGGATTTTTTAAAGTTCCGGCAATCCTTGCGGAAGAATAAGGAGTAAAGATTAATGAATAAAGATTTATCCAAAACAAACATTAGAGAATATAAAGCGAGCGACCGCGAACAAATCAAAATTTTGATGATGGAATTCTCAAAATTCTTTGAACCGATTGATCCTTGGAAAAGGGAGAACCAGGATTTTAATGCTATTTCCAAGCATTATTTGGATAAAGTATTTAGGTATATCAAAAACCGCTCTGGAATAATGTACGTAGCAGAAATTGATAATGTAATTGTTGGGTTTGCTGCTACATTTCTAAGAAATCAAACCCCTGAAGAAGCACTATCAACAATGCCAATGAAATTGGGCCACCTAGAATCTCTTTTTGTAACTTCAAAATATAGAAATAAGGGAATTGGAGAAATGCTAATCAAACAAGCCGAAAAGTATTTTAAAGAAAAAGGATGTACTCATGCAGAACTAGATGTTTTTGGGCCAAATGTAAGGGCACACAGGCTTTATCTAAAACAAGGGTATGTAAACGATAAAATATCAATGTTAAAAGCAATATGAAATTAGAAGAATTGGCAAAAAAAATCATAAGAGACAATGAATATTTGGCGTTGGCCACAAGCGAGGGTACAAAACCGTGGGCTTCTCCTGTCCATTATGGAGTTGACGGAAATTACATTTTTTACTTTGTTTCTATACCATCATCAAAACACTGTTCAAATATAGATGGAAACCCAAAGGTCTCATTTGCAATATACAACTCCACGGTACCAGAGGGACAAGGAAACGGCATACAAGTAGATGGTAAGGCTGAATTATTAGAAAACTCAGAATATGAACATGCCCTTCAATACTATAAATCCGTCTTTGTATCAACAGATATCGAAGGCTTAATGAAATCACCATATAGAATTTATAAAATAACTCCAGAACATATATTCATTAACGATCCACACGCAAAAGTAGACGGTCGTGTAGAAATAAAATTATGAAATTAAATGAATTAACAATTAAAGAAGCACGAGTTGGACTTAAAGAAAAGAAGTTTTCTTCAGCAGAACTCACCCAAGGCTATCTTGACCAAATAGAAAAACTTAACCCGGATCTTAACGCTTTCATAACTATTAATGATAAAGCAATTGAAGAAGCCAAAAACGCTGATAAGCTAATTGCTGACGGCCAAGATTTACCCCTCCTTGGAATCCCCATGGCCCTTAAAGATATTTTTATGACTAAAGGCATGAGGACAACCGCTGCTTCAAATGTATTAAGAGACTATATTGCGCAATATGATGGAACCGCAGTTACAAAACTAAAAAATGCAGGGATTGTAAACCTAGGGAAGACAAACCTTGATGCATGGGCACATGGGTCAAGCGGAGAAAATTCAGACTTTGGGCCAACCAAAAACCCTTGGAATAAAGATTACGTACCGGGAGGATCAAGTTCGGGATCAGCAGCTTCTGTTGCTGCAAATATGGCAGTTGCCGCATCCGGAACCGATACCGGAGGATCAATAAGACTACCCGCCTCTTTTACAAATACAGTTGGGCTTAAACCAACCTACGGATTGGTGAGCCGCTATGGAGTAATTGCTATGGCATCATCTCTTGATACCATAGGGCACTTTACAAAAACAGTTGAGGATTCAGCCATATATCTATCTGTCACGGCAGGAAATGATCCTATGGATGCCACCACAATCAATCCAAAACATAAAACAGAAAACTATCTAGAAGGAATAAATAATGGAGTTAAGGGACTTAAAATTGGTGTTCCAAAGGAATATGTTGAAAAGGGATTAGCTCCAGAGGTTAAAGAAAATTTCGAGAAGGTTAAAAAACAATATGAATCACTTGGAGCAGAAATTGTTGAGATATCTCTCCCTAATACAGAATACGGGATTGCTTGTTATTACATAATTCAGCCATCAGAGGTTTCATCAAATCTAGCACGCTATGATGGAATTCGTTATGGAAAAACTAGATCTCATTTTGGAGATGAAGCAATTCGCAGAATAATCCTTGGGACCTTTACTCTATCTTCCGGATATTATGATGCATATTATAAAAAAGCTCAGCAAGTAAGAACATTGGTTCGCCGTGATTTTGAAGAAGCATACAAAAAAATTGATGTAATAATAACCCCCGTTTCTCCTACTCCACCCTGGAAGTTTGGAGAAAAAATGGGAGATCCGCTTGCAATGTATTTGTCTGATGCACTAACCGTAACAACAAACATTGCCGGAGTTCCCGGACTTGCTGTACCATCCGGCTTTATTGGAGACCTACCAACCGGCTTCCAAATATTGGGTTCTCAATTTTCTGAAAAATTACTATTCCAAGTGGGACATGCATATGAACAAACCCAAGAAAGGAGAATTTTATAAATATGAGCTCAGAAAGTTATTCATACGGACACTCATTTGATAGAACATTTGAACTTGAAGGACAAAAAGTTGATAGACTAGAATCGATTGTTAAATACGGAATAGTTTCACCTATAAAAGCGAAGGAACTAGGAATATCCTACAAGAGTCTTCCTATTAGCGTAGCTGGAATTCCAGATTATCTCGATAGGGTATTTTTATACTCAAGCGATAGACGCAGAACGGTATTGGGACCAGGCTCGATAACACTGTTGTTTGATGACTCTCTATCTGTCATTACACCAACAGAAGCAAGAAAACAAATATCTCCATACTGGGTTGTAGCATCTCCAGGCGAAGTTTATGTTAGAGGAATAATTCCATTAGAAACTGTTAAAGCAATTAGAACGCACTCCCCTCAAGATGCTGATGATTTTACAGAATTAATACAAATACACCGCCCTGAACTTCAAGGTAGAATAGAGGTACAACATGAATTATAAACCAGTTATCGGACTAGAGGTACATGTAGAGCTTAAAACAAAATCTAAAATGTTTTGTCAGTGCTCGGCTTCTTATTTTGGAGAAGACCCTAATAGTGATACATGCCCGGTTTGTCTTGGACTACCAGGAGCACTTCCTGTTCCAAATAAACAGGCAATAGATTGGTGTGTAATGATTGCCCTGGCACTCAACTGTAGAATACTAAACAATTCCAAATTTGATAGAAAGAACTATTTCTATCCGGACCTTTCAAAGGGATACCAAATATCCCAATATGATGAACCGTTTGGACTTGGCGGATTTATAGAAATTCCGGAAGAACCGGGATCAAAGAACCTAAAACGAATAGGAATAACTCGTGTTCATATGGAAGAAGACACCGGAAAACTTACACATGCAGATGGCGCATCACTAATAGATTTTAATAGGTCAGGTGTACCGTTGGTAGAAATAGTAACCGAACCGGATTTTGAAAGTGCATTCCAAGTAACTCAATACTTGCAAAAACTTCAGCAAATTGTTCGCTACTTAGGAGTTTCCAATGCAGACATGGAAAAGGGAGACATGAGACTTGAGCCAAACATTTCACTTGCAAACGAAGAACAAATCGCAAAAAACGAATTACCATCATACAAGGTTGAAGTAAAGAATATTAATTCATTTAGATTCGTTGCTCGTGCAATTGAAACAGAAATTGTTAGACAATCGGAAATTTTAGATCGTGGTGAAATTCCTCCTCAAGAAACTAGAGGATGGAATGAAGCGAAAAACACAACAGTCTCTCAAAGGATTAAAGAAGAAGCAAATGATTATAGGTATTTCCCGGAACCTGATATTCCACCAATATTATTAACCGATCAAGAAATAAAAGATATTGAAGACAGAATACCGGAGATGCCGGAAGCAAAACAGAAGAGATTTGTAGCAGATCTAAAGATTACAGATTATGATGCAGAAATCTTGACCCGCGAGGTAACAACTGCAGACTACTTTGAAGAAGCAGCAAAAGAGGGAGAGAAACATGGTATCACTCCAAAACAGATTGCAAATTACATTATTAATAAAAAGCCAAACCTGGAAGAGACTGTTCCGGCTGAATTAGTAGAACTAATTTTGGCTACTCAAAAAACAGAAGCAGTATCAGAAGATGATCTTAATAACGCAATCGCGAAAGTATTGGAAGAAAATACAAAAGTAGTTGAAGATTATAAATCAGGAAAAGTACAAGTTATTGGATTTTTGATAGGTAAAACTCGCGCCCTACTCCCTGCCGGTTCATCAACTGTAGGCATAAAAGAAGCGATTGAAGAAAGACTAAAATAGGACTAGAATTTTTTAAATGGAAGAATCTACCGATCAATTAAGTCCACAGGAAAGACTTCAGCATGATATTGAAAGACTTTGGGAGGATGAATCATACTGGGAAGAATCACACTCCGTTCCGGTAGATGGTTTACCCGAAGGACTTAGGGTAGTTGAGCTTAGGAATAGTGGGGAGTTAGTATTAAGATCTTTAGTACCAAATGCTCCAGAAAATTCTGATCCAAATAAACCATCCGATATTCCAATCGCAGTATTCAATACGCTAACGGCAACTCCCGAAGAAATGAGAAAAGAGGCATTAAAGCTCCATACAGCGATAATGAATGGTGATATAAAATTAGATAAAGCACATCCCCCTATACCTCCACAAAATCGTTGATTGAAATCTTAAATAAGTGGTAGAATAGTTGCTGATGAGTGATTCACCTTCCTCTACAGAAGAAAATGCAATTCAAATTCCTAAAGACCCTAAGGTTGGAGAAAAGTGGTTTAAAAACTTACAAGATGCTGAAAAACTAAAGGGAACAAACGGCGAACCCATCCCCTTCCAGGCTCGCCATCAAGTAGCACTTGATAGGGCCGCTGATCAGCTAGAAGCAGAGGATGAAAGAAGAAAAAAAGAAATTGCCATTGAAATAGCAGCAGAAGCAGAAATAGAAGCTTCCGCACAAAGAGAAAGGGCAGAACGTGGTGAAGTAGATGAGCTGACAGGACTTATGACAAGAGCTGCATTCATGAGGAAGCTTGAAGAGCGCGCGGAAGATACCCACAGATCAGGCGTTGAAACAGTTGTTGTTGTAGGAGACGTTAATGACTTAAAAATTGAAAATGATACAAATGGTCATACTGCAGGCGACAAATTAATGTCTGATACTGGAAATGCAATTCTAAAGACGCTAAGAGAAGTAGATTCTGCGGGGAGAATAGGCGGAGACGAAATTGCGATAATTTTATATGATACAACCCCTGAAGAAGCACTAGTAGTGTTAAAAAGGCTACAAGAAAATTTTGCAAAAGCCCGCAACAACAATGAAAGCGCAATCAAAGTATCTATGGGAGTCGCTTCTCTAGAGCCAAATCCCGCTAACTCACTAAAAAATGCGGACGAGGCTATGTATATTTCAAAATATAACTCTAAAATTCACTCAACCAAACCAGAACCAGTGTTATTTAATACAGTTAGTGAAGAACAATTACATAATATAGATACAATCAAGAAAATAGCCAATGTGAGACAACAGGACACAAAAGCAAGTTAATATGGCAGATTTTGTACACCTCCATAATCACTCGGAGTATTCTCTTTTAGACGGACTATCAAAGGTAGGACCGATGGTTGAGCGCGCAAAAGAACTTGGCATGAGCGCGATAGCAATAACAGATCATGGAGCACTATACGGAGCAATTAGATTTTATAAAGCATGCATGGATGCCGGAATCAAGCCCATTATAGGTTGTGAAATATATATTACCGCAGGATCGCGTTTTGAAAAAACTGCAGAAGCAAAGGAATATAACCACTTAATTTTGCTAGCAAAAAATAATGAGGGATACAAAAACCTTATGAGAATAGTATCCGCTTCATACCTGGAAGGATACTACTACAAACCTAGGACCGACCTGGAATTACTTAGAAAGCACAATGAGGGATTAATATGTCTAACCTCTTGTTTAAATGGATTTGTTTCTGATCCACTCATGCATAATCAGGAAAGTGAAGCTGTAGATAGACTTAACAAACTTATAGATGTTTATCAAGATAACTTATATATTGAACTCCAAAAACACCCGAACTTACCCGAACAAGATATACTAAATAGTAAGCTCGTAGAACTTTCTAAGAAATATGGAGTTCCTCTTGTAGCCACAAATGATAACCACTATACAAGGCGTGAAGATGCAGAGGCTCAAGAAATTCTTCTTTGCATTGGTACCCAAACAACTATTGATACACCAAATAGAAAACTCTCCATGATCGGTTCGCCGGGATTCTACATAAAATCTGCGGATGAAATGGCAAGCGAATTTTCCGAATATCCAGAGGCAATTGAAAACACTGTAAAAATTGCAGAACTTTGCAATGTAGAACTACAGCTTGGAAAATGGATCATGCCCGTATTTGAAGTACCGGAAGGCAAAACTGCCGCAGAATATCTTGGCGAGAAAGTTTATGAAGGACTTGAAAATAGATACCCCGCAGTAACAGATGAAATCAAAGAGAGAACGGAATATGAGCTTTCTATAATTACTAAAAAAGGCTATGAAGCATACTTTTTAATTGTTGCTGATTTTGTAAACTGGGCAAAGAATAACGGAATATCCGTTGGTCCCGGCCGTGGATCGGCTGCCGGATCTGTAATTTCTTATGCATTAAGGATCACCGACGTTGATCCATTTTTCTTTAAGCTTCCGTTTGAAAGATTTTTGAACCCACTACGCCCTTCTGCTCCGGATATTGATCTGGATTTTGCAGATATAAGACGCGATGAGGTTATTAAATACGTCACATCAAAGTATGGTGAAGACAAAGTTGCCCAAATTATAACTTTTGGAACCATGGAGGCAAGGCAAGCCGTAAGAGACGCAGGACGCGCCCTGGGTCTGCCATACGCAACTCCTGATAGACTTGCCAAAATGATTCCGCCGGGATGGCAAGGCCACGCAATGACAATAGAAAGCGCTTTGACCCAAAGCCCTGAGCTTTCACTAGCATATAGAACAGAACCGGAAACCAAGAGACTTCTTGATTTGGCAAAAAAATTGGAAGGAGTAGCAAGACACGCATCGGTTCACGCCGCCGGAGTTGTTATTGCAGATAAGCCCCTAACCGAATACACAGCGCTCCAAAGAGAAACAAATGGAGATAAGGTCATAACTCAGTATGATATGTACACAGTTGGAGAAGACGGCGTAGGGCTTCTCAAAATGGATTTCTTAGGTCTTAGAAATCTAACTATTATAGAAGAAACTTTAAGGTTTATAAGAGAGAACAAAAATGAAGAAATAGATCTCTCCACTCTTCCTGTAGATGATAAAATGGCTTTTGAATTGCTCTCTAGCGGTGAAACAACCGGAATTTTCCAATTGGAATCTCCGGGGATGAGAAGGTATATTAAAGAGCTTAGACCAACAACCATTTTTGATCTTCAGGCAATGGTTGCATTATATCGCCCCGGTCCAATGGCAAATATTCCGGAGTTTATTAAAAGAAAACATAATCCGGCATTAATTACCTACCCGGATCCAAGACTTAGGGACATTTTGACTCAATCCTATGGAGTTCTTACCTACCAAGATGATGTTTTACTAACTGCCATTAGGCTCGCCGGATATTCTTGGCTTGAAGCAGATAAATTCCGAAAAGCCATGGGTAAGAAAATTCCTGCCGAGATGAAAAAACAGGAGGAATTATTTGTAAAAGGATGCATAACCAATGGACTAAGCGAGAAGAAAGCCCACGAATTCTTTGATTTAATTGGACCTTTCGCCGGATATGGATTTAACAAGGCACATGCCGCATGTTATGCAACAATTGCCTTTAGAACCGCCTATCTTAAAGCCCACTACCCTGTAGAGTTTATGACGGCACTTCTAACGGCAGAGTCCCGTGGAACAAGCGGACCTGCAAGAAATGAAAAAATTGCTCAGGCAATTGCCGAATGTAAAAGGCTTAAGGTTACAATCCTTCCACCATCTGTAAATAAATCCTTGTCTGACTTTAGTATAGAAGACAATGTAAATATTAGGTTTGGATTATCTGCCATTAAAAACGTTGGAAGCGCTGCCATTAGTACAATTCTAGAAGCAAGAAATGATGCGGAATTTGTAAGTCTATCTGATTTTTGTGACAGAGTAGATCTTTCTAAAGTAAATAAAAAAACTATTGAAAGTTTAGTTAAGGCTGGAGCAATGGATGAGTTTGGGAAAAGAGCTGCCCTACTCTCAATCTATCCAAATATTGTAGAAAAAATTGCAAAAGAAGCAAAAAAGAAAGATAGAAACCAATTCAGTCTCTTTGATGATGAGCCAACTCCCACTAAATCACACTATGAAGCAAAAGTTGATGAAACAATAGAAGAATTTAGCGAAAAAGAAAAGCTTGGCTTTGAAAGAGAACTTCTTGGCTTCTTTCTTACTAATCACCCCCTAAACCAAGAGCTAGAGCAAATACTAGAAAAAACTACTCACCCAATAGTTAACCTTGCAGAAGAAAAAGAGGGAACAAGAATTAAAGTTGCCGGAATACTTTCTACTGTTAAAAAAATATTGACCAGAAAAAATAATAGCGAAATGGCATTTGCAACACTAGAAGACCATGTTGGTTATTCAATTGAGTGCGTTGTATTCCCAAAGATTTTTGAAAGCTATAAGTATCAGCTGGTTAAAGACAATATTGTTTTTATAGAAGGAAAACTTAATTTTAAAGATGAGCAACCGGTAATAATTGTTGACACACTAGAACAAATCCAATCAAACTAATTTTTTGCTTCAAATGGTCGTTGACGAGGCTCCCCATATTCTATACAATATGATCGTTTATGTCCGCGGTCTCGTTAGCACCTGAGGTCATTTTTAATATTGGTAATATTAAGGTTACCAATACTTTTCTTGCAACTATTGCGATAGATCTAATTTTGGTTTCTTTTATAGTTCTTGTTAGAAGAAATCTAAAACCAATCCCCGGAAAAATTCAAACAATTGCAGAATCCGCAGTGGATTATTTTTATACAACAACGGAGCAAATTGCCGGTAAATTTGCTGATCCAATTTACCCATGGTTTGCATCATTTTTTATATTTATATTTGTTACTAACCTTGTAGGGTTATTTCCAGGGTTTGGGTCTATAGGATTTTTTCATCTAGAGCAAGGAAAGGAAGTTTTTACTCCAATCTTAAGGGCCGGAACAAGTGACTTTAATACAACTCTTGCTTTGGCTACCGTATCATTAGTTGCAACTCATTATCTAAGCATCAAATACAATGGTGTTGGAAATTATCTAAAAAGATTTTTCTCCCTCAACCCGGTTCTTCTTTTTGTAGGAATACTAGAACTCGTATCAGAAGTTACAAAAGTCATTTCTCTATCTTTTAGGCTTTTTGGAAATATTTATGCCGGAGAAGTTGTTATTCACACAATTAATTCAATTTTTGCATACATTGCCCCTATTCCATTTTTATTACTGGAATCAATTGTAGCTTTTGTTCAAGCTTTAGTTTTTGCAATGCTGACAATGGTATTTATGTCAATTTTAATCTCACCACATGAGGAAGGAGGTGGACATTAAATGCAGTTTACTATTACTGGAGGACTCGTAATCGCAGCCGGTGGAGTTTTTCCGGCAATCGCAATCGCACTTATCGGTTCCAAAGCTATGGAAGCAATCGGAAGAAATCCTGACGCTTCTAATAAAATTTTACCGGCAATGCTTTTAGCTATGGCTTTTGCGGAAGCTATCGCTATTTACGCTCTTATCTTAGCTTTTGTAGGATAAGTACCGATTTAAATCATTATGGAACTATTTAAAGATTTTGGTTTTGATCCAGTATTTTTTACTGCTCAAATAATTAATTTCTTAATTATTGCTTTTGTATTCAAAAAGTATTTGTATAAACCTGTCTTAAAAACCCTTAAAGAGAGACAGAAAACAATTGCTCAAGGGTTAGCAGATGCAGAAAATGCCCACAAATCACTTGAGGAGGCAGAAAGTAAAAAGGATGAAATTATAAAAAAAGCAACAGTTGAAGCAGAAAGAATTATTGAAGAAACCAAAAAAAGTGCCGATGATATGCGTGCAGAATTAAACACTGTAGCAAAACGTGAAGCGGAAAGAATTATTGAAGAGGCAAGATTAACAGCCAAAGAAGAGAGAGAAAAAGGCAAGAAAGATGCTGAATCAATGGCTCTGGATATGTCCAAGACCTTGTTAGATAGGATACTTGATGAAATGTTCACCAAACAAGAGAAAGAAAAGATAATTCAAAGAAACATTTCCAAATTAGGCAAATATGACTAATCAAGACATTAAAAAACTTGCAAAGCTAACAGCTCAAGATAGAAAAGTAGATAAAAAGCTCGCAAACTTTGTCTTTAGTAAGATGTCTAGGAAAGAATTAATACTTTACCTTACTTATTTAAAAAATTACTTAAACAAAATGATTGTAACTGTTTCGTCAAATACACCAATCGCGCCTGCTCTTAAAAAGACTTTGGCAAGAGAGTTTGCAAAAAAAGAAGTAGTATTCAATATAGACAAATCTATTAAAGATGGTATAAAAGTAATGGACAACGACACAATCATAGACCTATCCATAGAAGGATATCTTAATAAAACAGTTTCCGGTCTAAAACAAGAGTTGTAATAAAAATGGATACATTAGATTTTGTAAAAGAAATAGAAACACGTCTTAAAAAAATGGATGTAACTCCTAAAAAGGAGAATGTAGGTTACGTTCTTTCCGTAGGAGACGGAATTGTAATTGTATCAGGACTTTCAGAAGCAGGCTTTGGGGAAGAGGTAGAATTTGAAGAAGGAACACGCGGACTTGTCTTTAACCTAGATGAAGATAAGGTATCAATAATTTTGCTTTCAAATACCAACCAGATTGTAGAGAAAATGAAGGTAAAAACTACCGGAAGAATCTTAGGAGTAAACGTATCTGATTCATTGATAGGTAGAGTTATTGACCCACTCCAAAATCCTCTCGATGGAAAAATTCTTAAAACCACTGGCGGTAAATTTTATCCATTAGAAAAAATTGCACCTGGGGTTATAGAAAGACAGCCGGTTGATACCCCTCTTAAAACAGGAATTAAAGCTATTGATGCAATCATTCCAATAGGCCGGGGACAAAGAGAGCTAATAATTGGTGATAGAGGTACCGGGAAAACAGCGATCGCAATTGATGCGATGATTAACCAAAAGAAAAAGGACTTGGGTCTTAAACAAGTTATCTGTATATATTGTGTAATTGGGCAAAAAAGAGGAACGGTCGCACAAGTTGTAGATATACTTACTCGCGAAGGCGCAATGGAATATTCTATTGTAGTAACTGCTTCTGCGTCTGACTCTCCCGCTCTTCAGTACCTTGCTCCTTTTGCGGCAACAGCAATTGGTGAATATTTTATGGATAAAGGACAGGATGTTTTGATTATTTATGATGACTTATCCAAACATGCTTGGGCCTACAGACAGATATCGCTTTTGTTAAGGCGTCCTGCTGGTCGTGAAGCTTACCCCGGAGATATTTTTTATCTTCACTCAAGACTTCTGGAAAGAGCTTCAAGAATGTCTGAAAAAAATGGTGGAGGATCAATTACAGCACTCCCCATTATTGAAACCCAGGAAGGTGATATCTCAGCTTATGTTCCTACAAATGTTATATCTATAACTGACGGACAAATTCATTTAGAAAAAGAGCTTTTTAACTCAGGGACTAGACCTGCTATTAACGCAGGACTTTCCGTTTCCCGCGTAGGAGGAGCTGCGCAAACAAAAGCAATGAAGCAAATTGCCGGCCCATTAAGACTTGAGCTTGCTCAATACAGATCCCTTGCTGCTTTTGCTCAATTTGGCGCAGATTTGGATGAACAAACACAAAAACAGCTTAATAGAGGTATGAGACTTGCCGAGATCCTAAAGCAACCCCAATACCAACCGTATGATGAATCAAGCCAAATAATTAGTATTTACGCCGCAACTTCCGGAGCGCTTGATGACTTTCCTGTAGAAAAGATTCCTTTGTTCCAAGAAAAGGTAAACGAGTACATAAGTGTTAAAAATAAAAAACTTTATCAAAGACTATCAACAGGGGACAAAATGGATGATAAAGTTCTAGGTGAACTAAAAGAGGAAATAGAGAATTTTAAAAAGACTATCAAATAAACATGGCACAAAATCTTAGATTATTAAAAAGGAGAATAAAGACAGCTCAAAACATTGCACAAATATCAAAAGCGATGGAGATGATCTCAGCAAGTAAGATCAAGAAGGCACAAATTGCAGTACTAAATAACAAGCCTTACGCAGAAAAAATCACAACCCTAACCAACAACATACTAAAACATACAAATATGGAGAAATTTAGCCATCCTTTTATTAACAACAATGAATCGGAAAAAGTTTTGACTATAATTATTTCTCCGGACAAAGGCCTTTGCGGTTCCCTAAATACAAATTTATTTAAAAAGATAATTGAAATAGATAATAAAAACATGAAATATATGGTTCTTGGCAAAAAAGCTACTCAATTCTGCAATAGATTAGAAGGAGAAGTTGTAGGTAGCGCAAATATTGGCACTACTCTGCCTGACTATAAATTTGTTTACAAATTAATTGAATTAATAAATACAGAATATGTTGGAGGAAATGTAGGACAAGTACAAATACTTTATAGCGAATTCAATTCGGTTTTTTCTCAGGTAGCTACTGTTAAAAAGATTTTACCATTTAGTCCTAGTGTTGAGGAAATAGATGAACAACCACTACCCTATATCTTTGAACCGGCAGCCCCTATTATGCTAAAAGAGCTTTTACCTTATCTTTTGGAAGTAACTCTTTATACAGCTTTACTTGAATCATTTACTTCTGAGCAAGCGGCACGCATGATGGCGATGCAAAACGCAAAGAATAATGCGCTTGATATTGCTGATTACCTGACGCTTTCATATAATAAATCCCGACAAGAAAGAATTACCAGTGAGCTTTTAGTTTTATCAAATAACGCATAATATGCCTAACACAAAATCAGTAAAAAATAGCGAAGGTCAAATAATAAGAATCCAGGGTCCTATTGTGGATGTGGTATACGAAGAACAGGTCCCGGAGATATATGAAGCACTAGAAATAAACCTCCCACAGGGCGGCAATCTAATTCTTGAAACAGAATTTGAATTAGGAAATGGTGAAGTTAGAACCCTTGCTCTTGGATCAACCGATGGATTAAAAAGAGGACAAAAAGTTACAAGAACTTTTGCCCCAATCAAGGTTCCAACCGGAGAAAACACACTGGGTAGAATATTTAATGTATTAGGGCAAACAATTGATGGTCTAGGAAAGGTTAATGAGAAGGGCACAAAGCTTGAGCCAATTCATAAACCCGCCCCTACACTTGCAGAGCAATCTACAACTCCAGAAATGCTTGAAACAGGAATGAAAGTTATAGACTTAATTGCTCCCTTTACCAAAGGAGGAAAAATTGGAATATTTGGAGGGGCAGGAGTAGGAAAAACAGTTGTCGTTAAAGAACTAATTAGAAATATTGCTATGGTCCACAAAGGACACTCTGTTTTTGCCGGAGTTGGAGAAAGAACAAGAGAAGGAACCGATCTTTGGCTTGAAATGAAGGAAGCCAATGTTTTGGATAAAACCGTAATGCTTTTTGGGCAGATGAATGAACCACCAGGAAACAGACTACGTATTGGATTAACAGCACTTACAATGGCAGAATTTTTCCGTGATGAAAAAAAGGAAGATGTTTTATTGTTTATTGATAACGTATTTAGGTATGCTCAAGCCGGGTCAGAAGTATCTGCTCTTCTTGGACGTATGCCTTCAGCAGTTGGATACCAACCAAATCTAGCACAAGATATTGGAATGCTGGAAGAAAGAATAACCTCTACCAAAAAGGGCTCTATAACTTCTGTTCAGGCCATATATGTACCCGCAGATGACTACACAGATCCGGCACCTGCTACAATCTTTGGTCACTTAGATGCTTCAATTACACTTGAAAGGTCAATTGCAGAACAGGGACTATACCCTGCAGTTGATCCCCTTACTTCATCATCTCGCCTACTTGATCCAAATGTTGTAGGAAAAGACCATTATGAGGTAGCATCCGGCGTTAAAAGGATTCTTCAACGATACAAAGACCTACAAGACATCATTGCGATTCTTGGAATAGATGAACTATCCGATGAGGACAAATTGACGGTAACTAGAGCAAGAAAAATCCAAAGGTTCTTAACACAACCCATGTTTGTAGCCGAAATGTTTACCGGTATTCCGGGAAGATATGTAAAAATAGAAGATACAGTCAAAGGGTTTAAAGAAATTATTGAAGGAAAACACGACAAGCTTCCGGAGCAAGCCTTCTTTATGGTTGGAACAATAGAAGAAGCTGTAAAAAATGCCAAATAGCGACAGATTTAGACTTGATATAGTATCACCAACTGGAATAATATTTGATGAAGAAATTGATTCGGTATCTATGCCTACACCGGATGGCACTATAACGGTACTTGCGCATCATACTCCTCTATTTACAAAGCTTGCAGATGGAGAAGTAGATATAAAAAGGGATGGAAAGACAACTACCATAGTTATTTCTGGAGGTTTTTGCGAGATTAAAAAAAATATTGTAAATATATTATCTGACTATGCTATTAGAGCAGAAAGCATACAGATTGCTAAAAGTGAAGAGAGGAAAAGACAGGCGGAAGAAAAACTAAAAGGCAAACTTGATAATGAAGAATTCACTGTAGTAGATAAAGACCTGAGGCTTTCTATTTTGGAACTTAAAGCAGCAGAAAAAATGAAAAAGAGACAAAGAGTAAATTAACTCAAAAAGAAAAATGCCAGAATCAAGACTTAACAGGAGATCCGTCAACCAAGGTAAGAGGCAATTATATGTATACCTCATAAGTATAGTTGTAATTATATTTTTAGCCCTTAACTTTGGTCCATTTTTATTAGCACGAGTTGGAAATATAATTGATGGAATAACGGGTAAAAACAACCAAACCGATACGGTAGTTTCAAATTCTGAATTACAAGCTCCAACTCTTGATCCCCTACCCGACGCCACACCCAGCGCTACCATAAAAATTACAGGACAATCTTTCTACCCAAATGGTGAAGTGGAATTATATGTTAATGGAGCAAAAGTTGATTCGGTAGATGTCGACAGTTCCCTCGATTTTGAATTTAAAGATGTGGCTTTAAGGTCTGGTACAAATACAATAAATACACGAATGATTATTGGAAAAAGAAGAAGCAGCTTGTCCGATGACTATACAATCCAAAGACAACAAGATGCACCAAGTCTTGATATCACATTTCCAAGTGACGGAGCAAGCTTTACAAAAGCAGATCAACAAATAACCGTACAGGGTAAAACAAATCCGGACAGCAGTGTCAAAGTAAATGATTTTATTGCAATTGTTGATAGCTCTGGAAACTTTACTTATCAACTTAACCTAAATGATGGAGATAATAACATTACGGTAGTAGCTGAGAATCCTGCAGGAAAAACCACAACCAAACAAATTAAAGTAACATACTCTCAATAGCTAAAATTCTTTTATTCGCCAGGTAACCATATTTCTAATAAACTCAAAATTTGCTTTGAATGACACAGATGATTTACCTTCTTTATTCTTTGCAAAAATTATAGGAACTTCTGCAATTCTAAACTTTAACCTTCTTGCCTTAATCATAATTTCGGCATCTATAAACCAATCATCAGATACAGGCTTAAGTTTTTTATAAACACTTCTTGTAAATATTTTAGGCTTGCCATTTATATCATCCGTAATTCCCGGAAACATTAACTTCATCATTATATTATATATTGCAGATATAGACTTCCTGTACAGACCATCTTTACGAGTAATTCGCTTTGTTTTAACAATGTCTAGATTTGAATTTAAAAGTTTTTTGTATATTTTAGGAACAGAAGAAGCAGGAACCTGACCATCACCATCAATAATTGCAATAGTCTCACCGCGTGCTACTGCTAAACCCGATTTTACGTCCCATCCCATTGTATGAGTAGATTTAAGTTTCTTTTTTGCAATATATCTGGTCCTTTTCTTAGAATTGGATATTTTCTTTACAACAAGTGGCGTTTCATCTATATTGCCGGGTTTATAATTACCAACTAAAATTATTTCGTAGTTAAGTTTATGTTTTAAAAGTTCCTTTTCTACCTCTTGATGAAAAGTTTTGGCAAACCTTCCGGATCTAAAACATAGTATGACAACAGATATTTCAGGTTTTTTTGAGGTTGTCACAAAAGTGATTATACCATAACCTTTTTGCTCTCCATGAGACCTATTGTTATAAATACCCAAGCCATTATGGGAGCATAGAAAAGGCTATTGATAAAAAACGCATCAATAAATAGTGATACTATTGAAGCCAAAACAATAGGCGCGTAAAAATTTTTACCCTTTTGAATTTCTCCGTAAGTGGTTTTTATAAGATTTACCCAAAAGTAGACATAAATTAAGAAACCAAAAATCCCAGTTGTTGCTAGTACAAACAAAAAGCTGTTGTCAGTTCCCGCGTCTGCATTGCTTTTTGAAGATCCAATTTCACTTCTTGTACCATATCTTACTTGTGCGTAGCGATATGAATTAAAACCAACACCAATTATTGGACTCTTTAAGAATATGTCAAATGCTTGTCCTGCCGTTTCAATTCTTGCTTCAGAAGATGCAATTCTAAAGGGATTTAATCCTTCTATTTTTGTATTAGAAAATATACCAAATAAAAAGAGAATAATCACAATTGATACAAACATTAGCTTATACAATCTATGAATAGTTAATAGCGTAGCCAACCCTACTACTATCATTATAAAGGCTGACCTTGAATGCGTTAGTAAAATAGCAACAAGCGCAGCAATCCAGAGCAACCCAAACAAGCCGGCCTTTAATTTTTGTTTACTAATTTTCTTAATTACTATTATGTTTTGACTTATAAGTAACAGGAATAAAACAATAAATGCCCCCGCAAAGTTTGGATCTAAAAAGGTAGAAAACAAACGCCACAAATGATCATCCCAACCTAAATAATATAGATTTCTAAGATTTGGGTAATAAAAATATTGAATATATCCCAATAGTGTAAAGACCGACCCACCAATTAATAATTTAATATTGACTGACTTTATAAATTTAGTTGCCAAAAATATTGGGGCTATAATTAAAGATACGTATGAAGCAAATCTAATTAAGTATGAAAGAGATATTATAAATTCTTGGCCATTAAGTATACTTGAATTGATAACTAAAGAAATAAACCCCCATAGAATAAAAACGCCTATTATCTTGATGTTTTTTCTGTCTTTTACGTCAGGTTTTTTAAGGATATACAAATATAAACAAGCTATAAAAACAACTAAGGCTATCGCATCTTGTATATACAAAAACGCATTAGGTGCAATATTAAATCTTAAGACAGCACCCAAGGGCAAAGTAAATATTACTAAATTAATTAAAAACTCTAGTATTCCCACATTTTACCTCCGCCAGAATAAAGTTTAATGTTTGTTTTATTGTTTTTATAAACTAATTTCCATTTTTTAAACCTTGTTGGTATGTTTCCTCTTACCAAGAGATAATTAAATTTATCTCCTTTTTTAATCCATGTGGAGTCTATAAATGGAAAATCAATATAATACAAGTTGTGAATATTGTACGTTAAAACTACATCTTTTTGTGTAATATGTTTAGAAAAATACCCATCTGTGTCGTAAAAATCCCCAAAATCATATTTCAGGTTCTTTGAAAGATACTCTTGTCTGCTCTCTTTTCCTAAAACAACAGGCAGATATCTCATATTTGCCCCTAATCTATAAAAGATTGTAACAACGGTAATAAAAACTACAACCAAAGTCAGATATTTAGCAACATTTTTACTTGAATAAAAGATAACGCCCCCAACCAAAATTGAATAAACGGGTAGGTATGGCATCAAAAATCTTCCACCACCGGTTTGTGGAGATATCCACCAAACAAGAAAAGTTAAAAAAGCATATATAACAGTTTTTTTATATATTGGTTTGTATTTTTTATAATATAGAACTATCAAGGGAAGAGAAATAAAATATATTGGAGAAATAGGATCCGGGCTTCTTAAAAGCTTTACAGGAGCTAATAAATCTACGCCGGGGTAGGTTTGAAACAACGGGCTAAAAAATGGATAAAATAGATTGCCGGTGGAGACATAAGCAAAAATAAACCATGGTAAAGGAATTAGTACGCTAATTAGCATGCATAGAAAGATTTTTTTAAGTTTAATTCTGTCCCACAACAGTGTCAGAAAAAGTGGAATAAGTGATCCTACCGCTAAAATTTTTGACGAAATAGACAAGCCTTCTGCAATTCCAATCTTAATCAACTGCTCATTTTTTTTCTTATTTAGAAAAATTATTAAATAATAAACTGCCAAAGACTCAAAGAAGGTTCTACCAAAATCTATATATGATGTAGTCGCTTCCCACGATACCACCAAATTAGAGTAAAAAACCAATACGGTTATTAATGCTATGTGTTTTGTAAAAAATAATCTTGCTGTCCTATAGATAACAAACACCGTAAGTATCGAAAACAAAAAACTCAAAAGTTTTGTTAGAATATCAATTTTTAATGCAATAAACGGAATATATATAATATCAATCAGTTTTGGCATAACTGAGTAATAGAGCAATCCGCCGGTAATATAAAAAATCTTTTGATTAGCAAGATACACTTTTGGAATTGTAAGGTGGTACCACAATGAATCAAATGCAGTTTCCGGTCCCAATGCTCCAATTAGGTTTATTAGCATAAGCACTACCAATAAAAAAAGAGCCGCTTTTTCTACCGTAGCTAATTTATTTACAAAATTAATTAGTTTTAATAATGGGTGATTTCTTATAAAAATAGTTAAAGAAACAGTTAGAAAAACTATCAAAGAAGCAGTCAAAGGAAAAATACCCAGACTACCCAATAATCCAAGTAAAAAAAGAAAATAAGAGTAAATTCCTACTAGTACGGCAAATTCAAACATATTTTGGCTCTGCAAAGTATATATATTAGATAGTCTAGGAGAATTAAAGTAGCATAGATAACAAATAATCCTATCAGTAACTTACTTTTCATTTATTATTGAGGAAATACAACTTTGATCTAACCAAAAATGAATGAAAACTCATCATGAGCGCACTTATAAAGCCGCCTATCCCGTCTAGAACTCCAAGCTTTATAAAATAATTCTGAATAAATTTTATTTTTGTATAAAAAATTATTTGGAAGAATCCTACTTTTTCTCTTTTATGATTAAGCTCTTCTGCCCTAAGTGTTGAATAGAAATCTATTTCTTTTATAAATTCCTTTATTGTTTGGTGAGGATAATGGTCTATCTTTCCATCAAGCATTCCTATTTTTCCATCTATATTCCATACCTCATGAACTTTTCCAGTCCATTTTCCGCTTTTCTTTACTCCCAGTCTAACCAATTTTATATTCCCCGTCTCACCGTGTTTTAACTCTTTTCCCCACATATAATCTGCTCGTCTAATCCTAAACCCTTTATATTCTGATTGGGAAATATTTTGAATCTCATTAAAAAGTGTTTTTGACACTCTTTCATCTGCATCAATAAATAAAACCCAATCATTTTTAGATTTATCCAAACCAAAGTTTCTTTGAGTTGAAAAATCTCCGTTCATTTCTCGTCTATAAACACTTGTTGCTTTACCTTTGAAGCTTTTTACTACTTCAACGGTTCTATCTGTTGAGTTATCATCTATGACAACTATTTCATCAAAATCTTTTACAGACTCTAAGCAGTCATATATATTCTTTTCTTCATTTTTAGTAAGAATTACAACGCTAATATCGGTCATCTGTTTATTTTACATCAAGGCTAGTAAGTTTAATACCATGCTCTCCTTCAAATACAACTATTTTTGCGCTCACCGGATAAGATACAGGCGGATTACCTAACCATGCCGTAAGATATTCGTAGTTTTCTGTTGAATATTTAATTTGCTTTCCGGACGATTGGTAGATTAGATTATAGGGTTTACCATGAGTAAGGCTAATAATCTTTTTAGAAGTCTCTATTCTTTTTTCTATTGGTAAACCGTATCCGTAAGGTTTTTCTATAAGATAGTCATTGCTATAGACTTGATATGCATTAACGCCTACAAATATTACAACCAAAACAATGGCCAATTTATTATTCAAAAGGAATATTTTGTAAAAAAAGTAGGCAAGAGACAAAATTATTCCAGGGAAAAGCATGGGCAAATAGGCTTCGGACGGAGTTTTACTAACAATATATGCTGCTATTGGTATGACTGTTGCAATAAATATTATTCCTACAGAACTTGTGATTTTTTTAATAGCATCCAAAAAAACTATAAAAATTGAAGCTAACAAAATAATAATTGACAGAAATATACTTTTAAGAAAAATTATCCTTTGAATATGTAAGTAAGAAAAAAAGATAATTCCTGATGAGGAAGAGCTCCCTGATTTTAATAATGATGTAAGAGGGTTATATATAAGCCAAGCAGCATACTTAACGGTCTGAACGTATCCATGATTTATATCATAAAGGATAATTGGTACCATGGGCAACACCAAACAAAATAGGGATAGAAAAATAATGTTTCTACCTAATGTATCTTGAACAAACTTTCTTTTATTGTAAAAACCAATAAGCCAAATAAGCCCTATTACCGGCCAAAATACAACTGTTGCTAGCTCCAAGTTATAAAGAATAGACATTATAAATATTGAGATTGAAAAGAAATACACATTACCCTTTTCCCATTTATTTAGTGAATAAATTAAAAGAAGTACAAAAAATGAAATGGGAGCAGTATGGTAAGCCATTCTTTCATGGATTACGACTAGTGGTGATGCTGCATATAAGACAGCAGCCAGTAATCCAAAATTTTTATTAATAAATCGCTTACCTACTTTATAAGTAAGAACTATTGAACCAATTCCAAACATTGCGGCCAAATAAAATCCTGCATAAGGGTTAAAATTAAATGTTGAAAGAAAAGGAGCAAGTAAATACGTCCAAAAGGCACCTTGATGCAACCATGTATGACTAGACGTAATACCCACTAAGGGAATGGTCCCCGTTAAAATCATATTTCTTGCGGATAAATAGAACCACCCCTGATCTTGGATAAATATAGCAAGACCCGGTCTATCAAGTCGCAGAAAAGTACCAAGAACAATAGTAGAGAATAAAATTAAATATTCCAGATTAAAATTCAAAATCCACGTAGTAAAAAGGGCGGGAAGAAAACCATAATGTTTTTTTAAATAATAATAGCGGCTTTTAGAAAAAAAAGTATTTGATTCTTTATTTTTTTTTGTACTTAAACCCCATGCGTGATAAACTTCTAAATCTGGGCTTATATATACTTTGTATCCTTTGTCAACAATTCTGTCACATAAATCATGCTCCTCAAAATATAAGAAAAAATTTTCATCAAATCCGCCAATATTATTGAATAGTTTTCTCTCCATAAGAAATGCAGTTCCCGGTGCCACTTTTACAAGTGTATCTTTACTTCTATCCAACCCTTTCATCCAATATTTTTTGGCAATGGGGTTATTCGGCCAAACTTTATTTAATATAGATAAAGAGAAGACGGCGTTAATTGGATTTAGCTTATCTGTTCCTTGTAAAATATAGGGGTTATTTTTACTATCCACTAAAATGGGGGCAACTAAACCAACCTTTGGCTTTTTAAATTTATTTAACAATAATTTTACATTTCCTTTTCTAATTTCCGTGTCTGGGTTTAAAATAAAAACATATTTACCCTCTGCATGATCAACCCCCAGATTATTACCTGTTCCGTAGCCTAGATTGGAATCAGGCCTAATATACTTTACAAATTTATATTTCTTAAGTTCTTTGCTTAAATTAGTATTAATATCATTTTCAACAACTATAACCTCATACCCAACACCTTTAACTGAAGAAACTATTGAATCTAAACATCTAAATAGACTTTCCCCGGCTTTGTAATTTACAATAATTATTGATAAGTCGACTCTTCTCATATGCCTATTGATAAACTATGAAGTCCTTTGTTTCAAACGCCTTCTTATAGTGACTCATTAAATATTTTTTTAACTTACCAAATCTTTTATCTTCCAGATTTGCCTCCAACTCTAGTTTTCCCACCTTTTGAATTACAATTATTGAATTGGTTTTTTTAAGCTCATCAATGACATATGGTTGGTCTTCCGGTAGAAATGCTTCCGGATAAAAAAAGTTATAATAGGAAGTATTATCTCTGTTTGTTATTACACTCATTAACGGACAGTAAGGAAAACATAGCAACTTTTTGTTCTTAGGGTATTTATTTATTTTTGATATAACGTAATCTAACTCTTTTTTATCCTCATGGGAAACTTTTATCCCCTTTGCTTGGGGCTCACTAAGCTCATACTTCAATTCGGATTTTTTGTAAGATACGTACACTCTTCCATTTGGATTTATTGAATTCCAAGAAAAATATAAAGCTTGGATTAATATTAATATTGTTGCTGCAAAATTAAATACCCCAATATTTATTTTTTTATATTTGGCTGAAAGATATTCTATTACGAGTATTATTAATGGAAAGAAAACCGGCGATACCCACATAACGGTCCCCAATTCTCTACCGGAAGATGCATTTGCCAGAAAGAGCACTAACAAAAATATTGCTACTCTATATATCATTTTAACTTTATTGTTTGGCTTTACCCATGCAAGGGCTAAAAGTGGAAAAAATATCAGTAATCCGTAATAAATTCTTGATAGCTCAAAATAATGTATCCCAAATTTAAAGTTTATTAGGAAAGCAGCAATTAATATTAATAATAATGCTATGTATATAAGCTTTTTTGATACCCTAGGAACGAAATACTTCAAAATGATATACATTAGGGGAATAGAGATTAAGCTTTTTAAAATGAATGGTGTCCTGTGAGCCTTAACCATTCTAGAGAAAGTTCCTGAATAATATATAAATTGAGTAAGGGCATGGTTTATGTATAAGTAAATTAAAAACGGAACAGTAGAAACCAACCCTCCAAGTATGTAGTTGGCAATAAATTTGTCTTTAAAACCGAATTTTTTAAATCTTTCAATTAATATTAAGTACAAGAATCCTAAGCCTATCCATATCCCGTAACTTTGTTTAAATAAAAACACAATACCAATTACTAATCCGGAAATAAATATTAGTTTTCCTTTTTTCCTATCTAACCCTTTTGAAAGAAAATAAAAAGATATTACAGATAGTGTTAAAGCTCCAATATTATAGGAAGCAATTGCGCTAGGACCCAAAAACATAAGACCCAAACCAATTAATAAAACGTATTTATTAAATTGTTTAATCTTATAAGTGAGGCTTACAAAAAACAAACATATGACTACCAAAACTATATATATTATTCTGGCCTCAATAAGTGCCAACCCAAATATTTTTATTGCCAAAGCGAGCAAATAAAAACTTCCGGGCGTAGTCGTCATGAAAAAATCTCTATAAGGTATGTCGCCATTTAATATCCTCACTGCATTAAGATATGAAAAGCCCTCATCCCTAAAATTTAGTCCTAAATTGTATATCTGTAGCTGCAAATATATAAAAAGGCCGGATCCAAAAACAAAAGGAGCATACAGGTTGTTAATTATCTTTTTAAACATTATTTAATTGTAGAAAATATTTTTTCCAATTCCTTTATTCGCCTTTTCCAAGACCATCTATCTAAAGCAACCTCCCTACCCTTTCTTCCGAGTTTTGCTACCCTATCACTATGTTTTAGGAGATAATCAATCTTATGTGCAATTACTTGCGCATTTCTTGGAACCAGATATCCGGTTTTATTATTTAAGATTGTTTCCCTATAACCCCCTTCGTCAAGAGCAATTACCGGAACACCACTTGCCATCGCTTCTATTGCAATTAAACCAAAAGGCTCATTTATTCCAAAACAAACTACCATTTTTGATCTTCTGTATAAATCCCTAATATGATCTCTATCTACCCATTCGTCTTCTTTAAATATAGTCTTTAGCCTTATTGGCGATTTAACTAAATCCAAAGCATCACTAAGCAATCTAAATCCATCTAGAACATCTCTTGAACCAATATATAATAAATCTATTGTCCTTTTTTTAAATGCAGGTTTAAAAAAATTAGTGTCAACACCCAAATATCCTGTAACACTTTTTTTACCATAACTCTTAAGGGCCGTCTTTTTAGTATATTCAGAGTTTGCAATTAATAAGTTAGCATTGGAAATATTTTGCTTATCCAGTAATTTTAATATTGCCCTATTTATTTTTTCATATACATATCTGGGGGAATCTAGGTTTTGCGGTATATCAAGAATTGGTTCATATATAATTCTAAAATGTGGATCATGCATATAAAATACCGTGTATGTTTTTACAAATCTCAAAATAAAAGGCGACTCAATATACTTTGAAGCGTTTACAAAAACAAAATCGTAGTTTCTCTTATCAATTTTTTGTGCGATTCTTTTATGTAGCTTATATAACTTGATCCTTTCAACAGTATCTTTATAAAACCTACTACTCCAATCTTTACCCGTCCACTCTTTATCTATAAACTTGCTAAAATAAATTTTGTTAAAACTACGTCTTTCCGATTTTGATGGCCCGGCACTATCTACCAAATAGAGGTCTACCTGATGTTTTTTCTTCAATTTTTCAGCAATTTCATTAACAGCGATCCTTGCTCCTCCCTGCGGCAGTTCATGAAAAAAAGCTATCTTCATAAGTGGTGCAATTATATCAATTTAATGCCTACTTGTCAGAATTATTAATACTTTTTTGATTTAACATACACTGATATATTAAGTGGTTCTCCGCTCATCCCCACCATGACAAAATTTATGTCCGTTGTGAACAGTTTATGATAATCAAGTGGAGGGGAAAAACTTGCCACAAGTTTGTAGTTTTGTTTTTTCATATTTTCAAATAACTCTTTCTTAGGAGATGTACTTCTATATTTATCTTCAAATTCTGCATTAGAAAGAACTATAACTCTAGGAAGTTTCTTTGAATCCGGACCTATTATTTCATAATTAAAATTATATTTTTTTTGAATGTTATATTGCTTTTCATAAAACTCTTTTACAACCAGATCCGGCAACATTTCATATACTGGGATATTTTCTATTCCCAAGGTTTCTCCGTGTGGGACATTCTGAACAAGCCATTTGGACGCAGTGACTTGCGGAGCTTCGATATATTTTAAACCGACCCATGAATAAGTTTCAAAAACCTGCATTATCATTCCAAATACAATAACTACAACAAGTAATTTTTTAAAATCAGGAATCAGGTTATTGCACAAATCTCTTATAAAGATTAGGCATACACATATTAAAAAAGGGAGTAATATTAATGCCCTATTTGCAGCAATTACCCATAACGGGATCAAGCTAACAGAAAATATTGCCAACACTAATAATATATAAGCTTCTTCTTTAATGTTATTAAATTTTTTATTTAAAATATATTTAATGACTTTTATTACTAAATAAATTACTGAAACATAAACAATGCCTGCCAGAAAGTGTCCGTAGATAGTTGGAATTAATTGTGCAAAAGTATATTCCAAATGAGAAACTCCGAACAATAATGTTTTATCATTTTGTGGGTTCAGAATTATGTTGTAGTATAAATATTCACTCATACTCCTTCCTTCAAATATAATGTCCGGTATACCAAGGAATATAAATACCAAAGCATATACCAAAATTCCCTTTACCAAAGTCCAAATTTTTTTAAAAAAGTCATGAGTGAAATAAAAGAAAGAAAATATATAAATTACAAAAAGCGGAATACCTGTAATTTTTGTAGACAATGCCATAGCTGATGTGATACCCGCTATTAAATAAGTTAAAGAGTTTTGATTTTTACTGTATTTTAAAAGTAGCACGATTGACAATAAGGTCCAAAACATAAATGGGACATCATATTTAAAGTAACCACTGACAATTAAAAACACTGGAGTTAATGAGAATAAAAGTATAGAGAGTTTTTCGTTAATTTTTAAAATTTTGGCTAGAATCCAAACTAAAATAATAGATAATGCTCCAAAAAGGATAATGGTTCCTCTAAATGCGACATATATTGCCTGCTGTAGGTCAGGAGATGCTATAGCAGACTTTATAGCAAATGGGTTAATTAAGCCAACTACATAAAAAGGCGCTATCAAAAAACCGGAGATGATATAGTGAAACATTGGTCCATTTTCTTGATGCGGATAGTTTGAAGTCCCATATTTAAAAACAGTCCTAACAGCCTGAACCTGATGTGATTCATCCATGAAGTATGGAAATGGGTGGCTATTATTGGGTAAACCCCATCTAATTGTTGAAGTCATTAACAAAACATATAGACCAACTACAAGTATTAATATTTTGTTGGCCAAAATAAACTCCAATATCTCTTGTGATTTTATATTCTTAATCCTATTAATAAGTTGAAGAAATAAACTTTGCTTGTTTTTTTTCTTTTTGGTTTTAGTGATTTTTTTTACAGGCATTATTCGCTACAATGATACCAAACTTTTACCATGATTTCATTTTATAAAAATTCTCAATCTAATAAGCTTGTTATTACAACAGTATTTATAAGTCTTTTTTATTTCTTGTGTCTAGCTATAAATCTGTCACCTTATTTTCGTGGACCAATAGATTCGAGCCTTGCTTCTCAATGGCCATACTATTTTGTTAATACAATAAGTAAAGCTTGGATTTTTATTCCAATATTTATTGGTTACTTAGCAATATTCAATTATATTTACAAAAGTAACAATATTGAAAGAAAAGAATGGTATTTATTATTTTTGCTAGGACTATTAACTTTTGTTTTCCAAATAGCTTTGGTTTATTTTAGTAGATTTGGAATTGGAGTCTTATTTAGAAGGCTGGTTGACCCAGGCATTAATGGATATTTTACAACGGCAATTAAAATTAATGATATAGGCTCATTTCTTAATTCATATCCTGAAATTATTAATGCAAGACATCTAGCCCAACATTCAAGCGGTCATACACCGGGGGCCGTATTACTCATAAAAGCCTATATTGGGTTATTATCTATACTTCCCACAAATGCACTCCACTACATTAACAACTTGCAAGTTGGTTGGGCAAAAAATCTCTGGACGCAATTGACATTTAATCAGAGACTCGCAGCAATAAGCTTGCCCTTCTTACTACACCTTGTATCTGCATTTACAATTGTTCCCTTTTATTTTCTAGCAAAAAAAATAATTAAGGATTCCAAGAATTCACTTAAAATTACAATCATTTATTCTATAACCCCAAGTCTTTCATTCTTTGCCCTAATATTTGACCCTTTTTACGCAATACTTGCCATCGTGCTTGTCTTACTTATATATATAGGGATTGATAGTAAAAATAACATGTATTTATTTTGGGCCGGATGCTTTACTGCTTTTTCTTTATTTTTTACAGCTGCTATCTTAACAGTTTTAATTGGCGCTATAGTATTTGGTGTTATTTCTTATTTTATTGAAAATAATAAAAATGTACTTGGTATATGCCTTTATTATATTGTTGGAGTATTAATATCGTTTCTAGGGTTAAAACTAATAGGTTTTGATTTAATTCAATCAATAATTGCTGTGGTACATAATCAAGCAAGCCGTGACTACCTACCATGGCTAATATTTAATCCTTACGACTTTTTTGTATACATGGGCTTTCCCATTTCATTGATTTTTATTTACAAAACTATCTATTATTTAAAACAAAAATTTGATTTGAAAGACTTAAATAAAAGATTTTTATATGTTTTTTGGTTAGTTTTTATTGCGCTGATAGTTTCCGGATCTAGCCGAGGAGAAGTGGGGAGAATATGGCTACCATTTATGTTTCTCCCTGTAATTCTTGTTGGAAATTTTATTACCAATGAATTAAGATTCAATAAACTTCAATTTATAATACTTTTTTCGCTTATATTTATTCAGGTTATTATAATGGAAGAATTCTGGGTACCTATTTGGTAGTATAACTTTTACCGGTGAAAACTTTTGAAATCAAGAATAATATTATTGGAATTTCTATAATTACTGAAAAAATTACAGAATAGGCTGCCCCAACTAAGCCATACATTGTAACTAACGGAACAATTGTCAAAATAAGTCCTAAAACCCTGAAGAAAGTCATAAGGGAAACATAACTTTGTTTTTCTACCGCAAGGAACAAAGCAGACGCTGAACCAAATATTGCACGTAAGACCCCGTATATTGCTATTAATTTAAGTGCGGGTATTATTGGTAGCCATTGAGTGCCTAAAATTTGAACTATTGGGTATGCAAACAAGAATATTATTAGAGAAATAAAACCCGTTCCAAAAGTTAACAACAGAGTCGTTTTCATAAAGGCGTTGAATAACCTAACTTTATCGTGAGCTATTTTGGTATATACCGGGAAAACTACTTGGTTTACTACATCGGAAGCTTCTATTGGCAGCGTACCAACGGTATATGCCATATTGTACTGTCCTAAAGCTGTTGTGTTCATAAGTCTTCCCACAGCAATTGTATCTCCCTCCTGGGCAACGTAGCTGAATATTCCAAATAAAGTGACCCACTTTCCTCTGTGGAAAATTAGCTTCATGTAATCCGGATTAAATGAAAGTTTTGGTTTAGGACTGGCAAATCTAAACGATATATATATTTCAAAAATTACAGAAACTATTACACCAATTACCATACTATAAACAGAGTGAGTTAGAAACGCCAAAATAATGGTAAAGATAGTATCTACCGCAAAAAGAGCAACTCTATAAGCAAACTCCTTATGAAACTTTATATCCTTCTGAAAATAAACGATTGAAGGATTGATGAAGCCTCTGAGAAGCGGAACAACGGATATTAACAACAACACGCCGATCGCTGCATTGTTTTTAAAAAACCCGGCAATAAATGGTGTGGCCAAAACCAAAATTCCAAACATTAAGAACCCACGAACAATTGAAACAACCCATGCCGAATCAATATACTTCTTAATATCTGACTTTTCCTGAATTAAGAAAACATTAACACCCGTCTCTAGGAACACCTCGAGCAAAGCTTGTGTAATTGTTGCAATTCCAAACAGCCCAAACTGATTTGGGCTAAGCAGATTTGCCAAAATCACTACTCTTAGTACGGAAATAGCTCGAATAGCAACCCTTAAGGCCCCGGACCAACTTATACCCTTGATTGTATGACTTAAATAACCCATATGTTAATTGTAAACCATTTTAGAAAAATGGCGAATTGTAAGGGTAGCTATAAAAATTGATACTCTTAATATTTTGTGGATCGCTTAGAGATATATTTTGAATAATCCTGCTATTGTAAAAATATGGCAAGTTATTAAGGTCTATAATACACGAATAAGATGCGGGACATTTTTTAAACATTAGATTAACCGTTTCTCCGCTATTAGCGATAAACTCAACTTTTTCTAAACCTGAGCTCGTATTTTTGAAACTAACCTCTATAATTAAGTCCTTGGAGCTTATTTTCTCACTATTAAGCTTATCGTTAATATATGAAATTGGCCCACCAAATATTCTATGATCTCGATCTAAATAAGACGCCTTATTATACCCTTCCGAACGTGGAATATTTTCTAGGTCAACGGTTAAAAGATAATTTTTAAACTCAGGCAACTTACTTATTATTGGAGAATTAAAGAAATCATTATTTTTTTGTTTATGAAGAATTAGAAAATTACCCACAACTTTGTAGGGCCTAAAATTATCAATTATGTATCTACTTAGATAAGAGGATCTAAGATAGTTGGGGACCCCATCCTGAATAGCTGTGTTTTTGTAGTTATATACTACGTAATCTATTTTTTCACCTTCTATATAATCTATTAACATTGCTTGAGCTTTTTTTGAACCGGCTTCAAAGCTTGTGGGATAGTATGGTGGTTTTTGCCTAAAAATAATATAAAAAATCGTATCCCCTGGATAGCTAAATATCTTTCCATTAAAATTCTTAGTTTTATCCAAGGCTTTTTTCACATCCAAGTAATTTCTATCTTGAATCTCAAATCGGTTACTACATGTATAAGAACCTTGATTAAATACAAATTTTTTAAATGGCAAAACAAATAATATAAATAAGGAAACAAATATATAAACTAGCAGTGCAATATATCTGAAACTTTTAAAGAAGTCTTTCATTTCAACTAAAAGCATAGAACCCAATATAAAAGCCCCAAATGTTAGCTGTCCATCTATATGCCTCCATATACTCTTTTGTTCCAAAATTACTAATGAAATTATTAGGCCAACCTGGATATAAGTAGCAAGAGATAGTCTATTTTTTTGGTAAAACTTAAAACAAACCCAAGTAAGTGATAGGAATAAAATCAAAACTGTAAATAAATTATCTAAGTTTATAAAACCATGGAAAAAGGGCGTCTTTGCCAACTGCTGCAACTCCGAAAGTTCAAAAAATGAAGAAACAAAACTTCCCAAAGATTTATTTATATATAAGTAAACTAAATATGGAGTGAATCCTGTTATAAAACCAGCTAGATAAACACAGCTCTTTTGAAAAAATTTAACAAAAGACAATTTTCTAATTAAGTTATCTATAAATAAAAATAGAATTGACAATGCCAAGGCATAAATACCGGCATCATTTAGTAGAGAAAAAACCAAACCATTAATTAGCGCAAGACTTAAAAGTTTTGTATATGGAAATTCTTTTTTATACCCATATAGAATTTCGCCCAATATACATGCAAGACCAAGAAACGAACCGTAACGTGTAAATATTTCATATCCCACTATATGATTAACAAATAAGTACAATAAAAATATAAAACTAATTGAATATGCACTATTTTTAGAAATCTTTTTACTAAGAGAGTAAAAATAAACCAACAAAAACGGAGTTATAAAGTAATAGACAGTAGAAAAAAAGATATTATGTCCCTTATAAAAAAACAGAATACCGTATTGGTAATATATATCCCTATAAGGCAATAGATTTTGATTGACCCAATACTGCCAGGACAACAATATTTGATTATCAAATAATAAAGGGTAATATCCCCTGCATAGATTGCTTAAATTAGGTAGGGATATAAGACTTAAGATAATGAATAAAATTATATATTCTTTTTTCATTTTTTCTTATTCCTAAAAAAATTGGCAAATATAAAAAAAATAAGTGGTAATAATATGAATCCAATAAATATAAAACTGTCAAAATATAATGGGTAGCCAAAATATTGGCTATACCCTACTATGCCATTTGAAGAAATTGGCGTAGGAGGAATACTATCACGGATTGACCTAAAAGACAGAAACATTGCAATCAAAGCAAAACTAATAAATATGCCCAACTTAAATAATAAAGATCTATCTTTTTTCATTATATTTGAGGAGTTTTTAGTAAATCCCTAACTTTTCTATAAAAACCTATAAAAAACCCATCATTAATCTTGCTCGTTTCCACATAATATGTTTTATTTTTTTTATTATTGTCCCGTTTCTTCTTAAGATAAAATAAATAAGCTTCTCCATTGGCAGATTTATAGTCCACATATTGATATCTATTTTTTAGACTATTTATTTGGCCTCCATAAATATCGCAACTCGGCGAACAAGAATACACATAATGATTGTAGTGGGAAAGAAATGAGGAACTGTTGTTTTTATCTTGGAGCTTAGGGTTAATTAATAAAGGATATCTCCAAATGTCCGGATCTATTACATAGTTTACGTTATATATTACGGTCTCATACTTAGATAGCTGTGGCGACATAGCCTCGGCCAATTGATATCGCCAGGCATTTGATACAATTTGTTCTTCCTTTACTGAGCAGATGGTAAACAAATATATTATGCTAAATAAAAATATCGCAAAAAAAGCAAAATAACTTTTGTTATTTATAATTCCTAACAAAATAGTTGACACTGACATAGCAATAAATGGGACCAAATATATAATAAGGTAGGGATGGGTAAAAGATGCTTCTGTATAAAGCATCAAATGAAACAAACCAAAGAAACCTAAAATCAAAATAACCAGATCCCTATCACTTAACAATTTAAATCGTTTAACAAAACGAAAACTAAATACTAATGATAAAAAGACAAATACCGGACTAAAGTAAATTAAGAATCTGGAAACTGTTGTAGCTACCCACAATATGGGCCAAAGGGGAATAGAATTTAGTGCCGTAAAAAGCCTGGATCCTGCAGCATTTTTTAAATCCCAAAGGCCTGATCTAATGAATGCTATCCAACCAACAGAGATACCGGCTGTTATTAATGAAGTCCCCAATAATAATAACCCGTGTTTAGTTTTTTTATGTCTTATAAAAAGTGGTAAAAGAAATAATGCAAAATAAACTGCCGGCCAATCTGATAAAACCCCTAATATTATTGATATAAAAGCAAAATATAAATTCCTAGATTTATTTTCTTTTACATATTTAATTGAGAAATACAAAGAGCTGAGAGTGAAAAATAAGACTAGGGGTTCTTGACCAACCATCTTTCCAAAAATAATTGTTGCCGGCAATAGACATAAAACTGCTAACGTAACACTTGCCTGTTTTTTATTTGAAAGATTTTTATCTATAAGGTAAATGACAAATATTAATGCTGCTGTAAATAAAATGGACATAAATCTTCCCACCCAAAACCCTTCTCCAAATATTTTCAAAAATAAAGACTCAATAATAGATAGAAGTGGCGGGTGATGAATAAAGTATTCCGGAATTAATGGATAACCAGCTGAAACAGAAACCAAAGGGGCAAACTTAGTCTGTAAATAGCCAAATTGGTTATAGTTATGAGCAATTAAAGAATAGGTAATAAAATTATATGCATTCTGTCCAACATATGGTAAATTTATACCTTTAAAAATTAAATAAATAAAAGATATTAAAGATACTCCAGCAAAATATTTAACACAGAAAATAAATAAAGTTCCCAATAATACTGCTGCGTCAGAAGTTAACTGCAAAATAGGTAAATATACAATTGCTAATGGCTCTCTTACATATTTATAGTTTTTAGCAACAGCCCAATATAAATAGAGGAAGAAAATAATAAACAATAAGTAAAGAATAAAAAGTGATTGAGTATTAAAGAAAAATAAAACCAAAAATGCTGCAATAATATAGCGAACAATAATTAAAGCTACTTTTGGCCTAAAAATATTTGCCTCCATGTCTCCCTTTGCAAAACGGTAAAACATAACAAATGCTTGTTTTAGGTTGTTTCTTGGAATCCAATAAACAACGGCATTTTTAGTAAATTCGATATTTAATCCCTCTTTTTGTATTTTATTAGCAAAAGCATAATCTTCATTATTAGAAAGGCTTTCATCAAATCCCCCAACTTGTTGCCAAGCACTTTTTCTAATTGCCATAGATCTTGTTGCAGGTAAAAATTTTTTTGAATCTACTCTATCCGGCATAACCAATACATATGGCACCAAAGACTTTTGGAATGTACTGTTTGATTTGGCTTTATAGTATCCGGCAACTACATCGACCTTAATTTTCTTAAGCGGAGAGGTAATATTTTTAAACCAATTTTTGTCTAGGATGCAACCCGCATCGGTTATTGCTATTATATTTGCTTTTGTATTTTTAATTGCAAAATTACGTCCTATTGACCTATTTCCCTTTTTTGTTAGAAGTTTTATTTTTTTTCT
>DASZRC010000037.1:0-5634 GCA_035549315.1 Patescibacteria group bacterium | reverse complement strand
TTCTTCTGTTAACAATCTTTTTTCTTTCGGATATATACTCTCCCGTTAAAGATGCAGGATCTTCCATTATCTCTTGTGGTGTTCCCTTTGCCATAATTCTTCCACCTTGTTCGCCTGCAGCTGGACCTATATCAAAAATGTAGTCACTATCAAGCATCATTTCTTTGTCATGTTCAACAACTACTACGCTATTTCCTAAATCACGTAATTTTTTAAGAGTTGTTATGAGTTTTGTGTTGTCTCTGGGATGAAGACCAATTGATGGTTCATCCAAAACATATAAGACTCCGGACAATCCGGAACCAATTTGTGATGCCAATCTAATTCTTTGTGCTTCTCCGCCTGCAAGAGTAGTAGCATTTCTTGATAAAGTAAGATATGAGAGCCCAACATCTACCAAAAACTTCATTCTGCTTGTGATTTCACGTAGTATCATTTTTGCTATTTGCTGTTCACGAGAATTTAACTTTACAAATAAAGCTTCTATGAACAAAAATGATTTTTCTATAGACATATCAGATAGTTCAACAATAGATTTATTATCAATAGTTACAGATAGGGCTTCAGGCTTGAGTCTTTGGCCATGACAGACTTCACAAACAATTTCTGTCATAAACTTTTCAATTTCTTTTTTGATTAGTTCTGATTCTGTTTCTGCGTGTTTTTTGAGTAAGTAATTTACAACCCCAGGATAAGTTTCATGAATTCTAGTTCTTTCACCAAATCTATTTGTACCTTTGATTTCATAGATTTCGTCTCCTGTACCGTACAACAATGTATTCTTTTGTTCTTCTGTTAGTTCTCTAATCTCCTTTGTTTGAGGAATACCTACCTTATCAAAAACCTGCTTCAAAGTCCTTGCAAGCCAGGTATCTTGATAAGAAATATTTGCAAAAGCCAAGATTCCACCTTCTGAAATTGATAAGTGTGGATTTAATACTCTGTCTTCATCTACGGATTGGATCATTCCCAAACCATTACAATTTGGACAAGCACCGTATGGAGAGTTGAATGAAAAAAGCCTTGGCTCAATTTCTGCTAAAGCCAACCCACATTTTGGACAGGCAAATTTTTCAGAATAAAAAGTATCCTCCATATCTTTTGGCTTATCAGGCATTGAGAAACCTTTGTCATTAATTTTTGTAACTATCAATTCACGTCCGCCTAAGTTTAGGGCTTGCTCTACAGAATCAACCAAGCGCTGTCTTTCAAAGTTTTTATCAAGGGTTAGCCTATCAACAACCGCTTCTATTGTGTGTTTGTTGGTTTTAATCAAAATCAAGTCATCATCAAGTGAAAAAATTTGGCCGTCAATTCTGATCCTCTGAAAACCCCTTTTCTTAAGATCTTTAAATAAATCTTGGTATTCACCTTTTCTACCCTTAACGATTGGAGCCAAAATCATTATTCTTACGGGCGTACCAGTTGTAAACTTCATTATTATGTCTTCTACAATTTTTTCTTTGGTAGTTCTACTAATTTCCGTCCCATCATTTGGACAATGAGGGTGTCCAACTCTTGCATAAAGAAGTCTTAGGTAGTCATAAATTTCTGTAACTGTTCCAACTGTAGATCTAGGGTTGTGGGATGTAGATTTTTGATCAATAGAAATAGCCGGAGAAAGTCCTTCTATTAAATCCACGTCAGGCTTTTTCATAATACCCAAAAATTGACGAGCATAAGAAGAAAGAGATTCTACATATCTTCGTTGTCCTTCTGCATAAATAGTGTCAAATGCCAAAGAGCTTTTTCCACTACCGGACAATCCGGTAAATACTACCAGTTTGTTTTTTGGAATCTCCAAGTCAATATTCTTGAGGTTGTGTTCCCGAGCTCCCTTGACAATAATTTTGTCTATCATGTGTGGTAATTACTACGTGCGAACACGTAAAGTGTACCATTATAACGCATAATTAAATCTTTATTCAACCAATACTATGCATTATTGGATAGTTGATCCGAATAAACCACTTCAATATCTTTTGAAGCGAGGCTGTCCAGAAGACTAATATTGTTATGAGTGAAAAAAACTCCACTATAAGTAGTTGCTCGTCTAGTTTGTGGATTCATTTTATATAGAGTATACCCTCCGTCAACCTTTGAAGCCGCCCATTCAGCGATTCTGATAGCATGGTCAGCTATTATTTCGTGTCCTTTAATCCTTATCATTCCTACTATCTGGTCAACATATTTTTGCGCTTCTACATTTAGACCAACTTTAAGAATGTTTCCCTGAGCTTGTGCTATTCTTTTTTCTTTAGCATAGCTATAGAGCACATCAATCTCCGGCGATCCATTACGAGCCGCAGCCAAAATTGGGGATTCAGGCTTATACCCCTCTTTTGAACTCTTTAAAGAGGCAACTAGGTCTTCTCCGTCTCTTGCGCTAATACAAAAGTCTGCGGTTGTCTTTAACGCATATTCAACTAGCTTTTCATTTGGCTCTACCCCAAAAATATCAGCAAGATTGTGAAATGCTTTTCGGCCAGTAGGACCAAGATATACATTAAGGCTATATATATCTTTTTCGTTAGCAATGCCACTCTGAGGATTAAACTCCGGATCTACCCATCTGTCATAAACATTGTACTGTCTAAATTCCGACACAATAACTTGGAATTATAACATAGCAATTTAGGAAGGAATATGGATTAGTTTTCTCTTAGATAACGTATTTTGTCACGAAGTAATGCCGCTGTTTCAAAGTCTAACTGCTTTGCTGCTTCCTGCATTTCTTTTCTCAAAGTTTTAATAATTTTTTCTTTATCATCCGGAAGTAAAACTTCTTTTTCAAGCAAGGGTTTTAGATCATCCAAAACGTCTACTTTCTTAACTAGCCTCTCACGTATTGCCTTCTCAACTGTTTTTGGAGTGATTCCATGGGCCTTATTATATTCAAGCTGGTATTTTCTTCTCCTCTCAACTTCATCCACTGCCGCCTTCATGGAATCCGTATCTTTATCTGCATAAAGGATGACCTTTGAATCTATTCTACGGGCAGCTCTTCCCATAATTTGAACAAGAGAAGTCCTAGATCTTAAAAAACCTTCTTTATCTGCATCCATTATTGCGACAAGCGATACTTCCGGAAGATCAAGACCTTCACGAAGTAAATTAATACCCACCAAAACATCGTAAACTCCGGATCTAAGATCATCCAAAATATCTTGTCTTTGTAATGTGTCTACTTCTGAATGCAAATAAGCAACCTTCATACCTTTTTCCTCTAGATAAGCTGACAAATCTTCCGACATACGTTTTGTAAGAGTTGTAACAAGAACTCTTTCTTTTTTAGCTACAGCTTTTTCAATCTCTGAAATCAGGTCATCAATTTGCCCATCTGTTGTACGTATTTCTATATCTGGGTCTACAATTCCGGTTGGACGGACTAGTTGCTCAACAACATTATCACTTCCCGCTGCATTAATTTCCCACTCATTTGGGGTAGCAGAAACATATATTGTTTGATCGACTCGTGCTTCAAATTCTGGAAAAGTTAATGGCCTATTGTCATATGCTGACGGAAGCCTAAACCCATAATCAACAAGTGTTTGTTTTCTAGCTTTATCTCCGTTGTACATTCCCCTAATTTGAGGAATAGTCATATGCGACTCATCAATAACAAGAAGCCAAGGCTTTCCGCTTTCTCTAAAGTAATCTATTAATGTAAAAGGGGCCTCTCCGGGTTTTCTTCCATCAAAATATCTGGAATAATTTTCAATTCCATTAACATAACCTACCTGCTTTATCATTTTAATGTCATATTCTGTTCTTTTGGTAAGCCTGTCTGCCTCTATTAATTTTCCTTGCTCTTTTAATTCCGTAACTCTTAGGGCAAGATCTTTTCTCATCTGTTCAAAAGCATTTTCATACCCACTTCTATCTGTAATAAAATGTTTTGCCGGATATATCATTGTCCAAAGCTTTGGCTCTGTTACATTGCCATTTAGTGGGTCAACTGCCTCTAATTTTTCTATTTCGCTTCCCGTAACCGTAATTCTTACTACTCTTTCTTCATAGGCCGGATAAACTTCTATTGTTTCCCCCCTAACCCTGAAAGTTCCACGTTTAAAAGCGTAATCATTTCTGGCATATTGAAGATCTAACAACCTATCGAGGATCTGGTTTCTTGTAATCTTTACTCCTTGGGTTAATTCCATGGCAAATTTGCCATATTCTTTGGGTGATCCAAGATTATAAATTGCAGACACGGATGCAACAACAACAGTATCCGGTCTTGTTAAAATGTTTGTAGTAGCAGCAAGCCTAAGCTTATCAATCTCTTCGTTTATTTCTGTTTCTTTTGCAATATAAGTATCTGTTGTAGGAATGTATGCTTCCGGTTGGTAGTAATCATAATAAGATACAAAATAAGAAACAGCGTTTTTTGGGAAGAAGTCTCTAAATTCCTGATAGAGTTGTGCCGCAAGTGTCTTGTTGTGAGAAATAACAAGTGTTGGAAGACCTGTGTTTTTTATAACATTAGAAATTGAAAACGTTTTTCCACTACCCGTAACTCCCAAAAGAACTTGGCTTTTTTGGTTACTCTTAATGCCCCGGGTTAGCTTATCAATTGCCTCCGGCTGGTCTCCGGTTGGCTTAAATTTTGATTCCAGTTGAAAATCCATAATAAAAAGTTGACCTATAATTATAACACTTTTAGTAAAGCAAATACTCCAAAAATCATGACCCTATCTGATTGTTTTTGACGTATTTTACATTAGTTGACGTTCGAGTAATTTTCAACTATATTATTAATATTGTTCTAGTCTTTTTCATACTAAATACAAAATACTAGATACATAATACAAACTTATGACTGCTGTCCTTTATAGAAGAGAAAGAGAACTACTCAATTACATAATCCAGTTTCAAGAACAACATGGATACTCCCCTACTTTAAGAGAAATGGCAGACGCAATGGGAAGAAATAGTGTTTCCACAATGCATGCACTTATTCGTTCCATGGTTGAAAAAGGATACATTCAAAAAGTAGAAGGTAACTCCAGAACTCTTAAGATTTTAAAAAGAGACAATATAGGTATTTTGATGGGAGCTACTCCAAAAGCAATTGGTCCTACTCTTACCTTGCCTCTAATGGGATACATTGCAGCTGGACAGCCATTAGAACCATATACAGATCCTGAAGCTACTTTTGCTGTTTCCTCCAGCATGTTAACCGGTAAAAGGACTGCATATGCACTAGAGGTAAAAGGAAGTTCTATGATTGAGGACGGAATACTGGATGGCGACACCGTAATAATAGAAAAAACGGAAACTGCTAAGAATGGTGACATTGTAGTTGCGCTGGTTGATGATAGTCTTGCTACTTTAAAACGTTTTTACAGAGAAGACGGGCGAATTGTTTTAAAACCCGCTAATAGCCAAATGGATCCAATCTACCCAATTGATGTGAAAATTCAGGGTGTTGTTGTAACACTTGTAAGAAGATTTAAATTCCTCAGCTAGCTAACCCGCTATTCGCATTAATGGCTTTTGGTCACGTCCTTCGTTGCGAGGTGAAATTCTTCCTGACCACACAACCTTATGATTCGGTCTTTCACGAACCGCTTCCATTTCTTGTGCAAATTTGCTCGGTGTCAACGATGCATCGTGCTCAACAACCAATATCCT
>DASZRC010000036.1:0-33740 GCA_035549315.1 Patescibacteria group bacterium | reverse complement strand
GAAGCGGAAACAATGAACCCCCTAAACCACCCGTAGCAACAGGGGGAGAAAACGAAGATGGAGATGATAACGGCAGAGTTCCCGAAGTTGACTCTGGAACCTCCCCAAGCGCCGACACCAAAATTGAGGGGGGAAAAGCGGCAGGACTCGAAAACATAAGAGACAGAGAATCTGTTCTTAAAGCTTTTAATGAGGCCTTTGCAGCATTTGAAGCATATCCGGAAGAAAATCTAACACAGGACCAGATAGCATCAAGAGACCTTATAAAAGAGATTAAAGCAAAAACAATTGATAGGGGACAAGACACGTACACCTACAGATTCAAGCTAGAAGACGGAAGAAGAAGACAGCAAAAAGAAGGAATACCAATCGGCTCGCTCCAAACTTTTCTCAAAACAAGAATCATGAGCGGTGAATTATCCGCAGAAGAAGCGGCTCAATATTTAAAATGGGATACGGTCCTACTCTACAACTCTCGAGATTATTATTACCCAAATAGTAGAAAGGATGAGGAAAAAAGACTTGCAAGAATTCAATCAGAAGCTAATAGAATTGCAAAAGACTCACGACTTGATACGGGAAGTGAAAATGAAAACTACAAACTAGCAGGAGATATATTAAACAGAAGACGAGAACTTGTGCTCCCATCTGACAAACCAAGAATTCCAAAAGACAACCTTCCAAAAAAACCTAAGATTGTTCCCGATGAAGGCGAAAGAGAAAATAACCATGACAATGATTGGTCTAATAGGGACATCGACGATGCACTTAAAAGAGATGAAGACAATAAAGACGATCTAATAGATAAGGTTAGAGATAGAATTAGCAAGAGAAGCATCCATGATCCCATAACTTCGTTTTATCCACGAAACATTTCGGATGCAGACATAGAGAACATGCTCCATGGCTGGTGGGTAGGTAATCCGAATGATATTAGCGATTGGAATGTTGACGATGCACTGGATTATTTGTGGTCGCAGCCGACAAACGAAGGTAATCCCCCGAACGGGCCAACTGAACCGCCTGCGGGGCCCGGTAGTGGCTCCGACGGACCACAACCAGGACCCAACAATGGAGGACCTGACGGCACTAGAACAACGGAGACTCAAAGCAGAAATGGCAACACAACAGAAGGAGGGGGGCAGACACCAGAAGGAAGAAATACAAACGAAACTCTTCCACCCGCCCCTACTACTCCGCTTGAAGAGCTCAGGAGAGAGTTCTACATAGTTAACCGCGCAATGGATATTAGGAAAAAGGCCTCTGAAATGGCAGAAGAACAAATTCAGCGAGAACAAAGACGCGGAAATATTCTTAATCCTCTTAACTGGCTTAGGAAAAGCAGAATGAGGATATTTGAAGAATATTACAGACAGGTTTATATTGATCGCGCAACAAAGGCCATGATTGCAAATAACAATTCGTATCTTGACATGAATCTTACCAAAAAGGCTGCTAAGGATGCGGAAATTGCAGCAGACCATCAAGTAAGCGAAGAAAGGGCCGCCGGGCAAGCAAAAATTGAGCAACTAAAAACAGGCGAGCATATTTACGGACAGAATGTAAAAGAAGCAACGGGCGCAGTAAAAACGGCCCTGTTAAATGAAATTATTAAACCTATTGTCAATGGTGACCTTAAAGAATACGCTCAAGTCCAAGAAAAATTGAGAGCTTTTGTAGAAGCAAGAAAAGGTGACCCGCAAATTAAAGAGATGTTTGGGTCCGACGCTAACCAATTTGGAAGACAAGCCGATTATTTTGCGACTGACCTACTTGAGATGGGAAACCTAGTCAAACAAGATATTGACGCGAATAAATATGCGCTCGAACAAATTGATCAATATGTATCAATAAAATTAGCAAACACAGATTGGGGCGCCGAGGCCACAAGATACAATGTCACCGACAAGCTTGCCAACTACCTACAGAACAAAATACCTGGCGGGTTCCTTAAAAATCCGGCAACAGCAGGAGCAATTACTTCTATTGCGTTTTACGGAGCATTCAGAGCAGCCGGCTATGCCGGAAGAGCCGCTACTTTTATAGTTCCCGGCTCAGGAATCCTGACGGGAGCAGTAATTGGCGCAGTCAGAAGAAATTACGATCTCAAACTAGACCGCGCTTCCCACCAGGTAGCACGCGCTTACAATTTTGAAATAAAACCAAAGAGCCATAATCGTGAAGCGTTAGAAAAATTTGCCTACAACACAGCTTCTGTTAACGAACTCATTGATGGAAAAGCAAAAGAAGAAGGAGCGGATGAATCGGCTACGGACACTCGGGGAATAAGAGAACTCATAGGACTGGATCTTTCTCCCGAAAGCCCCAAGGCTAGCGAAAATCGTGATGCCCTCATGAGAAAAATGGCAGAGATAAGGACAAGGCTTGACGTGTCTTCTGAAAAAAGCCTAGACCTTGTTACATTTAGTGGGACAGCAGGCGCAGAACAGGGACGCCTTGCCCTAATCAAAGGAATTGTTGAAGCAAAACAAGCACTTCTGAATGCGGGTATGACAGCAGATGAAATAAAAGATGCAACTGATAGATTTAGCGCCGAATGGAAAACAAAATTCACAACAAATATTGAAGAGCAGGACAAAGCTTTTAACAGATATAGACTTGGACAATCTATTAAAGCCGGAGCCTTTGGATCAGTGGCAGGAGCTGTGGGCGGACTTGTTTTACAACCATTAATTGGTGAAGCTTTTGGCCTTCACGGAGGAACAACACTGGGAGACGTTAGACACCATACTCAAGGAATTAGGGATCAGGTGCCCCACGTTGGCCACGGAGATGGAGTTGGCGGAAAAGTAGACAAGGTTTATGGCGCCACGGGAATTACGAGAATGGCTGGCGACGTTAGGAAATTTGTGGGTGATGCACTGGGAACCCGCCACCACAACTTAACTCCGGAGCACACCGGAAACATGGGCTTTGACGGTGGAGCTGGAGAAATCCACAAAACCATTGGCGGAAATGACATTTCTATTCCACACGGAACAGAACTTGTAAATAACGGCGGACACTATGATCTAATAGCAGCAGATCACCCCGACCACACCTTAATTAGTAATGTTGTTGGAGCAGATGGACGCGTCAATCTAAATGCAGCAGGCGCAGCAGGAGAAATCCATAGCCAGGTAACAAGCCAAGACGTATTGGGACCAAGCGGTGAATGGGCAAAAAATTCAACCAACATTACAAGACAATGGTATGGCAATAATACGCCATTTTCCGACCGCAATGAACTACGAGTAGATAACTCCATATTTACCGCCGCAAATGGGCAAAAGGGAGTTGATTTTGATATGAGTAGAATGATGGGAGCAAGTTTTCAAAACGGAAATTCTCCGGAGTCAATCAACGTTGCCCAGGCCCTTGCCCAGGGGAAAATGGGAATCTCTTTTACAACGGACGACAATCCACAAAACGCTCTATTTATAGCCTTTGATGCTCGGGGCCATCTTAAACTTGACCCAACAGACTTTACCCACCATATAAATGCCGACCCAAACAGCATGACCCAAGGAAAAGCAGCCCAAATTCTTCTTAATCAAAATAGGCTCGCCGGATTAAACAATGGGCCGCTTGAATCAGAACTGTTTAATCACAGAGACGTATTTAATCTTTCCCATGGTGGAAAACCTGGAGCTTTTGAAGTTGGAGAGTTAGTTGATGGCGGACCAAGCGGCCATAGACTAAACGTTTTAGCAACAGGTCTTGGAACAGGACGCACACCGGATACAATCAACACAACCCACTTTGTAATTGACGTAAATAAGATACCCGGTCTACCTGAGGCTGCAAAACATGGTGGAGAAAGAGCTCCGATCATTGCAACTCCCTACACTCCTCGCCACACATTAGAAAGAATGGACAGGGGGGATGACAAAAACGCAGAACCAATTGCCCGTCAACCAAGACCAGGCGAGACATTAGAGCAAGCAGGGGGAATAATTGAAGGCCTGACGGCACAAGAAAGAATACCCGCCTACACAATAAGCGAGACCGAAAACGAGAAAAGCAAAGAGCTCCTCGACAAAGTAGAAATCCATGGGGATGAATTTGACGGCAAAACCCTAACGCGTGAGACTCTTGAACAGGAGGGGCTTGGACCAAAACACGAAATAACAGTTGAAGGCGGGCCTACTTTCTATATGTCTGACCCTTATGTTGCAAGCGGAGGGCGGACTGCGTTTGTGGGGTATGTTGAAAAAGACGGCAAGCTTCTTGCAAGAACTTATTACAGAAGCGGCTCACAGGGAGTATTTAGATATCTTCCCGGCTATACAACAGACGATATGGGCAATATTGACTGGTTCTCAAAAGGCTTTGGAGAAGAAAGCATTACTCTCCCGATTTATATACAAGAGGGATTAGCAAATATCTCTACCTCTACTCAACCCAAAACGGTTACCGATCCTAATCTTATCTTTGCAGGAACGGCACGAGACATTAAGAAACAAACAGAGAGCGGCAATACCTATGTTACAGAGGTAGAATCAACACCCCTTAAACTTGAGGGTAATTTCTTCCCGCAAGATCCCAGGACAAAAATTAAACCGGAGGACTTAACCTTTGCCAATGAGGGAGATGGTCCTAATTTTGCGGAAAGCTTACGCACGTGGAACCAATCAAACAATATATACGGAAACTACACTTCCCAAGTATTTATATCCAGAAATAAACTATACAAATATATATTTAACCAAGATCAAGCAGGTAATGTATGGATAGGTGCAATTGAAAACAATAGTCCAATTCAATCCACAGGATTAAGACAGTCTTGGGTAACCGGAGGGGATCTTTTAACACCTGCCTATGAATATGAATCCCAATCCTTTGGGTTTGGCAACAATCAGGATAGAAAAGGACAGTATGTAGACATGTTTACAAATTACCTAAGCAAGATTCCGGTTATAAGAGAGTACATTGAATCTAAAACCCAACCAAGGCCAGCGCCGATACCCACACCTGGAGAAATAACGGAAAACCAAAGACAAAACAACATAATATATGCTTTAAGCGGTGACGCAACTCCCATTGAGGCTGTTGATAATACGTCCGAGGCAGTAAGACTTGGAGTAGACAAAAAGCTTGATACAGCAACCGGGGAAGCAATAGCCCTAGGGCTTACAACAGAGCAACTAATGGCATATCTTAGAGGCAATCCACCTCCTGAAACCGCAATATCAAAAGACAGACTTGAATCTCTTCTGACGCAAATTGAAAACAGTAGCAACAGCAACGCTCAAAGTGGATCTATTGATAGCAGGGAACTGATGAAAACAATTATTGACCCAATATTACCTGCCGGATGGCAAGTTTATGATGCAAAATTTGGTTATAATGGAGCCCGACTTGAATTTGAAAGGAAGAGACCCGAACCAAGCCTATCATCAGAACCAACTAGCGCTACCGAATCGGCAATTCCTCTTGATCCGGAAGAAGCAGAATTAGGGGAAAAACTATATGAACTTCTGGAAAGACTTGACCTTGAAAGGCCGGAAAAAGAAGCGATCACAAGGTTTATTGAGGAAGACCTGCCTCTTGGATTAGGAGAATTACTTAGCGAATCTTCCCAAGAGGAGGTAGTAAGTGTTTTTGAAGACTCCATATTGGCACTAAAAGGAAAAACCAAGGAAGAGATCGTAAGCAAAGAATCAACCAGCGACATACCTGCTATTACGGGTTACATAAAGAACGTTAGAACAATGCATGGAGATGAATCTGCCCTTAGAGCAGAAAGAATTTTACTACACATAGCCAATTCGTCTCCTAGAATCAAAGGGCTGCTTGAGTCGTCCGACGAGGTAAGAAGCTTCCACGTCATAAGTACTATTTATTTCCTTTCTTGGGAATACTTTAACGCAAGAGAACCAAAAACAGAAACCACTACTCCGGCAACAGGAGTCATGGCAGATATTATTGGCCCCGAAGGTCGAGAAAGAATTAGACAGGATCAAATTCAAACCGACGAGACAACCCATAGACCTGTCGGGGAAATAATGCCCGAAGCACTAAGCGCTTCAGCCAATACTGCCGAGGCGATAAGGCTTGATGTAGATAAAAAACTAGAGACAACAGTTGGTGATTATAGAACACTGAGATTTACTACAGAACAACTACTCTCTTATCTTAGAGATAACCCACCACAGTCAAACACCAACGATTTTGAAAATCAATTATTGCGATTAGAAAATGCTATGAAAATGAAAAACGGCATGGTTGGATTTCCCGAATTAGTTGACACAGTAAGAGAGGCCTCCAATCCACTTCTTCCGGCTGGATGGAGAGTTAATTTTGGAATGTTCGGAAGCGACAGGGCGGAAATAAACTTTGCTAGAAAGTCTGAACAAGCTGAAAATCTAGAATCTTCAACTCCCGCACCGGAAGGTCCGGTAACAGAAGAGCAAAAAGCAGCGCTCGAAGAGATGGTAAGACAACTGCCGCCGGAGCTTCAAGAAGAAGTCGGTAGACAACAAAATGATTATCAAAGAGATTTTGCACCGTTAATTCGGGCAATAGAAAATGGATCAATAGCCGGCGAACTTGCTAGCCCTGCCAGGAGAGCGGAATTACAAGGTGCCGCAACAATTGTTCAAAGAGAAACGGCCAATATTCCTGAGCTTAACGAATATTATAGAATTGTTGAACAAAACAAGGATAATGCCGATCTTGTAGCTGGCCTTGACAATGGGGTGGCAATAGTAATGGACGAAACGGCCAAAACTCCTCGCCTTGAACAATCACAAGACGGACCAAAAATCCATATGTCACTAGCAACAGCAAGTCTTCTTGTTGGTAGAGAGTCAGCAAAAAGGGTCGATGAAGTAATTCAAAGAATTGAAAGAAATGAGCCATTGGGAGTTACGGCCACTGAGTTTATTGCAAACACACAAAGCATGTTGGAAATAATTCGCGGACGAGACCAAACAAATCAAGCATGAAACAAGAAATACAAGTAAGGCCATGGATTAAAAACCTTAGCGATGAAGAATTTCACGCTACATTTACCAAGGTACAATCCTTGCTCGAAGCGCAAAAAAACAAAGACAAAGCAATAGACACGACCCTTCCCAAAGTTAATCTAAGTGCTTTGAGAAAAATGATCCAGGAGGAAACATCTCCGTTAATAGATTTAAGTAATCCCGCTACCGCGCCAGTGCCCAGACAAGCAGAAGCAAAACCCCAAGAGCCCATTGTAGAAAAAACCCCTGCAATAAGTGGTGGATTAAAACCCGGAGAAAAGGCAAATAGGATAACACAACCTGCCGAACCAAGTATCCCAACGGTACCCCCCGATACAACAAAAAGAGTAGACACTCCGCCAAAAGGACAAAAGAGAAAAATAACCGGAAGAGGACTCTATAACTGGATTGGTAGACCCGCAATAGCTTTACTTGCAATAGGAGGAGGATTAACATCCCACCTGCCATTAAACACGAATACCTCCCTTGACCTTCATGACAACGCCATCTATAGAGCGCTAAAAGGACAGTCTGGAAAAAATCCAGAGCCAGGGCTTGGAGTAGCACCTGCCCTACCGGATAGTCCACCAACCAGGATCCCACCACCCTTTGGTCCTACGGTTGAACCACCCAAGGCAATAGACCCAAGTATAGTTGGCCCAAGAATTAATACGCCAACATCAAATGGTGGCGTATTAAAAACCGAAACACCCACCAAAGCTACCGCAACACCGGATGCTACAAAAACGCCAACGTCAAAATCAACCGAAACCCCTCACGCGGTAAATCCCGTAGCAACGCCAACTCACGAATTACAAACAAATACACCCACGGCGGCCGTGACAAAAACAGAAACACCCCGCCCAACAAATACACCTACCACTCATCCTACAGAAACAAATACTGCCGTGCCCAGCGCAACACGCATGCCGGCGACCGAAACCAAGACTCCCAGTGCTACAAAAACAGAGACTCCCCCACCTCCCACCAAAACAGAAGCTCGCAAAGCAGAAACATGGAAACCACGAGAAAACTCAAATTTTGATGACAACGGATTAATTGGAGTTGGTCCATCTGCCGTAAAACCCGGAATACTTGACCTTTCCTACAAAGACAAAAACGGGCAATGGATTGTTTACAATAATATAGTTCCCGTAACTTTGGTTGGCAACGAATGGTCAAATGCCGAAATATCGCAAGTGCCTCTACAAAAAGAGGTGCTTACAGATACCAAGGGCAGACAATATATTGAATATAAATACAGCCTACCCAATGGCTCAAAAATTGCCCTAGATATAAGTCTCAATCCCAACGAAAAAGCTGCGTATGTAACCGTTAAGCCTCTTCCAGGATCTGCACCAATTGATAACGTACAAATTGGTAATTTTTGGGGATTAAAAGAAGGGGTAAAAACCGTAAAAATAGGAAATAAAGTTATGCATGCAACAGACAACCCACCACCCATTGATGATTATGGGGCCAACGGAAGATGGGAAGGACCTTTCCCTCTATCACCCGCTACTCCCGTAGAATTTTGGGGGACAGGACCAAAACAAATACAACAAATTGTTGGAAATCCCGGAGGAAATATTGCCGCCGTTACAGAAATAAGGAATACACCCTGGGACCGAACCCAAGACCAACTAAGAAACGCTACCACCCCAAATTCTCCATGGACAGAAATGGTAGGGACGTCTTTTGGTCCATTAAATGACTCCGTCACAGTAAAGCTGGGATACGAGTAGTTTGGGATAGTTTTCACACCTTACGCACGACTTATCCACATTTTGACCCATTTTGATTCTCTTGCAATGAGATTTTTCACGTTATACGCTTTTGTATATGGAAAATCACCCCATTCCACAAGACGTAACGGGTTTTAAATTCAAGCTAATTGGGAGCATGACAGTCAAGCAGTTTTTGTATTTGCTTGGATTTGGAATTCTTACGACTGTTTGTTTTGTTTTGCATGTTAATCCATTTATAAAAATCCCCCTCATGTTTTTGTTTGCCGGAACCGGCGCAATGCTTGCCTTTGTTCCTATAGATGGGCGCCCAATGGATGTTATGATTGCAAACTTTGCAAAAACTATACCCTCTGAAAACAGATATATCTACAAAAAGCGTGGTGCAAATATAGCAAGCTTTGAGATATTCAAAATCACAGTCCAAAACCAACCACCAACAAAAGCCGAGGTAGCCCATACAGAAGAGAAGGCCTCAGACAACAACAAAAGAGCGATGCTGCTTAGTAGGCTAAGGAACTCCGGCAGTAAGCCAGACGAATCAGAGGTAAAATTTGTTAGAAGCGTAAGGTCATTTTTTGACGAGGGAGGACCAATGCCAAGGGTTATAACTCCTGTTGCTGCTGACAAACCAAAGGAGGAAACTGTTGTTAAGGCCGCTCCGGCTCCCACTCAAGCACCAAAACAAGAGGCTCCTACCAACAACATTGATGAAATCAAAAAAAGATTGGTACAAGCACAAGAAGAACAAGCAAAGGGCGGGGACCAACAAGACCTGGCAAAAAGAATCGCAGAGCTTGAAACCCAACTCAACGTAGCGCTTGGAGAAAAAGATGCATTAAGCAAACAAGTTATTGGCTATGAAATGAACCAAAGCAAAAAAGAGGAGCAAGTTATGACGCCTAGCCAGGGAGAAGAAAAGACACAAAGTGAAAATGTAAAGTTTGTTGCTCCTAACTCTACCCTTCAGGCAGGTTTTCCGTCTTTGCCGGATGTTCCAAATATAGTTATGGGAATAGTTCGTGACCCAAGAAGCAAAACCCTACCAAATATTTTAGTTGAAGTTGTAGATCAAAATAATATTCCTGTTAGGGCTTTTAAAACAAACTCCTTGGGCCAATTCGCAGCAGCAACTCCGCTTGCTGACGGCACATACAAAGTTTATTTTGAAGACCCACAGAAACAACACGAGTTTGAGATAATTCAAATTACCCTTGATGGAACAATATTTAATCCAATTGAAGTTACATCTGTTGATTCAAGAGAAAAATTAAGAAGAGAATTATTCGGCGCTGCCCCCGCTCAACAAGCCCCGGCAGCTGCTGCATAATAGGTATTAGAAATTGGATACTAGGGATTAATAATCTCTAAATATTTTTGTTTTTTCCTAAGATCTAAGAACTAAGAACAAACAATTTGAATTGTTTGGGCATGATTATGGCTAAGAAAAAAGTACATTCTACAACTCAGGATTTTACAGAGGTAATTGATATCTCCGATGATATGGTCTTCTTTAAAGGAGGCAGCACGTGTATGATTGCAGAGATTTCTTCTGTAAACTTTTTCCTTTTATCAAGCGATGAGCAAAACGCAAGGCTCTATGGATATATGTCTCTTCTTAATTCATTGTCTTCCTACATTCAGATCTTAATTGTTTCAAGACGCATTGATATGGGAAATTACCTAAAACTTCTAGATGAAAAAATATCTGCTGTTAAAAATCCAAAAATCGCCGAACAGCTTGGACTTTATAGGGATTTTATAAAAGATCTCATAAAAGGAGAGGGATTGCTTGATAAAAAAGCCTACATTGTGGTTCCATTTTCCCAGCTTGAGTTGGGTCCGGTAGCAGCAACGGGCGTACAACAAAAAGGACAGGTACTTTCTATAAACGACAGAATAAAATCAGGATTAATATCTAAGAGAAATAATGTTTTGTCTCAGGTTGAAAGAATGGGGCTCACTACTCGCCCCCTCTCAACAGATGAGTTAATAAAATTATTCTATGAAGTATTTAACCAGGATTTTGTAACATTGGACTTTAATTCGTCAGACATTAAAAACGTAATACTTTGATCTTAAATTAAAAGATTAACGAATTAAAAAACATTAAAAATTGATTAGAAATTAAGAATTAGTAATTATTAATTAAAGAATATGTTGGGTTTTGGAAAGAAAAATACAGCAGCACCAGCACCGGCACAACCGGTAGTTAATAACGTGCAAACAGAAGCAATTGTCGGAGCAACTAAAATGCCTGTAAATGGCGCTACTCCTCCGGCTGGCGGGCCTTCTACTGCCACCACAAAACACCCGGCTGCTAAAAACGCCCATCCGGAACAAAGCAAAGGATACAATGCTTTAAAAACAGGGTCAGTTTCTGTAGTTGACCTAATATCTCCATCTTCTGTTGAGGTTGATTTTAAAAATATAAGAGTCGGTGATAAATATTTTAGGACATTTTTTGTAGTAGATTATCCCCGTCAGGTTTCACCAAATTGGCTCTCAATACTTATTGATTACAAGGAAACCATGAATATTTCTATGTTTATGTATCCTGTTGAAAGCAAGGATGTTTTGAGTAATCTTAGGAGAAAGATTTCTGAGATGGAGGCAACAATCCAGTCTGATGCTGAAAATGGAATGGAGCCAGACCCAAAGATTACATCTTCCTTGGAAGACGCTATTACTCTTCGTGAAGAATTAGCCCGAGGACTTGAGCGCTTTTTCCAGTTTGGTTTATATGTAACTTTGGCTGCAGATACTATTGAAGAACTTGATACAAAAACAAAAGAGCTAACAACACTTCTATCTTCTAATCTACTCATCATGAAACCGGCGACTCTTCAGATGGAAGAAGGTTTTAAGACAACCTTACCAATGGGAGTAGATAAATTATTTATAACAAGAAACATGGATACAACATCTCTTGCTTCCACATTTCCTTTTACCTCTTATGAAATAAGCCATCCTAACGGAATTCTTTATGGAGTTAACACAATAAATAATAGCCTTGCTATTGTTGATAGATTTGCGTTTGAAAACGCAAACGAGGTTGTTTTTGGAAAATCAGGATCAGGAAAGTCATTTCTTGTAAAACTTGAGATCTTACGCCAAATGATGTTTGACGCAGAAATCTTAATTATTGATCCTGAAGATGAGTACAAAGCCCTCTGCCATGCACTTGACGGGGAATATATTAATTTCTCCAAAAACTCCGAGGTTAAAATTAACCCTTTTGCTTTGATTTCAGAAGACATGACAGACGCGCAGCTTGGGATCAAGATTCTTTCCCTCCATGGCCTTCTTAAAACTATGCTTGGAGACATGACACCAACTCAAGAAGCAATTTTAGATAGAGCCATAGTTCTTTGTTATAAACAAAAGGGAATAACCCCGGACCCTGCAACTTATAAACTTGAGCCGCCAATTCTTGAAGACCTTTATAAGACTCTTCTAAATATGGAGGAGCCAGAAGCCAAAGATTTATCTTTTAGGCTTGAAAAGTATGTTAAAGGGGGCTTTTCAGGTCTATTTAACCAACAAACAAACTATGATGTTAAAAATCAACTAACTGTCTTTTCATTAAAACAACTAGAAGATGTTCTTAGGCCCATTGCAATGCATGTTATTTTGGATTTTATCTGGAATAGAGTTAGAACAAAACTTAAGAAAAGAATAATGGTAGTTGATGAGGCTTGGTACTTAATGCAGCATCCTGATTCTGCAAGTTTCTTACAAGGAATTGCAAAACGCGCAAGAAAATACTTCCTAGGTGTTACAACCCTAACTCAAGATATTGAAGACTTTCTTAATAATGATTATGGTAAATCAATTTTATCTAACTCTTCTGTTCAAATTCTTTTGAAGCAAAACTCTTCAGAGGTCGAAACACTTGCCAAAGCATTGTTCCTATCAGAAGGCGAAAAACAATTTTTGGTTACAGCGCAAGTTGGAGAAGGGTTATTGTTTGCAGGACAAAATCATATAACAGCTGCCTTTGTCGCCTCATCTTCCGAATATGATCTAATAACATCAAAGCCCCAAGATATAATGGATGCACAAAATGCCATGCCCCAAAACGGACAACTCAATACAGAGATCCCAATACCCCAAGCTGCTCCCCAAGATCCAAATGTGGCAAGTGGAGCACCTATTAATCAAGTCCCAACGACGGATACTTCTGATAGTGAAATCAAGGTGGTTTCCACTGCTCCACAACAAACTCAACCGGAAAATATTGTTCCAAATAACACCTTTGTAACCCCTCAACCAATTACCAACCCTTCGACTACAGGACAAATAGCTGTCCCGCCTGCTCCCCAAGCACCAAATACACAATCTATTAACATGCCCCAACAGACGCCCGCCGTAAGCACTCCGGGTGCACAAAATGGCTAATTCAACAATAGATCAAGACACAAATCAAAGCACCGGTTTTGGGGGCCAACCACCACAAACAGAAGATATTCAAAATCCATTTCCAGGTGGCGAGCCGCCAGAAGATGATCAAGAAAAAAGAGGAGATCAAGAAAGCCTATCGGACAGAATTAAAAATGGCTACAACACTGCTCAAAATATAAAAAAACTTACGGGTGCTAAAGAGGCCGCTGAAGCCGGTGAGGGAGCTGAGGCTGCAGCCGGAGCAGAAGGAGCAGCAGGTGCAGCAGAAGGAGCCGCTAGTACTGCCGAGGGTGCGGCAGCAACTGAGGGCGCATTAGGAGCCAGCGCAGCAGGCGCTGAGACTGCAGGGGCAGCGGCAGCAACTGAGGGCGCAGGAGCACTTGGAGCTGCCGGGGCTAGCGCCGGTGCAGCAGGCGCCGGAGCGGCTGGAAGTGCGGCGGCAACAGCAGGAGCCGCAGTAGCCGCAGAAGGTGCAACTGTTACGGCCGTAGGAGTTGGCGCAACACCGGTTGGATGGATTGCAGCAGGTATTGGAATAGTTTTACTTTTAATAATAATTATTGTTTTCTTTTTTAAGGGGTCCCCCTCAACAAGTACCCAAACTCAACTTCAACAACAAACAAACACTGGGACGGGAACCGGAGGAACTGCTATTTGTGGAGGAGCAGGAGGAGGATCAACCACTTCAACAGGATCTTTGGATTACACCCTTCCACTAAAAGATGTGTCTGTCTTGCCACAAAACGTAAATCAAATTCAGGACCAGGTTGCCGCCCAATGGCCAAACGCGCATCTTTATGATTGGGATCATGTAGTAGACGCGGCCGTTAGGGCCGGCTGGAATCCATCTTTAATCCTTGCCTTGTGGATAGAAGAAAGCGGCGCTCAAGGAGCAAGTGGATACACGGATGCTTTGGGGTGCGATCCAAGCAACCCAACTACCGATATCAATAAAAGCTTGAACTGCGTTTTTAATTCTTTTAGGGCTTATAATAATTTTGAGGATTTTATGTGTGTATATGGTGGAGACGGCTTCCACAAAGCACCATGCACCTTCAACACTCAAAATCCAAATTTCCCGGGCAATATAAAAAACTGGTATACAAAGCTTACAGGAGGCACGGGTGATAACGGTAATAACACAACTACTCCAATTGCCTGCTCCCCCGGTGCTCCTAGAGACTGGCCGGCAGCAGGATTAATCTCTCAAGGACCACAAGGAGCAACGGATCATGCAAGACTTGCAACGTATGGCTGGAACGCAATTGATATAGCCGGAATTATGGGTGAACCAATAAAATCTGCTTTTGATGGGACAGTAACCGCAGTTCATGATTGTATAGCCGACGGAGACTGCTCTGCCGGATACAATGGTTTTGGAAACTCTGTGGAAATTACTACAAATACCGACAAAGGGTCTTTTATAGCACTTTACGGTCATTTAGCAGAAATAGATACAACTCTTAATGCTAGTGTTAAGGCTGGTGACACAATAGGAATAATGGGCACAACCGGTCATTCAACCGGGATACACTTACATTATCAGTTTATGGGAGCAGAGATGGCGCCGCCAAACATTCCGGAAGCAATAGTACCGTTAGATTGTGACTCAACAAGTGACTGCTCACCCAACCCTGTTGTTCCAGGGTCGGCAAAGCCAACGCCTGCGCTATAATTTATATATGGAAAAGTTAAAAACATTAAACCCAAAGATTCTAGCAATAGTACTCATTTTCTTTGTAACGTTTGTTTTAATTTTATTCCTAAGTCTTTTTATTGGTCCTAAAAACAAAAATGGTGGGCAAGTTACCTTGAACACTCCAACACCCGCGCCAATACAAATACCTGAAGATGAATTAATCCCAACGCCTATTATTCAAAACCCAGTAAGTGCTTTAACGAATAGGCTCGGATTAGTAAGCTTTTCTGTAATTAATATAACTCTACCTAAAAAAATGAACGTTTATGGTGGATCCCCAACTCCAATAGAGAAGTCAACGGGAACTAATATAGCCCAGAAACTTGGAATAACAACACAAGGAAAAATTACCTCAACCACAAACGGGGATGCATTGTCTTTTCAGGACAAAGGCAAAAACTTAATCTTTTACTTGAGCGCCGGAAATACACAATTTTTTAATGGCAATGCAACAACTGATAAAACAACTGGGCAAAGCCTAGATATCCTTTCCAATACGGCCAGGGGGTTCATGAATCTTTTTTCCCCGATATCGGATGGTTTGGTATTGGACAATAAAAACATCGCCTTTATGGTTGGTGGTGGAGACGTGGAGTCTGTTCCTACGTTTGAAGAAGCGACAACATTAGATGTTCCATTCATAGCCACTATAGATAGTTATCCGCTTTATTCTCAGTTTGGAAGCAACGCACAAGGACACGTATGGATAGATAAAAACGGCCAAGTATTAAGGGTTACGCTAAATACAAAACAAACTCTTACGGCATCAAAAACTGTTGAGATTTTCACACTAGAGCAGGCAAAAAAACAAATAATAAATGGGTCTGGGACAATAGTAAAATACGGAGGGGATGAAGATGTTAACCTACCGACTCCAACAAGCACATTATTTACGGGTGTTAATGTTGGATACATAAAGGATGACACAAGTAAAATAATTTACCCTATTTTTGTTTTTGAGGGGGTTGCTACAACAAATAATTCAACCTATCCAATCGTTGTTTACCTACCTGCCTACATTGGTAACTAGGTTATTCCTGAACCCTAACAGGCATTATTATATGGATAAAATCAGGGTCTGATTCTGACTTAAAAACTGCCGGCTCAACAGGAGAAAGAAGATCAATAACCACTTGCTTATCCTGGATATATTTTAGGGCGTCTGTGATGTATTTAACATTAAAAGATATTTCATTATCTTCCCCATCTTGTTTTACGGCCAATTCCACATCTCCCTGACCAAGACCGGATGACTGAGAATGAATCTCTATCTTACCCGAGTTTATATTTAACTTAACAACGTTTGCATTATCCCTTGCAAAAATAGAAGACAACTTTAGTTTTTGAGATAACTCTTCACTATCCACTTCGATTTCAGTCTTATGACTTTTTGGTATTACCCTTTGATAATTGGGGAAATCTCCATTAATTAGTCTCCCCACAAAAAGAATATCTCCCGATTCAAACACAACCTGATTTGCTTTTTGGAACATAAACATAGAGATTGGCCCCGATGTTTTAGCAGCAATAACCTCCCCTATGATTTTTGAAGGAATAATTAAGCTTGTATCAACGCTTATTTTCTTTTCTCCACGAACTTTTTTAAGAGATAGCCTAAACCCATCCGTTGCAACAAAATCTGTGCTTTCGTTGTTTTTAACAACATATACCCCTGTTAACTCCGGCCTCCCCTCATCAATAGATGCTGCAAAAATAACTTTTGAAAAAATATTCCCCATTTCATTTTCATCAAACTCATATATCTTATCCCCATATTCCTCAAACAATGTTGGAAATTCTTCTTTTGCAATTGTCTGAAGAGATGCCTTATTATCACGACATTTCATAACAAGGCTATCTTTTTCTAATACCAAGCTTACTTTGTCTTTTGGAAATGAGGATAAAACCTCTATAAATTGTTTTCCTGGTACTGTTGTTGCGCCATCTTCCTCTACCTTGCCGGGGATTTTTATTCTTGTTCCTATTTCAAGATTGGTTGCGCTAATAAATATTCCGTCTTTATTTGCTTCTATTAAAATGTTTGCAAGGACTGGGATTTGTGACCTGATTGGTAATATTTTTGCAATTGTTGGTAAAAACCCCTCAACATTTTCTATAAGAAATTCTGCTTTCATATATATTTATTAATAGTAGTCGTAGTAGTATATGTGGACATGCGGAAAAAAGCAACGAAGCACGCCTGGTAAAATGTTGATAACTTTCTCATAACTTTGTGCATATGTTGTTAATAACTTTTCTTTTAAAAAAGCCTAAAGCGCGAAGCTCTCTTTTATCCTCCTTTTTATAAACGACATTTCCTCACGTGTCTTATCCGACTTTTCAACACTTATCCTTATCTTTTCCACAGCATGCATAACAGTTGAGTGGTCACGTCCTCCAAGTAAATTTCCAATTTCAACATATGTTAAGCCCGCCTCTTCTTTTAATAAAAACATACACATATGTCTTGGCCCAACAAGAAAAGAGTCTCTTTTCTCACCCTTAAGTTGGGTTTGCTTTATGTTGTAATAAGAACAAATCGCGTCAATAATAGAGTCCGATCTTATGGGTGTTTTTTTGTTGCTTCTCTCAATTAGCGGTAATACTGTCTCCGGAGTAATGTCTGCGCCAGAATGAACAGAAGAAAGTCTTAATAGAAATCCTTCAAGTGCTCTTGCGTCTTCTATTTTTTCGGCAATCAATTTCGCTGCTTCAAGCGTAAGATTCATTCCATACTTCTTGCTCTTTATTAAAAGAATCGCTGTTCTTAATTCAAAATCCGGAGGCTGTATGTCTACTGATAGTCCTCCCTCAAACCTTGATGCAAGTCTTGCTTCTAATTTTTTTATTTCTGCAGGTGGTCTATCTGAAGAAAAGATAATCTGGGCATTTTTATCTATGAGCGTATTAAATGTATGGAATAGTTCTTCTTGAACCCTTTCTTTGCCGGCCAGAAACTGAATATCATCCAATAGAAGTATGTCTACGCTTCTAAATTTTTTACGAATCTCGTTTGTTGTTTTATCTCTTATTGCCTCAACTACTTCATTTGTGAATTCTTCTGTGGTCATATAAATTACCTTTATAGAATCGTTATCAGCAAACGCTTTGTTTGCAACTGCATTCATAAGGTGGGTTTTTCCTACCCCAACCGTGCCGTAAAAGAAAAGTGGGTTATAGCGTGTTCCAGGGTTTTGGGCAACGGTTGAAGCGGCCGTATAAGCCAGTTGATTGCTTTCGGAAACTGCTAGTGATTCAAATGTGTAATCCGGTCTAATTCTTGCAGGGAGGCCTTTTCTTGCCGAGGCTTGAATATCTCTTGCAAATAACGGAGCATCAAGTGTTTTCTTTGGACTATTTGCCCTACCTTCAGAAGTAAAAACAAGGCTTAGATTTTCTCCGGTCTTTTTATCAAGAACCCTTTTAATAAGCGAATAATACCTTTTTTCTATATAGTCGGCAGTTATGTGGGTTGGTGCATCGATTGTTGCTACGGAGTTGTTGACCGAAACAAGAACGCTTGATTTGAAAAAAGTTAAAAAAATAGGTTTTGAAACCTCAACTTCAATTTCAGCTAATACTTGCTTCCAAAGGTCTTCCATAAAAGGGGAACGAGCAGAAACAAAGTATACGAATGTGGATAACTTTTTGTCAAGGGGAAATAAAACATCAATTGAGCCACTCTACTCTTAAAGCGTTTGATATACTAAATATGTTGAATTTATGAGAATAGGATTTTTTACAGATGGCTTCCTGCCGCAGTTGGATGGCGTTGCAACAAGTGTTTCGGAAACCGCCAAGGAATTAAAAAGACGGGGACATAATGTAACTATTATTGCGCCAAAATACCCAGGCTACAAAGACCGGGAGATAGAGGTTATAAGGCTGACATCTGTTAGGGTCCAAAAAGAAGCAAATATACGCGTAGCGCTTAACATACCGGATAAATCATGGAGAAAAATTCTATCCATGGATTTTGACATAATACACGGGCACAGTGGTGGGTCTATTACTTTTCTTGGTGCCCAAATAGCTAAACTAAAAAACATTCCAAGTATAGTAACTTACCACACTCTTTGGAATAGATATACCCACTACTTTTTAAAAGGAAAAATAGTTAAGCCCAAAATGATGGAACAGGCAACTAAGCTCTTTGGTAATACTCTAGATTATTTAATTGCACCAACGGAAAGAGTTGAGAAAGAATTAAAAAGATATGGTGTAAGGCGCCCAATTGCCGTAATCCCTAGCGGTATAGATACGGAAAAATTTAAAAAAGCAGAAAAAGGCTTTCTAAGAGAAAGGATCAAAAATAAGACATCTCCAATCCTTCTTTTTGTGGGGAGAATGGGAAGAGAGAAATCTGTAGACTTCTTATTAAGAAGTTTTAAGGTTGTTCTTAAAAATACCGAGGCCGAATTTGTTTTGATTGGTGAAGGGCCAGACAGAAAAAAGCTTGAGGCTTTGGCTATAAAGCTTGGAATTTCTACTCACACCCATTTTTTGGGAAAGATTAGTAACGACCAAATACACAAGGTTTATAAAGATGCATCAGTTTTTGTTTTTGCCTCAACAACCGAGACCCAAGGGTTAGTAGTCCCGGAAGCTCTTGCAAGTGGAGTCCCTGTAGTTGCGGTAGATGATCCTGCCTACGAATGTATTGAGGATGGAAAGAACGGATTTTTGGTAAAGAAAAACGTAAATGAATTTGCCTTAAAAACACTTGCTGTTATTGAGAACAAGGAGCTCAGGAAAAAACTCTCAGAGCAGGCACTGGCGACATCAGACAAACTATCTGTTAAGCAAACGGTTGATAAGCTTGAAAGTGTTTATTTTGGTCTATTAGATAAATATAACCGTGAAAGTGTGGCTAGAATTATGGGGCAAAATGAAAAAGAGGAAAAAGTTTTTGTTGTTGACCTTGTTTTTTTTGCAACGGTTATAGTTCTAAGACTGTCTGCTCTTTTGGGAGACCATATTACTTATCCTGGTATATTCTTTCAAAATCAGATTTTTTACCACACCGCTATTGGGCTATTTTTAGTATTGGTTTTTCTAGCATCGCTATTTAAGAAAAGAGATGTTGGCCTTGCGTCTCTAATTATTTTAGGCGTTGGATTGGGTTTGATAATTGATGAGGCATGGTCAATTGTGGGACTACACGCAACATACGCCAACTATTGGAACCCACTAAACTTAGTAGCCATATTGCTTGTTGGGATTGTTCCACCATTACTTGTGAGAAGTAAGGCTAATGATAGGCCAAAATTCTACATCTCTACAAGAGAACAGAGACACGTAAACCCGGAAAATCCAAGGGTTAGCGTTGTGATACCCGCATATAACGAGGGTAACTTTATCTCCCCAACGCTTAAAAGTTTGCTGAACCAAACATACAAGAATTTTGAGTTAATAGTTGTGGATAACTCTTCAACTGATAATACATCCGAGGTCGCCGCAAGCTTTGGGGCAAGGGTTGTGAAACAACATGTAGCAGGGGTTGCTGCAACTCGTCAGGCAGGATTCTTTGAAGCAAAAGGCGAAATAATTGCTTCAACAGATGCCGACTCTATAGTTCCCGAGGATTGGGTGGAAAAAATTGTTGAGAAGTATGAAAAAAACAAAAATATGTCCGCTTTTGGTGGCTTAAATTATCTTTATTCAGGCCCTGTTACGGCAAGGGCTGCCGGAAGATATATATTCCCAATATTCTGGAGGATAGATAGAATTGTTTCTCATGGTTGGAATCTTGTTGGGTTTAATATGACGGCTCGTAAAAGCGCTTTTATAAAGGTTGGAGGGTTTAATTCGGATCTAAAAATGGGAGAAGACATAGACCTTTCTCAAAAACTAAGGACAGTTGGGGATATAGAGATTGATGAAAACCTTCTGGTCTACTCTTCGGGCAGAAGATACAAAGACGGTTTGTTTGCCGGACTTACCGCTTATGTTCCCTTTTGGATTTCAAAAGTTCTTCTAAAAAAAGAAAAGGCGTTTGAGTTCAAGGCTGTCAGGAGTGAGAAAAGTAAAAATAATGGTCTTTCTTATCTTCCTCTGTTTGCCGTATCCGTATTAATCGCTGCCCTGTTTTATATGGGAGCCAAGGGAATGTAGGCTTATTCTAAGTTTTTGTAGACCACAACCAGAAGAGAGATAAACGGAATAGCAAGAAGAGCTCCTGGGATTCCCAATAATTTACCACCAACGATTATTCCAATAATAATTACTATTGGATTAAGCCCAACCGCTTTTTGCATAATTCTTGGTACTAACACGTGGTTTTCAAGAAGTTGTACAAAAAAGTACGAGACGGCAACGATAATTGCCATAACGGGAGATATGCTAAGGGCAACTAAAACTGCAGGGAGAGCCGATACTATTGGACCAATAGTTGGAACAATTTCAAGCATTGCGGCAAGTACGGCCAAAGGAAGGGCAAACTCAATTCCTATAATTGTTAAAACTACCCAGATTAGAACTCCTATGCATGCCGAGAGAACGATTTGTCCCCTAAGCCAGTTTCCGAGCTTGTCTTCAACTAGAACTACGGTTTTTTCTACCCTTGCCTGATGTCTTTTAGGAAAAAGGCCGGCAAAGCTTTTTATAACAGTGTCTCTATATAAAAGAAGGTAAAAAGATACGGCAAATATTGAAACAGCAGACACTATTCCCCCAAAAACTCTTGCGGTAACATTAATTGCATTGGTTCCAATATTTCCTATCTCGCTCGTTGCAAAAGTGCCTATCTGGGCGCTGTGTACTCTTGCCCCAAAGAAATCAACGTCATGATTTAAATATCCCGGCAAGATTGAGAAAAGAAGTGATATCTGGCTAATAAAAAATGGAAGGATAGAAATTATTAAGAGCACAATAACAGCAATAGTCGCAATGTATGGTAAGGCTGCTGCCAAAGGCCTTGGTACGCCCTTTTTTCTAAGGAATTTGACAACAGGAAAGATTGCAGACATTATAATGTAAGATACAAAAAGGGCTACTATTACCTCACGCATAGCCACAATTGCCCAAGCTGTAGCCACAACAAGTAGGGCTACTAGGATCTGGTTTTTAAGGAAGAAGTCTGACAGTGTCTTTCTCATGTCTCTATTATAAACATTATAGGCCTAAATTACAACCCCAAATGCCCAAGTGCTATAATGTTTTTGATGGGAAAAGTTGTACTGTTTGATATAGACGGAACTCTTTTTAATCCTGAAAAGTTTGGGAAGCTAATTAGGCTCGAATTTGTTAAGCTTTTAGGGATTGAAGAAGAAGAGCTTGTGCGTGCAAACGCAGACTATTACGCTAATCTTGAAACTACCACGGATTTTAATCCCAGGGATATTGTTGCTCATATCGCCGATAGGTTTGGTGCGGATCCCGAGGCTCTGAACAAGGTTTTTTGGCAAAACAACCAAATTTATAAGGAATCTCTTTATCCCGATGTTTTGGATACACTCAAGAGGCTGTCCAAAAAGCATACGCTTGGTATCTTTTCCCAGGGAAATGAAGAGCTCCAGACGCGTAAACTAAACGCCTCAGACATAACCCAATATTTCGACCGTGACCATCTATATATTCATAGAAGAAAGCTAGATGAGGATGTTTTGGACCAGCTTCCGGAGGGTGCAGTCATAATAGATGATAATCGAGACATTGCAAAGAGTGCTTCTGCGTTTCGGGAGGCCATTTGGATTAATAGAAGAACAGATGACGGAGACCCAAATGTTGAAACTATACACACCCTTGAGGAAGTTTTATACTTAGTATAGGTTTTTGTGTAGGAAGCGTCCCAATGCGAATGCAACCCCGTGTTTTACCCCTTCAGCCCTTGTAACTACTCCCTTTGTCATAATCCCAAACATGCCAATTCCCTCCCCTATATTTTTTGTTCCAAATAGTTCATCTATTGCTTGTTCAAGGTTTTTGCCCTGGCCAATTTTTTCAATAATCTTTTCAGGAAGGATTAGTCCGGCTGAGGCTCCAATTCCAACGTTCCCTTTTTTATCCACAATCACAACCATTTGGTTTTCAAAATAGCCATAAGGGTATTTATGTATTCCTCCCTCTACCCCCACGCCGTATGTGGCGCCCTTCACTTTTTTAATTGCGCCTTGCGCTCTGTTAAGAGCTCCTTGATACATCTCGTCATTTGACATTGGCTGCTCTGAAACTCCGCTTGAGACATATACTCCAACTGCTTTAACGTTTTTGAAATGATGAGAAAAAACCTCTTCAACAGGTGTTATTTTTGTGGGATTTGTAGAGCCAATAGCTACAATCATAAGGGAATTATACAAAATCTTCCTGTTCTTTTGTTCCGTCAAAAGAACCAAAACCTCTCGCCACGGTCTTACTTCAGCTTTCAAAACAAGATTCGTTTATCGGGGGACTTATACCCCTTCCGTATTCACGGAATCCCCCTGAACACTCATCTTATTTTTCATGCAGTCGTTTCGAAGTGGCGACTTTTAAGAGACACTAAAGAAACGTATAATGGGGCGTATGATTGTTTTAGGGATTGATCCCGGAATTGGTAGAACGGGTTGGGGGGTAATAGACGTTCAGGGCTCAAGGCTGAAAGCTAAAAGCTTTGATTGTTTTGAAACTCCGTCAACGCAGAATCCGGAGCAAAGGTTGGTTGATTTAAGGCGCGAGATATTAAGGATACTAGATGAGTTTAAGCCGGAAATGGTAGGCGTAGAAGAGTTATTCTTTAATACAAACGCTAAAACCGCAATGGTTGTAGGACAAGCCCGGGGAGTGGTTTTGGAGACTGTTGCTGAGCGTGGAATTCCTATAATTTCTATGACTCCGCCAGAAATTAAGGTTGCGGTAACCGGATCCGGTAAGGCAGAAAAAGGCCAGGTTGGAAAAATGGTTAAGGTTCTTCTTGGTCTACCCTCTGTCCCAACGCCAGATGATACCGCAGATGCTCTTGCCTGCGCTCTTGCCTGCTCGTTTTCTTACAAGCTGAAATTAGCATAGGTTTTGATATAATCCCCGTATGGTCAGTGAATTGGCGCGTAGTAGAGATGAATATCAAAACGCTTCCGTACAGGGTTTTATAAAAGAACTTGGTAGGGGTTTGTCTTTTGAAGATTCTTATGTGGTTGGAAAATCGGCCGCAAAATTATTCTGGATAATTAAAAGAACCGTAGCTTATTCTGCGGCAACAATGTACGAAACTAAAGGTGCTTTTTGTGATGCTCTAACTATTTATTTTCAGAAAGTTGATGAGGCCGCTGTTTCTACGGATACAGATATTGCAGGCTCCATAAGTGAGTTAGCAAATGTGGGTCTAAAAAGAAAGATAACGCCAGTGTTTCTGGGGGAACCTATTGATATGGAAAAAGACCTAAAAGAAAGATATGGGGAGAAGGTAAGATCCACAAAGGTTTGGCAATTTTCTCGTATGATATAATCTTTGAGAAATGATTGGATACCTCAATGGAAGCGTAATTATAAGGGATGATCCATACTTAATAATTGAGGTTAATAATGTTGGTTACCGTGTTTATGCTTCTCAGGATGCGCTCTCCTCTATCTCTGATAATAAAATAAAAGTTTTTACCTATACCCATGTTCGGGAAGACATCCTTGAGCTTTATGCCTTTCCAAAATACTCAGACCTTAAACTTTTTGAATCTCTTATTAATGTAAGCGGCGTTGGTCCAAAGACCGCGATTGGAATTTTCTCCGTTGGTTCGGCAGGAGACATAGTCAGGGCAATAATGAACGCAGATACTTCTTTCTTCACTCGTGTTCCTCGCTTGGGCAGCAAAAATGCTCAAAAAATAATAATTGAACTCAAAAACAAAGTTGGCGGAGATGGCGTGCTTGATTTGGGCGAAGGTGTAATTTCCGGAAGAAGTGAAGTGTCAGACGCTCTTAGGGTATTTGGCTTTTCAAAAGATGAAATAAGTGATGCCATAAGAAATGTTGACGGGGAGCTTCCTGTTGAGGGGCAAATTAAAGCGGCGCTAAAATACCTAGGTAGATAATGACCAATTACCAAGTATCAAATTACAAACAATTAACCTATTATGACTAATTTAAAGAAGGTAAAGGGCTCGATAATAGATGATTCTGTCACTCCCGAAGAAGAGGTTGTGTTCACTTCTCTAAGGGTTGCTGACTGGGGAGATTTTGTGGGCCAGGAGACAGTTAAAAAATCAATTCAGATAGCAGTTGACGCAGCCAAAAAAAGAAAGGAACCTCTTGAGCATATTCTCTTGTATGGGCCTCCGGGATTAGGAAAGACTACCCTCTCCCACCTCATAGCAAAAGAAATGGGTGCCAATATTCGCGTAACAAGCGGCCCTGCTATTGAACGCGCCGGAGATCTTGCTTCAATACTTACTAACCTTGAGCCCGGAGATGTTTTATTTATTGATGAAATCCATAGGCTTAATAAGGTTGTTGAGGAAACACTTTATCCTGCGATGGAAGACTATGCCTTAGATATTGTTATTGGGAAGGGGCCATCTGCCAGAACGGTTAGGTTAGATTTGCCCAGATTTACCATAGTCGGCGCAACAACTAGAGCCGGAATGTTGTCCGGCCCTCTTCGTGACCGCTTTGGGGTGGTCCATAGAATGGTCTTTTATGCTCCGCACGAGCTTGAAAAAATAATAGAAAAAGCAGCAGCCAAACTAAAAGTAAAAATAGATAGCTTCTCAATTGCAGAGGTTGCCAAAAGAGCCCGTGGTACTCCTCGTATAGCACTAAGGCTTTTAAAGCGTGCCCGTGATTTTTCCGAGGTTCATGGCAAAGGAGATATAACAAAAGACCTTGCAGAAGAAGCATTGAGATTGCTTGAAGTTGACCCAATGGGGTTAGATTATCTTGATAGGCGCTATCTTAAAAGTATTATTGAAAAACATGGCGGTGGGCCTGTGGGTGTTGAAACAATTGCAGCATCTATTGCAGAAGACGTAGGGACAATAGAGGAAATAGTTGAGCCATATTTATTGCAAATTGGATTTATAAAAAGGACAAAAGCAGGGCGTGTTGCAACGCAAGACGCATACAGGCACCTAAACATAAAGGCCGAACAAAAAGGAAAACAAGAAAGTCTTCTATAGCTCCCTTAGCTCGTTTGGCGTACTCCAAAAATGTTGCTTGACTTTAATTTAGCACTCGTGATAGTATATTGCTAAGTTAACTTCTTTACTCTTTTAGATTTTTTTTGAATAATAAAAATATGAATGACGATAATCAAAACATTGCAGATTTATTAAAGCCGGTTAGCCCGGAAGAAGCTCTTAAGAAATATACGTACAACCTGACAGATCAGGCAAAGAGCCACAAAATAGACCCTGTAGTAGGTAGAGAAACCGAGATTCGTAGGGTTATGGAAATACTGGCAAGGCGTACCAAGAATAACCCGATTTTGCTTGGAGATCCTGGTGTAGGAAAAACCGCTATTGTTGAAGGGCTTGCCCAAAAAATTGCCGAGGGACGGGTCCCAACAGTGCTTAAAAATAAAGAGCTCATCGTTCTTGATTTTGCACAGCTTTTGGCCGGAGCAAAGTTTCGCGGAGAATTTGAAGAGAGGCTAAAAGGCGTTGTAAAAGCAGTTGAGGACAGTAATGGAAAATATATCATGTTTGTTGATGAGATCCATGTTCTTATTGGAGGGGGAGCCGCCGAGGGGTCAGTTGATGCTGCAAATATTTTAAAGCCCTCTCTTGCTCGCGGTCTTTTGAGAACAATTGGTGCAACAACTCTTTCCGAATATAGAAAATATATTGAAAAAGACGCAGCCTTAGCCCGCCGATTTCAGCCGGTTACGGTTGATGAGCCTACGATTGAGGATACAATCGCAATACTTCGTGGAATAAAAGAAAAGTATGAGCTTCATCATGGAATAAGAATTACAGATAATGCATTAATAGCTGCTGCAAAACTATCCTCTCAATATATTCCCCACCGCTTTTTACCGGATAAGGCAATAGATCTAGTTGATGAGGCAACCGCCTCTATAAAAATAGAGACTGAGAGTATGCCTTTTGAGCTGGATCAATTGAAAAGAAAAATAACCCAAATTGAGATTGAGCTCGCAGCCCTTAAAAATGATAAAAGTGCGTTGGCAAAAACAAGACGCGAGAATTTAGACAAAGAGCTTGCCGACCTTAAATCAAAAGCCGGAGGAATTGAGGACAGGTGGAATGAGCAAAAGGGTTTGATCCAAAAAATCCAAGAACAGAGGGCAAAAATAGATGCCCTTAGGATTGAGTTGGAACGTGCCGAGCGGGACGTTGATTTGGCCAAGGCTGCTGAAATAAAGTATGGAAAGCTGCCCGAGCTTGAAGCGGGCCTTAAGAAAATAACAGATGAATGGGAAAAGATTCCCGAGGAAAACAGGGTTCTAAGGGAAGAGGTAGATGAGAATGATATTGCAAAGGTTGTTTCCCGTTGGACCGGGATTCCAGCTACCCGTCTTCTTGCAACAGAGGCAGAAAAACTAACCCATTTGGAAGATGAACTTAGAAGGCGTGTTATTGGGCAAGACAAGGCCTTGGAGATTTTGTCTCGCGCTATAAGGCGTTCAAGGACCGGACTTGGCCAAAAAAATAAACCAATCGGCTCCTTTTTGTTTTTGGGCCCAACCGGTGTTGGAAAAACAGAAACAGCCAAAGCCTTGGCTGAGATACTGTTCTCAGATGAGCATGCAATTACAAGGATTGATATGAGTGAATATCAAGAGCAGCATTCTGTTGCTCGCCTTATTGGTGCACCTCCGGGGTATGTTGGCTACGAAGAAGGTGGTCAATTGACAGAGGCAGTTCGTCGTCGCCCCTACTCTGTTGTTTTGCTTGATGAAATAGAAAAGGCAAACCCTTCTGTATTTAATATTTTGCTTCAGGTTTTTGATGATGGAAGATTGACCGACTCAAAAGGGGTAACTGTTGATTTTAGAAATACCATAATTATTATGACCTCAAATCTTGGAAGCGAGATTATTATGAGAAAGACAGGAAAGAATAATGACGTAATAGAAAAAGAGCTACAGATGCTGCTAAACAAAAGCTTTAAGCCGGAATTTCTAAATAGACTTGATGGAACAGTTGTTTACGACTCTCTGACGGAAGGTGAGATAAAGGAAATTGCAAAGCTTCAGCTGGAGGATGTAAAACAAAGATTGGCAGAAAACAATATGGTCTTAGAAATTACAGATCCGGTTGTTACGTATTTTGCAAAGGAAGGCTATGATCCAATTTTTGGGGCAAGACCACTGAAGCGCTTAATAGAGGAAAAGCTTGTGGATGAAGTTGCAATGCAAATTTTGGAAGAAAAAGTAAAGCCTGGTTCGACAATCAAACCAACTATAAAAGACAACAAGATTAGTTTATAGCTAATGGCTGATAGCAATTCGTTGTTCGTAGTTCGTTTTTCGTAATTCGTTAATATTTTAACTTATTAATACCGACCTTGGTTTAATTGGGGTTGATACCAAACACCAAATACTAGATACTAATTTCATGGATAGGTATTTGACTCGGGAAAAACTTCTTGGTGTGAGAAATCACAAAAATTTTGGTTGGGGAGTCTCTTTTGTCATTGCTCTACTTGTCCTTGATCTTATTTTTCTTAACTACAAAATAATATTTGTTAAAAATAATTTAGGAAGCAATATTCAGTCTCAAAAAACAAACATGGCTAGTTCTTCCCAGGGCTCAACAATTGCCGAGGCAAAAGATAGTTGTGGTGAAAACTGTCAAGCTTATATAAACAAAGCAATATCAGACGCGTTGACAAGTAATAGCTCGTCGGGTAAAAGTGCTCCTTCTGCTGTTTCCAGTCCCGTAAGTGAATACTTTGTCCCTTTGGGAAGTGGGGTTATAAATTCCACATCATGGCAAACAGTATCTGGTCTTCAGGCTTATATTGATGGTAGTGCTTATGGAAACATAGGGACAACAACTTTTGAAATATCTATTAGTATTCCATCCGGCAACGAAACTGCTAATTTTCAGCTTTATAATGCAACGGCAAACCATCCCGTTTGGAATTCAAATGTGACCTTTACCGGCGGAGGCTCTCCCCAGCTTCTTATATCCTCACCTATTAATCTTGATTCCGGTAATAATCTGTATGTTGTCCAGGCCCAAACCCAGCTTCAGTTTCCCGCCTACATCACCCAAGCAAGAGTACATATAGTTACACAATAAGGCTCCAAAATCCAAATTCCAATTCACCAAACCAAATTTAAATGTTAAATTTTCAAATAACCAAATCCATTGTTGTATTAACTTTACATTCTCAATTGATTATTGGTTTGAAAATTGGTGCTTTGTTATTGATCAATTTGTTACAATAGAAGTATGGAGACGGCAACTTTTGCGGGTGGGTGCTTCTGGTGTACAGAAGCAATTTTTCAAAGACTAAAGGGCGTTATGTCTGTTCTTCCGGGATATTCAGGGGGAAATTCGCCAGCTGGTGGAGGAAGCCCTAGTTATGAAGAGGTTTCGAGTGGGTCTACTGGTCATGCCGAGGCAATCCAAATTGAGTTTGACCCAAGTATTATTTCCTACTCTAAGCTAATTGAAATATTTTTTCACCTGCACGATCCCACGACTCTAAATAGACAGGGAAATGATGTTGGTACTCAATATCGCTCTGCAATTTTTTATCATGACGAGAAACAAAAAGAAGAGGCGGAGGCTGTTAAGAAGCAGATAGAAGATGAGCATGTTTATAAAGACAGAATTGTTACAGAGATTGTTCCGTTTAAGGCTTTTTATGTTGCCGAGGATTACCACAAAAACTATTACAACAATAATAAGGAGGCCGGCTACTGCAGAGTAATAATAGATCCAAAAATTAAGAAGCTCCTTGCCGAATACAAAAGCGAAGTCAAGGTTAGTTCCTAGATTCTGGTTCTTAGATCTTTGGGTAGAGATAAAATAAAAAAACAGCTCCCAAGACCCAAATCCTAAAACCAAACCCCTGAAAAAGTTTGAAAAAGTTTTCCATAGGTGTTACGCTTAACTTAGTGAAGATCAAAATTGTTCCTGTCCTTTTGATTCTTATCGCGGTTCTATTGGCCGGCATTCTTTTTATGAGTCTTAGGAGCGGCGGTTTGTTTGGGGGAAGTCAGGCAACGATTAGCGGTAAATTTGATATCAATGGTACAATCCCCGATGGATCAACAATTACATTAACAGAGCAAGAGGTGGGTTCTGCTAAGTCTACGGTTTTTGCAAGCGGAGTCCCCGTTGCGGATGAGGAAGAATGGAGTTTTAATAATGCAGTTAAAAATAAAACCTACCAAATTCAGGCACAAGTTGTTCTGAATGGAAAAACGGTAACAGAGTCTAGTCCTATTGAGGTAACTGCTCCGGGAGATGATGAAATACTTACTCTTAATATTGAGTCTGATGGAAAAAGAAGCGCTGTTATTTCAGGATCAATTGTTGTTAATGGATACATTCCAAATGGCTCAACAATAACTATTAAAGGAAGAAGACTCGGGGTGACAGAATTCACAACAGTTGCGAGTGGCTTGGTTGGACAGGCAAGACAGTTTATGAGTTACACAACGGCCGTTGCCGGCACAACTTATGAAGTTGAAGGAGTTCTTCTAAATGCTTCCGGTCAGCAGATTGGAGCATCAAGTCTGCTATCTGTAACAGCTCCTGCAATTGATGAAACGCTAACCATTAATTCATCTGCTCAATCGCCAACAGTAGTTGTTGCTACTCCAACAGCAGCACCAGCTAGCGCCACTTCTGCTCCAACAGCGACCCCAGCCCCAGCCCCGGCATCATCTGTAGTTTCCGGAGGGATTAACTTTAATGGTGCTGCTCCAAGTAATTCAAGGATTGTTGTTTTCCAAAAGCCTTTAAATGGAGCTAGCTATCAAGTAGCAGTAGACAATATTGCTCCAATTGATGGCACTTCATGGCAGTGGAATGGAGCCCAACCATCTACTTGGTATACAATGATTGCTATTCTTAAACAAAGAAACGCAAATGGAACAGATACCGATATTGCAACCTCGGCTCCTGTTACAATTGCAGCTCCTGCAACAAACGTAATATTTACAATTAACTCCGGCGTTTCTCTCCAGGGACCAGGGGGACCAATTACGGTTACTTGCCAAAGCTATAATGGAGGACCAAACCAGAATAACTGGAACGTAACGGTCAATTTTGGAACGGTTTCCGGCGCCCAGTCATATTGGCTTCAGATTGGATCAACAAACGGAGGTAATAATCTTGTTAACACCACTCAAAATACTCAGGTTGGTAGCAATCAAACTATTGGAACAACATTCAACAACAACACAACTTATTACGCAAGGTATGCGTATGCAAATATTCCAAATGCCGGAACGGGCAACTCGCAATATTCAGGATTCTCTTCCACCACTCCGCTTCAGTGTAGCCACTAATTAACTTAAAACATAAAACTTAAAACATGCGTATTAATGGTTGAGGTCAAGATGTGGCTAGAGAGGTTATCTTATAACCCCAAGAGCGAGTAAGCCTGAAATTATGAGGTATGCTGCAATTAGATAATTGAGGGCCCTTGGGAACACCAAAATTAGTATTCCAAAAAGGATTGAAACAAGTGGATCTAAATTGCTAAAAACTATGCTCATATTTATACGCTTTGCTCTACTTCATCCGGTGTAACCGGTTTTATTATTTGCATAAGTTGTACAAGTCCTGCCGCAATTAGGAAATATACTATTGCCCCAATTATCGTTGACCATTCAAATACGCTACCTTGGGTAACCGGCGTTGGTAGAATGCCTTGAAAAGGAAGTGCTAATGGATTTGAAAGTGTATAAATAAGGTTGGTAAATCCACTAAATGGATTTGCACCCAGAGCTTTTAATACGACCCTAAAGAAAAGTAAAACCTCAATTACGCACAAAATGTACCAAACCACCTGATACGTTCTAAATATCGCCTTCTTTTTTTCATAAACTTTTTGAGGATGTTCTGTGTGAATCTCCGGATTTACCTTTGTAGTTTTTACTACTCTTGTTGGTCTTGCTACTTCTGTTGTTTCTGTTGTAACGTATTCAGCCATATTATTTTAGAAAATTTTTCCTAGTATCCATATGAAAACTAGAATTCCTATTGGTACTCCTAAAATCCAAAGGATAATGTATTTCATGTTGCTTATGAGTTTAAATAAGCAATTGCAGGGAATAATGTGAGTTATGTAAGAAAATGTTAAGCAATTAAGCCTCCTTGAGTCTACGTGTTTAGCAAAATGGTAAAATACTAAGCATGAAATATAAACATTCAATTCTTGGTGGGACATTTGACCATTTGCACATTGGTCATAAACATTTTATAAAGACAGCTTTTAAGTCTTCAGAACGCTTAACCATTGGGTTAACTACTGAAGCACTTCATAAAGATAAATTATTCCCACATTCTATTCTCTCTTATGATATCCGGGAGGAAGAGCTAAGAAGCTTTTTAAAAAACGAGGGGTTGCTTTCTAGGGCAAAAATAATTCCAATAAAGGACATCTATGGAAATTCACTAACAGAGAAAGACATAGATGCAATTTTTGTAACAAGACATGGATACCCAAGTGCTCAAGAAATAAACAGAAAAAGGCTGGGAAATCACTTTCCAAAGCTAAAGATTGAAAAGGTTAGTTTTGTCCGTGGAGAAGATGGCAATATTGTCTCCTCCACTAGAATTAGGGAGGGCGTAATTGATAGAAACGGTAAATCCTACAAAAAATTATTTGATAGAAATTTATCTTTGCCAAATTCTTTACGTGCTGAGGTTATAAATACGCCTTCCGGAAAGCTTGTTAAGGACTACAAAAGTATTTTAGGTAAAAATATTATTGTTGCAGTTGGAGACGTTGTTTCTTCTGACCTCCTAAAACTAGGAAGACAGGCAGACATAAGTATTGTTGATAAAAAAACAAAAAGAAGTAAAAATAATGATTTTTTGAAAGCCCCCGATATCATAGTTAGAAATAATAACGGAACAATAAAAAAGACAGCTAGCGAGGCAATTTTAAGGTGTTTTAAGTCTTCATCAAAGAAAGTTATTAGGGTTTTGGGAGAAGAAGATTTGCTTGCTCTTCCGGCAACTCTACTTGCCCCTCTTGGCTCAGTTGTTTTATATGGAATGCCTGATAAAGGAGTGGTTGTTGTTGAGGTAACTGAGGGAATTAAGGAGCAGGTTATGACATTTGTTGAAAACCTTGAAAAATAGTGGGATCTTCTGCTATTCCAATAGATATTCTGTCTTCTTTTGTTGCAGCACCGTAGACTAAGTGAAATGGTCCCGTTTGTTTGTCTGGATCGGGATCAAAACCCTTGGCTCTAAGTATAACCCCATCTCCGGGTTTTAATCTCCAGGCTACAAAAGGCTCTCCGTGTCTTTCGTTTCTTGCCTCAAAGAATGCTTCTCCCTGAACAGACACTACGACTACGACCCCCTCATAATCAGGAGCGTCAATGTGGCTTGATAGGTGGGAATTTAAATCGTATTTTTGGACGGTAAAGTCGTTTGGTTCCCAGGTTTCAAGAGCTGGGAAGTCATCTTTATATTTGGAAAGTTTTTGCCTAATATTTTCTCCTAAAATAGTTAGTACTTCCTGTTGTTGGGAGGTGTAGCCGGCGGCATATAGGAATCTTTTGTGTACTTCTCCATCTTTTTCGTTTAGGCTTTCATATGTAAGTTTATTGCAGAATGATCTTAATACCTGAAGGGAGTCTGGAGGTATTAGGTTCGGCACGAGCGTGATTCCGGTTCTTGACACCTGTTCAAGATATGGTTTGAGGTCCACGGCCTGTTCTTGCAATAGTGTTTCTACTCGAGACATCGGATGATTATATCAAAAGTTTGAAGCTAAGCAATTATTTTTTGCCTTTTGTGAAAAGAAGGGTTGCCATAAAAGACGTAACAATGGTTAGGGCCCATCCAAGCA
>DASZRC010000035.1:0-8048 GCA_035549315.1 Patescibacteria group bacterium | reverse complement strand
TTCCTGTTCCACCGTATTGGGCTGCAATTGCTGTTCCGTTCCATGTACCTGATGATATTGTTCCAACAGATGTTAGTGATGAGTTAACAACACTTGTTCCAAGTGTTGTTGCTGACAAAACTTGTGAGTTGTTGATGAAATAGCCTCCGCCATTGGCTAATTTTACGTTACCGCTTTGGTCTACATTAAAAACGGAAACACCGCTTGCGGAAGCGGTGATTATATTCTGTCCAGATCCTGTGTAGTTAAACACAGCCAGCGCCCCATTCGGCGGCGCGCCCTCAACACCAAACAACCCGGCCGGCGTACCCGTACCTATTCCCACGTGCCCCAATACATCAAACGTTAATGCTACCCCGCCCCCATAAAGATCGTTAATGGAAGAATTACCAACATTGAATACGCTCGTAAATTTAGCAAGCCTATTAGCCGTTCCACTTCCTCCAATTCCAGCACCGGACCCTGCACAATTTCCTGTATTATCACAAAGAATTCTACTACCCCAGTAAAGATCGCCCGTTGGGGATCCGCCGGCAGCAGACGTATTCAAAACATTATTGACTCCGGCTGTCCCAAGTCTTATTCCGCCTGATACATCAAGTGTTGAGGTTGGAGTGGATGTTCCAATTCCAACCATGCCGGTTCCATTGAGTGGCAAAAGTGAAATATTTCCGGTTGTTGCTCCTCCGATTGTTAAGGTCCCGTTTCTGATTGACTGAATTGAACCGTTGCCGGCAAGCGCTACTCCGTTTGTGGTTCCGGAAAGTGATGCAACAGGAGTTCCGGCAGCCATATTGAGAACTGCAAATTTAGCACTTGCTGTTGAGGTTCCACCAATTAAAAGATCGTATGAGCTAACACCCGGGTATAAAGTCCCGTTTGATGCAACCCATTGTTCTGATCCTAACTGACAAACTCCTGTACCAGTAACTACACCGTTTGTTGTAGTTACACAAGAAGGTGAACTCTCAGAAACTCCTGTTTGGCCATTTACTGTTAGAGTCGCTAGATTGAAAGAAACAAGACCGCTTCCGTTTGATGGCGCAATCTGGAGCTCCGTAACGCTACTTGGATCAACAAAGCTTACTACTCCACCCGTTTGTTCAAATGGACTTGATATCCCACCAAGAGCAGAGATAGTTAAGCTTTTGTTTGAGGTATCTGCAGTAATACTTATTCCGCTACCTGCATCAAAAGTTAAAGTGTCGTTGCTACTACCTGCTGTAATTGTATCAGAACCGCTCACAATGTTACTAAATGTATTAGGAGTTGTTGCTGCCGGAACAGTATTTGTGATTGTATTTCCGGAAATAGAAATTCCTGATCCGGCGGTAAGAGTAACATTCCCGGTTTGACCACCAATCGAAAGGACACCGGTGTTTGTTATAACAGGGTTCTGGCCAGAAGTTACGTCTATTCCGGTTCCGGCAGTAACGCCATAAATAATATTTGAGGCAAGAATTGTACCTGTACCAAGATCAATATAGCTTCCTTCTTTATCCGCAGGTGTTAAAACCGCTCTATTATCAATCTTTAATCCACCTATAAAGTTAGCTTCTTTTTGGAAACTTGAAATTACATTTACGTTTAGAACGTATTTTTGGTCTGTAGTTGATGCTGCCAAAACGTGATCATCAGCTTTGGCTTTTGCAACACTAAACTGGTCATTCTTTTTGCCTAAAAATTCCTCTCCTATCGGGAGAGCCTTTACGCTTAGAACAAATAACAGAAGACAAGCAAATGAGGCCATGCTTCCAACAAAAACGATTCTTTGTGATCTTGATAAAGCTACTTTTGGTAATTTTATGCTTGATCTCTCGGACTCAAATTGTTTCAAAACGGTTGGCTCAGAATTAACTTCTTCAATAACTTCCCTAGGCTCCTCCTCAATCTTTGCAGCAGATTCTAAAACCTCTACGGACTGATCTTGATACAACCCTCCCTCCCTTAATCCCTCCCCCCCTACGGGAGAAGGGTCAACAAATCCGGGAGGAGCAATAACCTCGTCTGATACTTGGGACAAAGCATGTGTAGAAATTTTTTTAGCTTTTAGGTCGCTTTGGAATTTTTCAATCTGCTCCTTGGTGTAACGACGGTGGGAACCGGCTGTTCTTTGTGGGACTAAAATTCCTCGTTCTTCCCAGCGACGAAGTGTCTTTGTTGAAGCTTTTAGTTTCTTTGCAGCTTCTTGGATGCTTAATAAATTATCTTCCATTTGGGCAGTTTCACCCCGATTTAATCGGGGTTAATAAAATCTTGCTAAAAAATTGGACAAATAAATTCAAATGTCCAATTTTTTGGGCATAATTAATTACGCCATATTTTTCACGCTCTGTCAAGAACTAATTTTCACGAAATTCGAGGCTAAATGTCCAATTTTTTCTTACATGCTTCTTACATTAAAATTTTACCGGTAAAAATATGCAAATTTTCATGGGTTTTTCACACCCTTTTCATGACATTAACCCCCAAAATTTAGGACATTAAAAAATGACATTTTTTTACAAAATTTTTCGGTCTACTTTTTTCAAAAAAAACAATTTTTTTGAAAGTTTTTTTGTCAAAAATTAGTTTTTTTTGTCAGTTTTTTGATTTTATGCCTAGATGAATAGATTATGATAAGATAAAAAGACAATTTAGCCTCAGAAAAAAATCTAAACAAGTTTTTAAAACTTTTTTTAACTTTTAAAAAAATTCTTTTACATATTTTTGGTAATGCTTTTTAAAATAATCTAATTAAACTATGTATTAATATAACTTAACCTATCACCTTGTATCAAATATCCTTTGGAACTTTTGTAAGAAAATGGAGATACGGCTATGAACCGATTGACATGATATGCCACAAATTATACGCTTATTGTATGCTTAAAAAAGTTGGCGTATCTGTAATACTTATATTTATCACCTGTATATCTTTTGCACGCGTTGCAAATGCTGAAACAAGTCTCACCGACGCCCTGGGTTTTGGAATTTCTGTCCCAATCAACGAAAAAGTAGTTGTTGGGGACATTATCTCATCCACCTACAAAGGGTATTCAAAATCTTCTAAGCCTTATGACACATCAATTTACGGAGTGGTAAGTAAATCTCCTTCTGTAGGACTTGCGTTATTTGGGTCAAAGAATCCAACCTACGTTGTTACGAATGGTCAGACAGTAGTAAGAGTATCTGCTTCCAATGGCCCTATAAGAACCGGAAACCTTATTACCTCCTCCTCTACTCCTGGCGTTGGAATGCTTGGCAGCCAGAATGGATTTGCTTTGGGTGTTGCAATGGAAAACTATTCTGAAAAAGGTGTTGGGCTAATTCTTGTTAACGTTAACCCGCATTTTAACAACAGTATAATTACGCAAATAAAGACCAATCTACTTCAAACTGTAAAGAGCGCAGAAGAATCTGCCTTCCTTTCCCCGGTTGAGGCGCTAAGATTTGTCCTCTCATCCGTAATAGCATTAATATCCTTTATTTTGGGTTTTGCATATTTTGGAAGGGTTGCCCAAAGAGGAATTGAGGCGGTTGGCAGAAACCCCTTGGCCGGAAGACTTATTGAAGTATCCGTTATCATAAACGTTTTAATAACAGCTGCCATTATCCTTGTAGGACTTGGTATTGCTTATTTGATTTTGATCGTTTAGTTATGCGATCATTTATATATGATTATTGATCCAACACTTTTTGCAATTTTAGTAGGACTTTTGGGTGCATCAATTGTGCTCTTGGTCTACTTTATTATAATAGCGCTAGTTAATTCCTCCCGTCTTAAGAAATCGGAAATGACCTCTGATGAGCTTAGAAATGAAGCAAAAGACATACAAAATAAGATATTTCTTAAAGCTCAGGAAGACTATGCAGAAATTATAAGCGCTGCCGATCAAAAGGCCGAGGAGATAGTCAAGCAAACCTCAAAGATTACGTCTGATTCTAATACGGCATTTGAAAAAACCATAGAAACGCTACTTAAAAACCAATATGATGAGCTCAACAAAAAAGCTTCCGAGATTGAAAAAGGATATGAAAAAGAAATGCAGGAAGCAAACGAAAACAATATCAAAGTGTTTTCTAATATAACAAAGGAGGTCTTAGACTACACAAATTCCCAGTTTGCGGAATACAAAAAGACTTTGGAAGCCATGACTATTGATGCTAGAAAACTTGCAGAAACAAAGGCAAACGAAGAGTTCAAAAAAATGGAGGCAGACATAGAAGCATACAAGAAAGAAAGAATTGAAAAGATTGATAACAATATCTTTAATCTTCTACTCTCTGTTTCAAAAATAGCTATTGGAAAATCATTGACTGTAAATGATCAAAAAAATCTTATCCTTGAAGCGCTTGAACAGGCAAAAAAAGAAGGAGCTCTTGATTATAAAAATAACGGATAAAAAACTTACTGCCCAATGCAAAATAACAAATATAACCAACTCTTTACTCTTATTAGAACTACCAGGGATAGAAACTCATTCCTGAATTCTCTTGAAAAACTCTCCGCAGAAATTTTTAAAGAAGGAAAGAAGCAAGATATCGTAGCAGATGTATATGTAGATGACATTAATGAATTTTTGACGTCCGAAAAATTGGACAAAGAGGATAAGAATGCGGTTGAAAAAGCCTTATCTGATATACGCGAGGAGATGGAAAATCTTAAGAGCATAAACATTACTCTAGCCTCTTATCCTAATGAGGAGATAATAAACGCCATGTCTTCTTGGTTGGACAAAAATATGGATGAGAAAGTAATTCTTAATATTGATGTAGACGGAAGAATTGGAGCAGGCGCTGTATTTAACAACGGAATATTCAAAGACTACAGCCTAAATACGCAAATTGAAGAAGCTTTTAAAAATAAGAAGAGTGAAATATTGGCTCTAATAAAGAATTAATGAATAACTTTGAGAACTATCTAAAAGAAACATCAGAAGTAGGCTTTGTTAAGGAGGTTGTGGGCGTAATCTTGTACATCAACGGCTTACCGGATGCAAAGCCTGATGAATTAATAGTGTTTGAAGACGGTTCTTATGGACAAGTTTTTTCTTTGAGCCGCAATTTTGTAGAGGTAATTTCTTTTTCAAAAAGCCAAATTAGGGTTGGCACAAGGGCAACCAGAACCGGAAGAGCTCTTGAAGTCCCTGTAGGAGAAAGCCTTTTGTCACACGTTATTGACCCTTTTGGTAATCCATTTGAAGGCCATGGATCTTTGGAAAAACCAAAACAAACTAGACCCGTAGATACCACACCCGGCGATATCTCAACAAGAAAGATGATCACAAAACATCTTGAAACAGGGGTTTCAATTGTTGATCTTATGGTACCTCTTGGCCGTGGACAAAGAGAATTAGTAATTGGAGATAGAAAGACAGGTAAGACAAATTTCCTTCTCCAAGCAGTCGTTTCTGCCGCAAACCAAGGGGAAGCCTGTATCTATGCTGCTATTGGTAAAAAGAAAAGCGATATCAAACTAATTGAAGAGTTCTTTGTAAAGAATAAGGTAATGGATAGAGTTGTAATTGTTGCATCTACTTCTCAGGATGCTCCGGGAGTAATAAATGCAACGCCCTACTCCGGAATGAGCATTGCGGAAGATTTTCGCGACAGAGGCAAAAATAGTTTTTTGGTTCTGGACGACCTATCAACCCATGCAAAGTTTTATCGTGAGATATCTCTTCTTGGAAGAAGATTTCCGGGCCGTGATTCATACCCTGGAGATATTTTCTACATTCATGCAAAACTGCTTGAACGCGGCGGAAACTTTCATGTTGGAGACGGAGAAGCTTCCATTACATGTCTGCCGGTTGTTGAAACATTACAAGGAGACCTGTCCGGCTATATCCAAACAAACATAATGTCCATGACTGATGGGCATATATACTTTGACAGCAACATTTTCTCTCAAGGTAGACGCCCGGCCGTTAATCCATTTCTATCCGTTACTCGTGTAGGACGCCAAACTCAAGACAAATCCAAAAGAAGCATTAGCCGTGAGTTACTAACATTTCTAACTTTGTATGAGAAGATGCAGAACTTTATTCACTTTGGATCAGAGCTAACACCAAGCGTTAAAAGCATAATAGATACCGGTGGAAAAATAATTAAACTATTTGATCAAGATATGGACACAATTGTCCCAAGTAATGTTCAGACAATAATCATTAGCCTTGTATGGGGAAATGAATTCTCTAACAAAAGTATTGAAGAGATTATGCAGTTTAGAAAAAAAATGGTTACTTCCTACAATACCGATCAAGATTATAAGAAAAAAATAGATGAAGTTGTTCTTAGTTCTGAAAATTTTAACCAAATCCTTAAAACTGTTAAGGAGAAGATGGGAAACATTGTAGAGGAGCAAAAATGACAACAAAAAAAGCAATTGAAGGAGAGATAGAGAATCTAACAGGCATAAAAACTCTTGTTGAAACATATAAAGAGATCGCTGCCTCCCGTATAAGAAGGACCAGAACTTCTGTTGTAAAAACGCGCGACTTCCTTTCTCAGCTCAATGAAATCTTTCAAGAAGTTATTGCCTCATACCAAAAACAAATTGAGCAAATGATGAAGGCAAAAAGAATATCAGACCCTTCAAAGCTTTCTGTTATCAAAAGGAATGGGAAAACAGTTTTGGTGTTTATGTCTGCAAATACGGGTCTATTTGGAGATATTGTTAAAAGAACCTTTGATTTATTTATTCAAGAAGCACTGAGGACAAATTCTGACACCGTCATAATAGGCAAAATTGGCCTTGGATTACTACAAGAAAGTAATTATAAGGGACATTATACCTACTTTGATTGTCCAGACCACTCTGTTGATGACAAGGTTCTTGGTGATATTACAAAAACGCTTGTTCAATATGAAAAAATTGTTGTTTATTATGAGCATTTTGAGAATTTGGTTGAACAAACCCCAAGCGTTACCGATATTTCCGGTAATCCCATGAGCTACCAAGAAGACAATAGGCCAAAAGACGTTGTAAGATTCTTGTTTGAGCCATCCCTTGAAGAAATATTAACCTTCTTTGAGACCGAATTCTTCACCTCAATACTTGAACAGACCATAAGAGAATCCCAACTTGCCAAGTTTTCATCCCGTATGGTAGCGTTAGATACCGTATCTGAAAACATAAGAAAAGAGATTATTAAGAGCAAGATATTGCACGAAAGAGCAAAACACAGGGAAGAAAATTCTAAACAAAACCAAACATTCTCAAGCATGGTGCTTTGGAAATAAATATGGCAAAACAAATTGGAAAAATCATAGGTATTCAAGGGCAAGTTGTAGAAATAGAATTTGAAGAACACAATATTCCAAAAACTCGTGACATTCTGATTCTAAAAGATGACCCAACTGTGCGCTTTGAAGTTGTTAAATCGGCCGGGGAAAGAAGCTTCCACTGCTTTGCATTCTCACCTTCCGATGCTCTTAAACGCGGCGCAGAGGTATACAACACAGAAAGCCCAATTGAAATTCCGGTTGGAGCCCCAATTTTAGGACGCGTTATTGACACATTTGGCCAGCCGGTTGATGGAAAAGGCCCACTAGCAGAAGGCGCCAAAAAAGATATCTACGGAGCAAGCCTTGGCTATGATGAAATATCAGTCCACAATGCAATTCTTGAGACTGGAATTAAAGCCTTGGACTTCTTCTCCCCTGTTCTTAAAGGAGGCAAACTCGGACTATTTGGAGGGGCAGGAGTTGGAAAAACACTTCTTTTAACTGAGATTATCCATAATATTGTTAGTATTGATTCAAATAAAAATGTTTCTGTTTTTGCAGGAGTTGGAGAACGTGTTCGTGAGGGACAAGAACTCTATGAAACGCTTGAAAGCCAGAAAGTACTACCCTTTGTTAGTCTAATCTTTGGGACAATGGGACAAAATCCGGCCATGCGTTTTAGAACGGCTTTTGGAGCAGCCACAATTGCTGAAAATTTTCGCGACCAAGAGAAAAAAGACGTTCTTTTCTTTATAGATAACGTTTTTAGGTTTGCCCAAGCCGGCCGCGAACTCTCAATGCTTATGAATACAATTCCATCAGAAGATGGTTACCAAGCT
>DASZRC010000034.1:0-1599 GCA_035549315.1 Patescibacteria group bacterium | reverse complement strand
GCTGGCTTCTTTGAATGCTGCATGGACGGCCGCCAGCCAGGATATTTATAATGCACAGGCTGCTGCAGGTGCACAGGCACAACAACCCGGCGCTGAAGCTGGAGCACAGCAACCGCAAGGAGAAAATGCTGGCGCTGGTGGTGAGAACGTAACGGATGTGCCGTATGAAGAAGTGAAGTAAATAGGCAAACCCTTTTCCCTTTATTTTTGAAGAATGGGAAAATTGTATAGAGGTGAGGCTAATGTGCCGTATGAAGGAGTGAAATAAGAATCTGAGCATTTTCTGAAATTAATTTTTATTGATAAACCGTAGCCTTTTGGTTACGGTTTTGTCTTAATCTAATATATAAAATTATGGATACAACTCTTAAATCTGTATGTACATCATTAGATGATTTATCCGAATCAATTTTAAAAGCATTCTCTAATGATAAGACTATGTCTGAACAATGGGGATGGAATTTTCCTCCCCTTAATAGACATGATCTCGCAAATTTGGCCAAAAAGATTTCGGATAAGCTTAAACAAAATGAAGACATTGAGATTTCAGAAAGTGATAAGTCACTACTTGAAAGCATACCTCCGAAAGTAGCCTTGTTTAAAAATAAAAGCCTACAATATTTTTTTAATGGTCACGGCAATCAAAGTGTGCCTATGTATATTTCTTTGATCGAATGGATAAATTCTATTATTGAACCATTATTTAGTTGGAAGACAATCCAAGACAATAAAATGCTTCCAACCCAATTAACGAAAAGACTTCGATCTATTCAAGCAGAGTTGGATGAGATGATTCCAGGAAAAGATGACTTAAAAAACCAGATTGATCTAATTAGAAATGCTACTATGGCTGCCGAAACTCTTCCTACAGATTTAGACCGCCTTAAAGAAGCAAGAGAGAAAGTAAATAAATTCTCCCTAGATGCAGCTGAATTATATGGGAAAATTGACACTTATTACAAAGACATTGAAAAAATATCGGCACAAATGGTTGATAAAAGAGGTGAAGCCGATAAAATTGTAGCACAATGTGAGGACGTATATAAGATCACAACCACGAAAGGGTTGGCAGGAGCATTTGACCAAAAAGCAAAAAAACTCACAGGGACTATGTGGATTTGGGTTTTTGGGCTGCTATTAGCATTGGTAATTGGAGGTTACATAGGGGCATCCCGATTTGAAATTTTATCTAAATCATTACAAGATACAAATCCCAAGTGGGGTATTATTTGGATGGATTTTATTTTATCGATTATTGGATTAGCTGCTCCTATTTGGTTTGCTTGGCTCGCAACAAAACAGATTTATCAAAGATTCAGACTTGCAGAAGATTATTCTTTTAAAGCCACTGTAGCAAAAGCATATGAAGGGTATCGTCGAGAAGCCGCAAGAATCGATGAAACATTTGAAGCGAGACTTTTTAGTTCTGCGCTAACTCGATTAGACGAACCTCCACTGCGTCTTGTAGAAAACGATCATTACGGAAGTCCATGGCATGAATTTTTTAATTCTTCTGCTTTTCAGAATGCATTAAATACAATCCCAGATTTAAAAAATCAATTTATCTCATTAGCAAAGGAAGGTATAAATGGTCTTAAA
>DASZRC010000033.1:0-8550 GCA_035549315.1 Patescibacteria group bacterium | reverse complement strand
CATTATAAAAACCAACAAAGGCCTACTATCTTTAATAATATGCTCGTTTTTAAATATAAGTCAATAGAATAGAGTAGCTAGGAGTTATGTTCTGTGAAGTATTTGGCCACGCTGAATATGTTTTGGGCCACTTTTACGTGGTAGATCATCCGGTTGACCAACAAGGGCCCTTATTTGGTCTATTGGAAGTATAGACTCAAGGTTTGTTATAGCGCTTTCTGTCCTGTAGGGAGCACCTTTGCCTTGGCTTTCAGTATCATCTATTGAAATAACCAATATTTCCTCCCCGGGTACTCTTTCTGATTCAACAATGTTTGCCTTAACACTTCTATCTCCCGCTTTTCTATATTCAAGAGCTTTAATCATGGAACTATATTTTATTGTTCCCCATACTAACTCAAAGTGTTGGAATGCATACAAATCCATCTGTTTATCATCCGGTAGAGCATAGTTACCATTTCCAAGTAAATGTTGTCTTCTTCTTGCCTCTCCTAATCTAAGATTTGCACTTCTTAGGCCATTAAGTAATTCGGTTGGTTTGGTGGCTTGGTCTATGGATTTTGCGGTAGCGCTACAGTGCGTAGACCACCCTCTTAAAAGGTCGCCATTTGAATAATCTCTCTCCCTTATTTCTTCCCTAATTGCTTCTGAAGTAGCCATAAAAGTATCCTATATTATACAAAAAGGCGGGTTAAAAATCAACCTTAGTCGCCGTTTCGTTTAGCTAAATATGTGTAGAAAATATTAAGGTCTTTTTCATCAACTTTGCCGTCTAGATTTAGATCAGAAATGTCTTTGTTGTCACAAGATTTACTTCCATAACAAGAAATCAAAATGTTGTAGTCCAGCAGATTTAGGATATTGTCTTGGTTAAGGTCTCCTGTTATTAAAATTAAGTCTCCAAGGCCAGAATCCGGTGATCCTATGGCTACTATGTGGGGATTAGATGCTTTCCAGAGTGAGTTGTTTGACCTTACTTTTACAATATATGTACCATTCTGGATGTTTGGCACAGCAACATTTCCAGCGAATGCATTAAGTACGGCTTCTTGAGTCTTTACTAGGCTTTCGCTAATATTTACCGGAGTATCTTTTTGATAAGTTAGGCTTCCAGCGGCACCTGTAATCTTGTTGTTTTTTAGGTCATAAATATCTAGTTGTACGGGTAGAGTATTTCTGACAGGATCAGGATTCTCTCCAACTGCCGTATTTCCTCCTACGCCCGGGAGTTGGACTACTACAAATATGCTTGCTCCGTTAGCGCTTGTTGGTGTAGTGCTAGTAGTTGGGGCTGTTGTTGATGTTGGCCCCGATTGAATCGGAGTTGGTGTCATAGTAACGGTAGGAATAGGTGTATTGGTGGCATTAGGTGCTGGCGTATTTGTTGGGTTAACACTTGGTGAAATTGTTGGAGTTGTTGCTTGTGGAGTAGGGCTATTTGTGGGTCCAGTTTGTGCGCCAACAGTTGTTGAAACTTGGCCTTCTGCAACAACTTTGTTATCAATAAAGGCTTGTACTTGGAATTGTCTTGCTCCAAAAGAAGCATTAGAAAGTACGTCTATGTCAACGCATCTCCCGCCGGTTGCGGGAGACTCATCAAACTCCTGGAACTTAACAAAATTTCCGTTTCCGTTTTGTGAGTAGTTAATTACTGAATGGTAGCCAAGATTTGCTTGGCTTATTTTGTAGCAAAGTCTCATGGTGTCGCCCGGTTTATAACTCTGTTTATCAAGAGTTACAGACATTTGATACTTAATATTTTTAATAGGCGTTGGGGTTGCACTTGGTGCTGTTCCTCCGCCACCACCGCCTCCTGATCCACCTCCGCAGACACCAAGAGGGGATCCCCAAGATCCATTGTTGCAGGTGTAGTAGTACTTAGTGGCATTGTTTGGGTCAGATGAGTTGCCGCAAATTGTTGTGCCATTTGTAGCCCCTGTTACTGCTGTTCCATTGCTATCAAAAGTATCAGGACAAGTTTGACCGCCCGAACCATTTCCTGGCCCGCAAGAATTCCCGGTTGTATTCCAAATGCCGCTGTCGCACCTATATTCCTTTTTGTCAGATCCACAAACTGTTTGTCCATTTGTCCCTATAAATTCATTGGTAAGGCAAGCCCCACTTGCAGCATCTATTATTGAACCATTAAGACATGATCCGGCAGAAACCGGAACCCAACCATTGGGGTAGGACTGATTGGAAGTACACGCATACCATTGTCCATCTGTTCCATAGTAGGATTGCCCGCATTGCCCGGTAAAATCATTATCAATATCCGATCCGCCGGGTCCATCTTTTACAATTCCCCCATGGTAGCAGCTTCCCGTACAAAGAGTTCCACAAACGCCAGCAGATCCGCCGCCTCCTCCAGTGCCTCCGCCACCACCGGTACTTCCAACTCCACCATCATTATTTAGCCCAAAGGTAATGGTCCAATACCAGTTGGAATCAGCTTGCCTAAAAACTCTTCCAACTCCCATTGCTGTCCAATTTTCTTGGTGAGGGGCGCCTCCATTAATATCTGCAACTTGGCTTAGTATTACTCTGTTGTGATCTGGAGAATTTTCAAATCTTGTTAGAATAGTAGCCGGATCAGAGCTTGGATCCCCGCCAACAATATCCGCACCAAAAGCAGAGTAGCCACAATCCTGAAGTCTAACATCATAATTTCTTCCCAAAGAATCAACGTGGCTCACATATCCATGAGTTGCCATATCGTTTGCCATCCAAGCAGCAGTTTTTGATAAGCCGTAAGAAAGTGGAAGACTTGGTAGGCCATTTTGCTGTCTATATTGGTTTATGTCGTTTGCCATTTGTTGTTCTGTTGAGTCAATCCCAATCTGAGAATCAGATACTGTACAGTCTCCGGCTTGGGTTCTCACAATGCTTCCAGCATTAGCGCTTTTTAGTTTTATATCCAAAGCTTGATTGACGTTTTGATTTTGGTGGGGAGAAGAAGAATAGAAGATTGCGCCAATTAGAACTAAGATAACAATTATTGCAGCTCCTGTTGAATAATAAGTCTTAAATATTTTCTTGTGGACGTGTCTGGCAGACATACATATATAGTAGAACAGATTGGGGAGTAGAGTAAAGTGAGCCGTCTCAGGGATTCGGACCCTGGACCTGCTGTTTACAAAACAGCTGCTCTACCACTGAGCTAAGACGGCCTGAAGTGTAATTTTACCAAATTAGAGGTAAATTTGAAATGAGCCGATGGTGAGACTCGGACTCACGACTTGCTCTTTACGAAAGAGCTACTCTACCAGCTGAGTTACATCGGCGCTATATGGATTTTATCAGAGAATGAAGGTAAAAAGAAGTAAATTAGGTATTAGATTTTTAGGTCTAATACCTAAAAACGAAATAATATCTTGCCCTTAAGCATTTATAGTTGACGCTTCCCCGACTTATAAAACGGGAGGATGCCTAATTTATCCCGCAGGATAAATTTAAAAAACATTTTTTTCAGCCTTTCGACCGATACCCAATCGGAAAAGTTGTAGAGGAAAACAAGTCAACTACAACTTGCTCAAGAGCGTTAATAGTATACCGTGAAAAGGGCTTTTTCGTCAACCCCAATTTAATATATATCAACTATTTAATTTAATACAAATGCTCCATTGCTTTACCTTAAAGCATAGTTTACATCAGTTGACCGGTATATATCTTTTAAAATATATTGTATAGAATTTATGACAAAAGTTGAGGATCAACCAATAAGAACGGGTTATAGAACTTTTACCGACGGTCCTTATTTTGATCCCCTTTTTTCCTCCGGTGAGCATCAAGTTTTTTCCGATATGTTTGATGATTCTAAAAATTTAGGTGATTTCCGCAAGATGAGTGTTAAAAGCCCGAATGGTTATTCAATGTATTATAGGCCAGGAGAGATTATATATGGAGAATCTTCTAGGCAAGTTCAACTTGTGCTGGAATCAGAAGGAGATCCATCAATTGCGCACGCAGCCTCACTTTACGTAGAAGGAGATAATTATTATCTTAGTTTTACTAAGGATGGAGGAATAGTTAAAGATACAAGATTAATGTATGATGATAATGGGATTGAGCCAAATAGGGCAGATATTCTATATTATAGAAATGCTTTGAAATCGGCCCATTGGAAACCAAAACCAAATGAATAAATCAACAAATCAGGTTTTATCTTTGCTAAAAAAGGCCGATGGAATATTCCAAGGCCATTTTGTTTACACCTCCGGAAAACATGCACCCCGTTATCTTAATAAAATGGCTATATTTGCCCACCCGCTTCTTGCTTCAAAATTGGGGAAATTATTTGCTGACAAATATAAATCAAAAAAGGTTGACGTGGTTGTAGCGCCGGCTCTTGGAGGAATAGTATTGGCACAGTGGGTTGCCTATCATCTTTCCAAGGCAAAAAAGCGCGAAATAATTGCTGTTTATACGGAAAAAGATAAGGGAACATCTTCCAGCGGGGCAGAGAGTAACCAGATATTTACCCGAGGATACGACAAATATGTGAAAGATAAAAAAGTTTTAATAGTTGAGGATATTGTTACAACGGGAATATCTGTAATAAAGGTTGTTAGAGCGGTTAAAAAAGCCGGTGGAACAGTAATTGGAGTTTGTTCAATGGCAAATATCAATGCAAAACCTGCAAGTATTACTGATAAATTGATTGGCGCGAAGTATTCATACTTGGCAGAGCTTCCTGTTGTTATGTACGATGAGGCTAAATGTGAGCTTTGTTTAAATAAGATTCCTATAAATACAAATCTTGGACACGGGAAGAAATTCATCGAAGAAAGATTAGAGATTAAAGATTAGTGCTAATATATAAGTAGTTATGATAAATACTGTCCTTCCTTATTCATTCCTTATCCATTAATCATGCCATCAATTTCTTTCTATGATCCGCAAAGAAGCTATGAGTACAATTTTATAGAAGGTCCTTTTGGAATTTTTGCAGACGGCAAGGTTACTAAAGAACGCGGAAAGCCAAAATATAAGTTTTTTGGGCAGCCTGTCTATCTTCCATTTGGAATTCCAGCCGGGCCATTGGTAAATGGAGCATATTGTAAAGCAGCGCTTGACCACGGTTTTGATATTGTGGTTTACAAAACTGTTAGGACAAAAAGATTGATAGTTCATCCTTGGCCAAATGTTTTATCACTATCAATAAAAGGTGATCTGACAGAAGAGAAGGCGCAAAAGGGTGTAGTGGGGCACCATAGTTATAAATATCCGTTATCAATTACAAATTCTTTTGGCGTTCCATCTTTTGATCCTAGTTTTTGGCAAAAAGATTTGGCAGAAACAGTAAAATATGCCAAGTCCGGACAAGTTGTAGTTGGAAGTTTTCAAGGAACTGTTAATCCTGAGCACAACAAAACAAAATACCTTAAAGATTTTGTTTTAGCAGCGCGTTTAGTAAAGGAAACCAAGGTAAAAGTAATGGAGGTAAACCTTTCCTGCCCAAATGAGGGGCATTCCAACATGCTTTGTTATGATATTGATACCACATTCAAAATCGCAAACGCCATAAAGAATGAGATTGGAAACACGCCGTTAATCCTCAAGCTTGCTTACTTTCATAACCACCAACACTTGGACGACTTTGTTAAGAAATTGGGAAAGATTGTGGAAGGATTTGCAGCTATCAACACTTTACCGGCAAAAATAATTGATGATAAAGGGGGACGCGCCTTGCCGGGAGATGGCCGCGATACAAGCGGGGTATGCGGATCGGCAATTAAATGGGCTGGAATAGATATGGTAGGAAGACTTTCAAAGTACAGAGAGGAACTAGGTTATAAATACAAGATTGTTGGGGTAGGAGGGGTTATGAAAGCTAAAGATTACCGCGATTATATAAAGGTGGGAGCAGATGCTGTAATGAGCGCAACGGGGGCTATGTGGAACCCAATGCTAGCCCAAGAAATAAAGAAATCAATTAAATAACAAGACCCGTTGGTTCCCCGATTATTTTTTCTCCATCATAAACCTCTTGTCCTCTGAGAACCGTTTTTCTAACTTTTGCCGAAACACTCATCCCTTCAAAAGGGCTCCAACCGCATTTTGTTTTTAAATTTTTAGCTTCAATTGTCCAAGTTTCACCAACTTCTACTTCTACAAAAGTATCGCTCTGTTTTGGAATATTAAATATCTCTCTGGGGCGAATAGCACACATATCAATTGCTTTATCGAGTGTTAGTCTGCCATCATTTACTGCTGTAATCATGAGAGATAGGGTAGTATCAAGATTGGGAACTCCAAAAGGAGGATTAAGTCCTGAGCCAGCCGTAGGATTCTTCTCATCTTTAAGGTGTGGGGCGTGATCAGAGCCTATGACGTCGATTATATTTATATTTTCCCATAAGGCGTCTTGATCCTTTTTGCTTCCAAGGGGAGGCTTCATGAGCCCATATGTCCCAAGGCGTTCAACGTCATTTTCATTCAAGAAAAGATGGTGGGGAGTTACTTCGCACGTTATATTTAGCCCTTCATTTTTAGCTTTCTTTACCATTTCTACTTCCTCTGCAAGTGACATATGGCAAACGTGGAGCCTTTGGTTGTATTTTTTAGCCATTCTTATTGCTATTTCTAGAGTTCTTGATTCTGCATGGGCCAATATTGGTTTTCCCGCGGGCTTGCCCCTCGAAGCCTTGGCGAAGTGGGGCCAGGACTTAAATATTAATTCGATATCTTCTTCTTGGTCCACTAACAAGTTTCCTGTTGTGTGGTTCATATAGACCTTGAGTCCATAAACACGGTCATAAATTTCCTTAAAGTATTCAATTGAGGCCGGTGTTCCACCAAAATGAAAGCCAAGATCACAATAAACTCGGCCTTTTGCGAGTTCAAATTTATCCTCTAGAGCTTGGGTTGTTATGGTTGGCTCGCTATTATTTGGCATATCAATAATAGTTGTGTAGCCTCCGGCAATAGCAGCTTGGGTGCCTGTTTCAAAGTTTTCTTTGTGGGTTCCGCCGGGTTCTCTTAGGTGGACATGGATATCAATAAAGCCGGGAAGTTTTAATATTTTCACTAAGCAAGAATATAATCTTCTTTGCTCTTTTCGTCAATGCCTTCTTTCCTGTTCCTTACTTATTTATAAGCAAAAACTTATGGCTAGATGTTTATATAATAAGGTTTTTATGGCAAAGACTATTTTATCTATTTACAAAAATGATAAAGCAAATGAGGTAGTAGCTAATCTCCTGCATTATGGTTACACAAATGAAGAAATCTCTATTGTGGTTAAAAAGCCTGCCCATGATATGCATGAAGAGGATAGTTTGGGAGTAGTGTTGGCCGGAGGAGGAACTATTAAGACAAGGGAGCTTGGGGAAGTTGCTATATCAGGTCCTCTAAGAACTTTTTTAGGAATAAAAAAATATAACTCTGGTGTTTTTGAAGGCGATATAAGTGAGAAGTTTGGTTCTATGTCTTCAATAGCCCGTAATTATATAGCCCTTATAAGGGAGAGAAGTGTGCTAATTGGAGTAGCTGTAACAAATGAGGAAGAGGAATCGGTTAAAGAAATTTTACTTTTGGGTAGTCCACAAAGAATTGATTTATTTGACAAGAATTTATTCCAAGAAAATCTTGGACATTATGAAAACTATCATAATGTAGGACACCCAATGCTTGGTGTTAAGGGAGGAGTTTCATCAGACAAGTATTATGATGAGTTTTGAGGCTCCCGCATGTCTTGTATACCAAGATAAACTTTAATTTGATTATCTTTAACCTTTATTATTCCGTCTTTTAGGTCAATCTTCTTGGCATCGCGCCCTTTATGGATTATTAGCTGGTCTCGGATTAAGGAAATAAAATTCTCATGCATGGGTAATATGTCAAAAACCCCAAGTTTGTTATAAGAAGTTACGGCATCTGCCTCTTCATCATACAAAGCGCCATCCTTGTTCATTACCAAGACGTGAAGAGAGTTGTTATTTACTGGTTGGTTGCTCATCTGTCTTTTGATCACGGGCCTCTGAGGCCTGACCTACAAACATGAATTTTTGATCGTCTCCGATATCATCATATTTGCCAGCGATTATATCCGAAACGTCTTGTATCGTAGTCTTTAAGGGCACGTATTTACCCGGCCTTCCGGTTTGGGTTTCTGCAACAAAGAAACTTTGGGTCATATAAGCGCGTAACTTTTTTGCCCTATCATAAATTGCCTTATCGTCAGTTGATAATTCTGATTCACCAACTAATGATGCAATTCTTTCAAGCGCCAGAGCTTGTTTTAGTAAATTTTGCGCGGCAAGAACAGTATCATAATGAAATTTTCCAACCAATTCCGGATTAATAGTTGATGAAACAGAGGAGAGTATGTCTATAGCTGGCAGAAACCCTTGTTGATATACGTTTCTGGATAAAACAATTGTAGAGTCAAGATATGGAAAGATTGATTGTACTCCCTGATCTAGAATGTCATCGTTTGGTACGTATATAGCTTCCATTGTAGTAATTGAACTATCTTTTGTGGAAGAAAGTCTTTCATGAAATTCTCCCATTTCAGAAGCCAAAGTAGCTTGGTAACCATCTTCTGAT
>DASZRC010000032.1:0-22840 GCA_035549315.1 Patescibacteria group bacterium | reverse complement strand
AAGAAAGTAAAAAAACATCAGAATAAAAATCTAGTAATATTTATTGCAATTATTTTGATCATATTAATTTGCGCATTTATTTTTAACTTCCTAAATAAGCAAAACGCTATTACAAGCACATACCCTTCTGATTTTTATTCTGGAGATAAAATTATCACTTTTTCACCTGCCCTAACGGTTGGACAAAAAGGTGGCATAAGTATGTATGACAAGAAAACTCAAAAAAACATCCAACTCGTTAAGTTTAATAATATTACTTACGGCAATCCTGTACTGAGCCCTGACAACAACAAAATTGTTTACTACATGGGTGTTAACGATAAGGATGATACAAATTATGATCTTTGGCTGTATGACATACCAAGTAAAGAAAATAAATTACTTGCATCTAACCTAACTTTATTTACCGGTTATACACAACAACCCATATGGACAAGTAATTCAAAATACGTTTACATAACTTTCCTTGATAATAAGAAAAATAAGCTATACAAAGTTGACCTTAATGGACAAAAATCTCAAGTGGCTAGCAGCTATTCAAGTAATATATTCTGGCCAAGGTTTATAAATGATAACTACCTATCCTTCCTTACAGTTGTACCTTGTGGTCTAAAAGAATACAAAAATTACTGTGGATATGATAACAAGATTGGCATTATAGATTTAAAAAATAATAAAGTAGATTTACTAAATTCACCATCTGGAATGTATTCTTCAATTATTAAAGAGGCAAATAACAGCAATACATTCATTAAATATAACTTTTCCTGGGTATCAGTTTCCGGAGGAATAACAGGTTCAATAAATCAACCAAATAATATTGAGATTATTTCTATACAAAATAAAAAAGTCTTGCCTCTTCCTGTCCCTTCTAATATTAACCCAATTGACAGTGTAAGACTAAGCGCAAGGATAGTATGCGGAAACTATATGTTGATAGGTAAACAAGCTACCTCAAGCATAATAAACACACCTCAAGGTGCGGGTAATTATTTTGTAGAGAATTACGTATACAATTTGAAAACCGGCAAGTGGAGCATATTTAATAACCAAGTATTACATATTTTGGATAATAAATCTTTAAAGTGTAGTGTTGATGATAAAACCGGAAAGTTTTATGCATATTCTAACAACAGTGGACCAGATGGGTTAAAGGTTATCCGGTTGAATCTAGCAAACCCCAAAGAAGTAGAAAATATAGATTATGAATCCTATCTTCCCCAAAATATGCAATCCGGATTTAACAAGATGTGCCTGTATGCTCAATTTTTGTCTGGCGACTCCAAACCATCTGGATTTGCATACTTTTCAATAGTAAATGTGCAGGATCAGAAATGTTTTACTGATAACGAAGGGATGCAAGGGCTATATTATTTTGATAATAAAAACAGCAAAGCAACATTAATACCTAACTCTAGTCAATTCATATTACCTCCAAATATCTAAATTAGTGTTTAAATACCATTTATTGATTTCTTACAATTTTATTGCTTATTATTATTTTTGCAGCTGTAGCATATTTTTAAAGGAGGTAAATTTATGGGACTCTTGGAATTAATTGTAGCTGTATTAGTCATTGCTTGGCTTGGAGGGTTTGCTTTCCATGTTGCAGGTAACCTGATTCATTTACTACTAGTTCTTGCGATAATTATAATTGCAATCCGTTTTATTAGAGGAACAGTATAAAGAAGATCTAAACCAATAGAACCAATATTAGTTTAGTGGCCTGAGGCAACTGATTTACCCGTTTCAATATCCTTACTCTTTGGAAGCTTTGTGGACAATAGGAGAGCAATAACAACAAAAGCAAGACCGATTAGTAGTGTGGCTTTGTTTGCATCAACCGTTGCTTGCTGGCTTATTCTTGTTATCTCCTGACCAATCTGTACGGGCATTGTATTGCTTGCAACATTTGCTCCTGTACCAAACTCTATATTGGATGTTTGGCTACTTATCATTTTGCTAAGCGTTGGTTTTGCATTATTAGGAATAATATTACTTGTATTTACTCCACTCACCAAATGAGATGTCAAAACAGAAATTAGAACTGCTCCCATAATTGCAGACCCTAGAGTTGAACCAACTTGTCTCATTGTTCCGTTTACTCCCGATGCCTCTCCTGATTCTTCAACCGAAACTGCAGACATTGCAATATTACTGATTTGGGAAAGCATCAAACCAAAACCTGCACCAAAGAGAATGAAACCTGGAGCCAAAGATAGCGCTGTAGCATTTACAGAAATGCTTGCCCTAAGTACAATAAACGCCAATATATTTAGTATTAAACCTGCCTGAATAATTCTTTTGGGTGCAATATTTTTACTAATTACTGCTGACATAGGGGATGCAATAAGAAGCGTAACTGTCATTGGCAACATTGCAAACCCCGTATCAAGAGCATTAAGATGTCTTACTCCCTGCAAAAATACCGGTATAGCAAACATGACACCGGATTGTCCTAAAGCCAAAATTGCTGTTATTAAAATACCAAACGTAAATTGTGAGTTATTAAATAATTTTAGTGATACAAGCGGAGTTCTTCCTTTATTAGTCATGTAGTTTTCCCAAAGCGCAAATATACCCAATATAATAAGACCGATAACTATAAATATTGGCACTAATGAAATCTGGTTTTGCGCATATTTAAATCCTAATATTGTTGTGTCTTGTTTCATGGTTAACCATCCATAGGCTGAAGTTTTAATAAACCCAAACACAAGGACAAACATTCCAAAAGCAGATAGAAGAATACCAATTATATCTATTGTCGGTTTCTCTTCTTTATCTCTTACTTCTGCAATAAAGGTTGCGCCCAAGACCAAGAGGATAGCAACTACTACATTAATCCTAAATGCCCAACGCCATGAAAAATAAGTTGTTAACCAACCACCAACTACAGGACCCAAGGCTGCTGCTCCACCCGCAATTCCTCCCCAAATTCCAAACCCTACTTGCCTATCGCGGCCCTTATAATTTGAAACTAGAAGAGACGTAGTTGCAGGAAGCATAAGCGCTGCTCCTATTCCTTCAATGATAGCTTCTCCCAGAATCATAAAGCCTACATTTGGACTAATGGATGTAATAAAAGATCCAACAGCAAATATAATTGCTCCGCTTATAAACATCTTCTTTCTTCCAAATAGATCTCCCAAGCGTCCACCTGTAATTGTGAAAGCTGCAAGCATAAGCGAATAAGCGGTAATTACCCACTGCATACTCTGAATATCTGTGTGGAGATCATTTATTATTGCGCGGAGTGATACGTTAAGAATTGTTGTATCAAGAATAATAATTGTTAAGGCCAAGCTCAAAATAACTAGTGGTAGCCATTTTAGAAATCCTGTTTTTTGTGGTTGTTTATTTTCCATATTAAATATGTTCTGTTTTTAAAGTTTCAATTAAATTTGTATGAATCCTAATAAGCTCTCTTATGTCCTTTGCCGGAATCTTTGAGAATACTCTTTTCATCTTATTAATTAATTTTAACCTAAGTTTATGCAGTTCCGCATCCCCATTTTTAGTTATCTCTAACCTAATTATGCGTCTATCCTCCGGGTCACTTATCCTCTTAACAAGTCCCAGTTTCACAAGCCTTTCTATCAACTGAGTAGCAGACGATTTTGAAAGCTGTAAGGATTTTGAGATATCACTTATTGCAGTCTCATGCTGATCTTTTACAAGATTTAAGGCTGAAAACTGAAGAACGGTTGCGATCCTTTCTTCACGAGTCTCCTGCGTATACTGTGAAATAAGCTTGCTCAATTGCAACATGCTTGCAAAGAGCTGCTCAAAGTCAGGAACGTTGTTCATAACTATAAGTTTAACTGTTAAATAGTTTAACACATAAACTAAGTTGTGTCAACCCAAGATTTTGACATTTGAAGGGCAAAAGTGTATCTTCTTAATACTCCTCTTATGAATAAAGTTCTTCTTACATTGGTTATAATTTTGTCTGCAATTGGCTTTGCCACATTACTTAACTTTGTTATTCCAATAAAGTCTATTGAAACACCTCTAATTAGTGAGCAGCCAAGACCAAAACCATTACTCGTTTATACCTTTCAAAACCTTAAGAAAACAAAATTCCCGGAGAGCCAAATCACATTTGGAGATGTTGTAGATGAAACACCAAATTCTGTTTCCCGCATGTTTTACTACAATATTCCAACCAGACCCGGTGGAAGCAAGATGGAAAAAGTAAGTGGCCTTGCCAATATTCCCAAAAATCCCGGCAACTATCCAATAATTGTGATGTTTCGTGGCTATGTACCTCTTGATATTTACAAGCCCGGTATTGGCACGCAGCCATCTGCAAAAGTCCTAGCCCAAAATGGATTCATAACTCTTGCGCCGGACTTCTTGGGATATGGAGAATCAGCTAGCCCATCTTCTCTGCTGTTTGAAGATAGGTTCCAAACATATACAACAGCATTAACCCTTCTTTCTTCTCTACCAACAGTCAACAAAGGTTTAACAAAAGTGTATTCGGATAAAATCACAGCTAATCTTGATAAAATTGGGATTTGGGGACACAGCAACGGTGGACACATAACCCTTGCTACCCTTGCAATCAGTGGAGTAACTTACCCAACTGTTTTATGGGCACCTGTATCAAAGTCTTTCCCCTATTCAATCCTCTATTATACTGATGAGACAGATGACCAGGGTAAAAGCTTAAGACTTGCTCTGGCAAACTTTGAAAAAGATTACAATACACAAGCCTTTTCTCCTGCTTCTTATTACAAATGGATAAAAGCCCCAATTCAAGTTAATCAAGGAGAAAATGATGAAGAGGTTCCGGTATGGTGGTCAAATGAATTAGTAGATAACCTTAAAAAAGATGGATTAGACGTAGACTATCATACATATCCAAACGCAGATCATAACCTATTGCCTGATGGATGGAATAGCGCAATCAACAATACTGTAGATTTTTATAATACACAGTTTGAAAAGAATACTAAGTAATTTGTGGCGGATAGTCAACTTTCCCAAAAAGCGCTTTGTTTACAAACCTAATAAGTAGATCTAGATCATAGGGCTTACCTACTATTTCGAATGCATTTGTTTTACCAACTATTTTTTCAAGTGCTTCTTTATTGGTTGTAGTAAGAATAATTTTTATTCCCTTTTGTTTAGCAATGGTCCCAAGTTTTAAAAACAACTTATAATTCTCCTCATAAGGTATTGCGATATCATATAGTATTAAATTGGGTTTTATTTTTTCTATATATTTTGTAAAAGCTGCTTCTTTTTTCTTAAAATTGTGGGTGAACTCTGATACCGCTTCAAAACCCTCATACCTCATAACTTCACAGAGCATCTCTATGATTTCTTCACTTGTATTCATCACTAGAACTTTTGCTTTGGTCATCCACTCATTATGCTTACCATTTGTATGAGTAATGTAACAGATTGAAAAGGTTTGAATAAGAGACTAATCTGCGGCTGTTGGAGTCATTGGCTTAATGTTTGTGGATGGCGCTTTTTCTCCTCTTATATCTTCTAGCCCTGGAATATGCTTTGTGAGAGCAACTTTTAGTACCTCATCCATGTGACTTACAAATACAAACCTTAACTCTTTGAGAACCTGCTTTGGAAGATCTTCCAGGTCCTTACGATTCTCTTTTGGCAAAATTATTGTTTTAAGTCCGGCCCTGTGTGCAGCTATTAATTTCTCTTTTAATCCACCAATTTCTAATACTCTTCCTCTAAGGGTGACCTCTCCTGTCATTCCAACCAAGTGATTAACGGGAATCTTTGTGAATGCAGAAACCAAAGCCGTTGTCATAGCAATACCTGCTGATGGACCATCTTTTGGAGTAGCCCCCTCAGGAATATGAACATGGACATCTACTTTACTGTAGAAGTTATCTTTCAAACCCAAACGATGCGCCTTGGACCTTATATATGACATTGCGGCCTGAGCAGATTCCTTCATAACGTCCCCAAGTTGTCCTGTGAGGATTAATTGTCCCTTACCGGGCATTAGCGCAACTTCAATAAATAATATTTCTCCACCTACAGATGTCCAGGCAAGACCGGTTGACATTCCAACCTCATCTTTTTTCTCTGCAATTGATGGTGTAAATTTAACAGGACCCAAATATTTGGCAACAGATTTTGCATCAATTACAACTTTGTCAGTCTTTTTCTCTGCAACTTGCTTTGCAATTTTTCTAAATATGGCAGCGAACTCACGCTCAAGTGACCTTACCCCTGCTTCTCTTGTGTAATGTTCAATTATAAAATGAATTGCATCATCCGTAATCTCAACGTGATCCGGTTTTAAACCGTGGGACAAAAGTTGCTTCTTCATTAAGAAACGGGCCGAGATATTAAACTTCTCTTCTTCTGTGTATCCTGCAAAGTTTATTATCTCAAGACGGTCACGCAAAGCCGGTGGAATAGTATCGAGCATGTTTGCAGTAGTAACAAACATTACATCAGACAAATCAAAAGGAACGTCCAAGTAGTGGTCTGAGAATTGGTCATTTTGCTCCGGATCCAAAGCCTCAAGAAGTGCTGCTGATGGATCTCCTCTATAGTCTGCTCCAACTTTGTCAATTTCATCAAGCATGAAGACCGGATTTTTTGTTCCGGCGTCCTTCATTCCCTGTATTATTCTTCCCGGAAGAGCACCAACATAAGTTCTTCTGTGTCCTCTTATTTCTGCTTCATCTCTTATTCCTCCAAGAGAAACTTTTACAAACTTACGGCCCAATGCTTTTGCAATTGATTTACCAATAGAAGTTTTTCCTACCCCCGGTGGTCCTACAAAACAAAGGATTGGACCCTTCATTTTTCCAGCTAACTTGTGGACTGCAAGGTATTCAACAATTCTTTCTTTTGCTTTTTTAAGACCATAATGTTCTTCATCAAGAATTTTTTCCGCAGTTGCCAAATCTACCGTGCTTTTGGTTTTCTTGTTCCAAGGGAGAGCTACTAATGCTTCTAGATAATTTCTAATATATCCGGCTTCAGGATTGAATGGTGTTGTTTGGGAAAGTTTTTTTAATTCTTTTCTAGCTTTTTCTTCAACATCTTTTGGCATTCCTGCAGTTTTAATTTTGTCTAATAGTTCTTTTACTTCGCTTCCTTCTTCTGATTCACCCAACTCTTTTTCTATTGTTTTAATTCTTTCACGTAGAATTGCTTCTTTAGCACTTTTTTCAAACTGCTCCTGTGTCTTGTTACTGATCTTTCTTTCTAACTCTAACACCTTAACTTCTCTTGATAAGAATTCCGAAACCTTCTCAAGTCTTTTTTTAACGTCAATAGTTTCTAATAATTCTTGGCGCTCTGAGCCTTTTATATCAAGTGTTGATGCTATCTGGTCAGCAAGTTCTGAAGCGGCAACATCAGACATAATGTTCATAAAGACTAAGAAGTCTGCTTGTTTACCAAGACTTAAAGCTTTTTTAAATTCTGCGATCAAGTGGTTTGATAGAGCCTTAATGTCCGGAGAGTCAGCCGGTTCTTCATCTATTTCTTCAACGCGGGCTAAAAAGTATCCTGCTCTTTCGTCATATGAAACAATCTTAGCGCGTGATAATCCGCGAACAAGAGCATTTACTTCCCCGTCTGTCCTAATCATTCTTTCAATGTGGGAAACTGTACCCATTGAGTAAAGATCTTCCGGTTCCGGATCATTTTGTTTGGGATTTTTTTGAAGTACAAAACAAACTACTCTTTCTCCATTAAATGCGGATTCTAGTGCGGCCAAACTCTTCTGTCTTCCAAAAGTCAAAATAGACTCTGTGTGAGGGAATACTATTCCGTCCCTAATTGGGATTACCGGAATTAGTTGTTCGTTTTTTTTGTTTGAGAGATGTATCATGTTTTTAACTGTTAGCAGTATAACACCTTATTTGCTAAAATGTCAACCCCTGTAATTAACTGAAAATAATAACTTGATGAAGACTTAAATAAAATCTGAGGACCCCCTTAATATATATGAATCATCCCAAACTGTCAATAAAGCAAATTAAAATGCTGTATCTTTTCTCTCTTTTCTTAACACTTTAGTTGATAAATAGACACAAATCAAACACAAAATTCCTGCAATAATAAATGGGTTTCCTGCATAATATTCGGCGACCCCTCCTCCCAAAATTGGACCTATAATTTGGCCTACGCTCATAAAAGACGAACTAAGTCCAAAAATTGTCCCCTGAGATTTTGCATCCGTTTCATTTGATAAAACTGTAGAAATAAGTGGCTGGATCAAAGAGCTTACAATACCCATAACAATGGTAATAATTACAAAGGATATTACATTTCTTGCAAAATAAGCCAAGAAAAAGAACACCGAAACTATTACAAACCCTACAACCAAGGCCTTCTTAAGGCCTACAGACTTAACTACTTTTTGGACTAAGAAAATTTGGGTAATAAAACCTAATGCCCCAAAAAGAGCAAACAACATAGATATTCCTTGAGGTGTTAGGTGAAGAACTTTAACTGTAAAAGGCTGTAAGCCAAAATAAAATGTTGTAAAAGAAAAAAAGTAAAAGAGAGTTATAAGAAGCGTATCTCCAACGTTTGGATCAAATGCCGCCTTGGCCATTTTTACAAAATCAAAAAGCTTACCGGATTCTCTTACTTCACCTATATGTTTATTAGTCTCCGGAAGAAAGACTGCGGTAAGAACAACTGCAACAAGCGTTATAACACCGGCTATTATAAAAGGTAGGGAAGCAGATATACCAACTGTTAAAGCAGAAATGGCAGGTCCAAACAAAAATCCAAAACCAAATGATGCACTAATCAGACCAAATCCCCTTGCCCTATCTTTTTCATCAATTGAATCCGCTATTACGGCTGTTGCAACCGGCAAGTTACCGGATGTTACACCATCTATTATTCTTGCCAAAAACAAAAAGAATACGTTTGGCGCAAAAGCCATTGTAAAGAAAGATAAGGCCGTACCCCCAACTGAAATTATCAATAAAGGCTTTCTCCCAAACAAATCAGACATACGCCCAATAATAGGCGTTGATATAAATTGGCAAACTGAAAATAGGGCAAATAGTAAACCGTTCTGGAAATCACTTAGCCCAAATCTCTGGGAATAAGAATAGAGAAGCGGAATTACAATTCCATACCCTAACGCATTTACCATAGCGATAAGGGAAATAATTAATAGGCTTCTGTTGCCCTTGAGTAGCTGAAACATAGAAGTTTTAATTATAGCAGTAACAGCAGACAAATTGGCAGAGGGGATTTATGCAATACAGACAATTCTATCTTGCAATTCTTACACAGAATAAATAAGATATTAATTATGAATGATGATAATAACAACCCAACAATAGTAAGCCTTGATGATGTGGAAAAGGATTTAGAAGAGAAGAAAGACCCTACTCTTTCGCCGGAAAGACAAGATGAACAATCGATAAGCGGATCAATGCCGGATCCGGAGAGTGATGATGACACACTTAAGAATGCTCAGAATGTTGATGAACAATACGGAGAATCAACAGAGGCGCCTCAGGAGATAGACATAAATAGAGACGTAAATGAAGCAGAAGAATCTATAAAAACTCAGTAAGAAATACCCCTATATTCCAAGGGGCACTTCCCACGTTCTTTTCTATATTCTATTGTTGAGCAGCAGGAGTACCACTTGGTCTTGTCCCAAACATCATTGTTTGTGGATTAAGCTGAATACTTGTACCACTTACTGTTCCGTCAGAATTAGAAGTACCAACTACCAAAACATTTGCGCCATTTTTAAGATCTGATTTTGTACCAGTATCTGTTTTGTTTATTTTTGTATTTGCTCCAACTAAAACTATTTTTGTACTTCCATCCATCATTTTTACTGTAATACTGTTATCATCGCTACTTAGTATTTGGCCAACTATTGGGCGAGCGCCATTTGCTCCTCCTCTAAATTGTCCGCCAAATCTGCCCGCTGCTCCTCCTCGTCCTCCTTGGCCGTTTTGGGTTGCAAACTGAGATGCTCCTGACTTTTGCATCTTTTGGAATTGCATACCTCCAAAGAAAGCAATTGCAGCAACTATAACAACTACTATTCCTGTTACTAAAATATTATTTCCGGATTTTACTTTTGTTTCCGCCATAAATATCACCTCCAATCAAATTTTCGTCAAATGAATTTTATAAAAAAATTTGATTGATCCTGAGCGCCGAGGCGTGAAGGACAACCATATTATTTAATTTTTAATTCATAATTCTTAATTTATACTGAATTCTATTCATATCTTAACGCTTCTATTGGCTGCAGATTTGCAGCACGTCTTGCGGGATACCAACCAAACACTATTCCAATTGCTCCAGATACTCCAACTGCCAAAACTATGGATTCTACGGAAATAACAAATGGTAATTTTGCAAGGCTTGAGACAACAAATGAAATTACAATACCTATTATCATTCCAATTGCTCCTCCAATTAATGTAAGTATCACAGACTCTATAAGGAACTGTGAAACAATAATATTTTTCTTAGCACCCAACGCTTTTCTAAGACCAATTTCACGGGTCCTTTCAGTTACGCTAACTAGCATAATATTCATAATCCCTATTCCTCCAACAAGAAGCGATATTGCAGCAATCCCGGATAAAAGCGTTGTAAATGTACCGGTAATTGATGATGCCGTATTAAGGATATCTTCTTGAGAAAATATTGAAAAATCCGCTTGGGATGGATCTGATAATTTGTGTCGAGCTAATAAATAATAACCAACCTCATCTCTTGCCTGCTCCATAACATCCGGGCTTTTTGCCTCAACTGCAATTGATGATAGATAATTTTGACCAAACAATTGTTTTTGTGCCGTTGTTAATGGAACAAAAACAATATCATCTTGATTTAGAAATCCCGTTCCACCCTTTGATTCCGTAACCCCAATTACCGTGAGTGTTTGCCCATTAATCCTAATAGTTTTACCAATGGGACTAGCTCCCCCAAAAAGATCGGTTACAACTTGCGGACCAATAACTGCTACTTTTCTAATTCCTGCAACATCAGACTTACTTATGAATTGTCCTTCTGTAACATTTGTTTTGTGTACTGATGAATATGCATCTGTTACCCCAATTACCTGAACATTGCTATTGGTTTGACCTGTTGTTACCTGAGCGCGGGAAGTTGTTTCCGGGGAAACATTGTCTACCGTTGTAATCTGAGGACTAGTCATAATTCCATTTGCATCTTCTAGCGTTAAAGTTGTACCGCTTCCCTGTGCTCCCCTAACAGCCCCGGTACTTTGTCCTCCTGGAGAAACAGTAAGCAAGTTTGCACCCAAAGATTGGATTTGATTTGCCACTTGGGCTTGGGTACCTTGCCCCAAAGAAAGAAGAGCTATAACACTTCCTATACCAATAACGATTCCAAGCATAGCAAGCCCTGTTCTTAATTTGTTTAAAGTTAGTGTTAGCAAGCTCTCTTTTAACAATTCCATGTTATTTGATTAATTTTTGTTTGTTAATTTTATCCGAAACTATTTTTCCATCTTTAATATTGATAATTCTTTTTGCGTGTGCTGCTATATCCGGCTCATGAGTAATCATAACTATTGTGTGACCCTCCTTATTGTTTACATCCTGAAAGATTTTCATTACTTCTTCCGCTTGAGCAGATGCAATATTTCCGGTAGGTTCATCTGCTAATAGAATTGCCGGATTCATAGAAAGCCCTCTAGCAATTGCGACGCGCTGCTGTTGTCCTCCTGAAAGTTGGCTTGAGGTATGATTCATTCTATTTTCCAGACCCACCATCTTAAGATATTTCTCTGCGGTCTGAATTCTTTTTTCATAAGGGATACCTGCATATCTCATTGGAAGCATCACATTGTTTAGTGCGCTAATTCTAGGAAGTAAATTAAAAGCCTGAAAAATAAAACCTATCTTTCTATTTCTAATGTCTGCCAACTCATCATCTGTTAGTTTACTTACCTCTTCTCCATCCAATATATAACTACCAGATGTTGGCACGTCTAGTGCCCCGAGAATGTGCATAAGAGTAGATTTACCGCTTCCCGAAGGGCCCATTATTGCAACAAATTCTCCCTTTTTAATTTCGAATGAAACCCCATCAAGAGCAACTGTTTCAAGGTCTCCCATCTGATAAACCTTACGTATTTTTGAAGCTTTGATCATAGTAAATTAAGCAAGCATTATCTGGTGGTTCTTTGAATTCTGATTTGGTTTCCACCCGTTGCTCCGCCAAATCCACCAACTCTTGCTCCGCCAAATCCACTATTACCCCCAAAAGGAGATGTTGAGGCGCCCGTTGTTGTAGATCTTTGCGTAGTTATTGTTCCGGTCACAACAGTATCATTAGTTGTAAGCCCCGATGTAATTTCTGTTTCTGTGTCTGATGATTTTCCAACCTCAACATCAACTGTTTGAACTTGGCCATTTTTAAGAACCCTAACAGTAGATACTCCATCCTGAGTTTGGACAGCGCCGCTTGGAACCATTAAAACATTGTCTGAAACGCTTGTAATAATAGTTACATTTACACCCATATTTGGATAAATTCCATCAATTGATGAATCAAAAGTTATAGTTGTGGGGTAAGTTGTAACTCCGGATGAGACAGAACCGGTTGTATCAATTGCTGCAACACGACCCGTAAACGTCTTATCCGGGAAGGCATCCAGGGTAATAGTTACTTTTTGTCCGACCTTAATTTTTGTAACGTCAATCTCTGTTAAATTAACAGTTGCAGTTAGGGGTACATTATCAAGAGTTACATTTCCAAGAGTTTGGGTTGTTGAGGTATTTGAGCCTGAACTATTGTTTGTAGATGTTGAGCTACTAATAATAGGTAGACCAGGCGTGAGATTAAGATTTGAAACGGTACCTGCAATTGGAGCAGTAACAGTTGCAGAAGTTTGCGCAAGCGATAATGAAGCAGAATTCAATGCAGCCTGGGCTTGATTAATCACGTTTTGCTGATTGTTATAGTTACTTTCTGCTTGTAGCCAATTTGCTTTTTCAATTATGTATTGAGGATCATCCGTTATGGGATTTGCTACTCCGCGGTCTGTAACAAATGCTTGATTTGCCTGAAATAAGTCAGCCTGTAATCCATTCATTTGAGCTTTTGCAGAATTAAGATTATTAAGAGCTGATAAATAACTTGAGTAGGCTGCGGCTTGTTTTTGCTGACTTGTCTGATCAAGGGCAATTGTTGCAATGTTTTCTCCTTGGCTTACAGTATCTCCATTTGCAACATAGACTTGTGATACAACTCCGGTTGCCTGAGTAGTTATTGGAGTACTATTACCGGAAGTTACTGTTCCTGATGCCGTAACACTTGTAACAAGTGTCCCCCTTTCAACTTTGGCGGTTTGATAAGTAGGCTTATTACTTTTCTTAGTTAAAGATATATAAACAAAACTACAGACTAGGAGAACTACAATTATTGCCAAAGCTTTCTTGGCAGTTGAAAGATTTAAGAACCATTTTGGGATTGATGCTATTTTTTTAAAAAAATCTTTTAATAAATTCATTTGAACTGAGATTATAATACAAGGCTAAACTGAAATACACCTTAAAGAATTTTAATTTTTGAGTGTACCTATTTTGTAGGTAGGTAGGGTTTGAACTGCTTGTTGGTCATGGTCTCTAACACTAGCAAATAATGCTGAGGCATCAACACCACATGCTCTAATAATTTCTGACCCACCCGGATGAATATCAATAAAATTTGTAATGTTATATACATTATTATCAATTACTGTCCAGCAGTCCGATCTAGAATTATGCGGTGCCACATCCGTCAATGTATATTGCGAATTACTTTGACCAGAAACTTGTGTATTATTTGAAGATGGGAGCTGATTGGTTGTTACACTAGACTGACTATTTTTAAAAAAAATAAATCCGGCTATCACAACAACAACCAAAACTACTATTAAAGGCATAAACTTATTTCTCATTTTGATAATTATATTAAAACAGTCTTAATATTTGCTGAATGAATTAACTTAATTCGCTTAGACTGACAGTAAACTTTGTTCCTTTGCCCAATTCACTCTCTACCTCAAGGCTCCCCCCATGGGAGCTTACTATTTTCTTTGCTATTGATAACCCCAATCCAAAACCGGACGTTTTTGAACGTGATTTATCAGATCTATAAAATCTATCAAAAATGTGAGGTATATCCTCTTGGTCAATTCCAACTCCTTGGTCTGTAACAGATATCTCTACATTGTCTTTAATATCTTTTGAAGTTAAGTTTATTTTACTTCCGGTGGATGAATACTTAATTGCATTATCAAGCAAAATCACAAATACCTCAACCAATCTATCATATACTCCGTTCACTTTTGCATCCGTAATTTTTTGAGTGATAGATATTTTTTTATTCTTTGCTTGTGGGCTAACTTTTTTAACTGCCGCATTAATAACTGCCGGAAGTAAAACTTCTTGGAAATTATCTTTATTAACGTATTTTCCATTTTGGGCCAATTCAATCAAATGGTCTGATAATTCCTGTAGGCTTACTACTTCCTCAAGATTACTTTTGATTATTTGTTTTGAGTCTTTATCACTTAATGACTTTTCTCTTAATGCAACTTCCATTTCTGTTCTCAAAGATGTTAAGGGAGTTCTTAATTCATGAGATGCATCTGTAATAAATCTATTTTGCTCATCAACCATTTTCTTGATAGGCCTTAGAGTTCTACCTGCTAGAAAATACCCGGCAGCTCCTGCCAATCCAAAAATACCAAGATTGATAAATCCCAATGTCAAAAGAATTCTTGCTCTTGCAGCATTTATAAATTCCGGATCCGGCTTACCAATTCTAAAAGCAAAGTTTTTAGTATTAGATGGGGGAGGAACAATTACACCATCTTTAAAATCCTGTTCTGCCCTGATTTGAATTCTTTCAAATCTCCTAAATTCATTTGTAACACTAAGATAAATTGCAGAACTAAAGAATATGCTAACAAGCATTATGATAGCAAGATAATAAGCGGTTAATTTTAGTCTAGCGTTTTCAAACATATGTATTTATTTAATGGTCAATAGTTAATAGATGATGGTTTATAGATCTTTTCAACCAAAGGCTGATGGGCCTCTGGCCCAAATCTTAATCTTTTTATTGTGCGTCACTTACCTATTTTATATCCAAACCCTCTAATTGTGTGGATGAGACTTGATTTATATCCCTTGTCTATTTTATCTCTTAAATGCTTGATATACACTTCTACGGAATTTGGCAAAACGTCTGCATCATAATTCCATATATGGTTAATTATTTGGTCTTTACTTAATATTTTGTTTGGGTGATGCATAAGATACTCTAGTAATGAAAACTCTTTACTTGAAAGGCTTATTTTTGTTCCACCTCTTTCAACATCAAAGCTTTGTGTATCAAGGGTTAGATCTTCTACAACTAGCGTTTGTCCTACAGATTTTTGGGGTCGGCGAGTAAGAGCCCTAATTCTTGCAATTAATTCTGAGAAGGCAAATGGCTTAACCATATAGTCATCTGCTCCTGCATTTAATCCCTCTACCTTATCATCTAGCTGCCCTCTTGCTGTAAGGAATAAAATTGGCGTATGAATTTCTTCTTCCCTTATTGTTTTTACAATCTCTACCCCCTCCATTCCCGGTAAAAGTCTATCCAAAACTATAATGTCATATTCTTCTCCCAATGCTAAATCTATACCTCGCTCTGCAGTGTGGGCCAAATCTACAGTAAAGTTTTCCTGCTCTAGACCTCTTTTAATTGAAGCAGCTATTTTGTGCTCATCTTCTATAACAAGTACGCGCATATAGGCAAGATTATACCAACTTTCTTAAATTTAACTTAAAAAACGAAAAGCTTGCCAATATGTACCATATGTGTAAAATAATTATATGGAAGCAAAAAAAGACGTATTTCATGAGAACTATCCTGAACCTCACGCCCTTAATACAACCCATAAGCTAAATTGGCTACGGGCATCAGTTCTTGGAGCAAATGATGGAATTGTTTCAATATCCGGGTTAATACTTGGAGTAGCCGGCGCAACCAATTCAATTTCAATAATACTCACGGCCGGAATTGCAGGAATAATTGCAGGGGCAATATCTATGGCTGCAGGAGAATATGTTTCAGTCAGCAGTTCGCGTGATACGGAAAGGGCGCTACTCAGAAAAGAAAGATATGAACTTAGGTACTATCCCAAAAAAGAATTTGAGGAACTTGTAATGATTTATGAAAATAAAGGATTAACACGAAATACTGCAGAAAAAGTTGCAAAAGAATTAACAGAACATGACGCATTTGCAGCACATGTTGATGCAGAATTAAATATTGACCCTGAGAATCTTACAAACCCTTGGCATGCGGCTTTTGCATCCGCAGCATCATTTCTGGTGGGAGCCTTAATTCCTCTGACCATAATAATTATCGTGCCCGCAGCCACAAGAATACCAATAACCTTTCTTTCTGTTTTAATCGCTCTATTTATAACTGGTGTTCTTAGTGCTAAAGCAAGTGGGGCTAATATACTCCACGCTACAACTCGAGTGATAATAGGGGGCACAATTGCAATGGCTGTAACCTACGCAATTGGAAAGCTTTTTGGAGTCTCCGGAATTTAGTCACAGGGTCAATTGAGGTTACTCCAACGTGACGTTGGTTTTTATCAAACGAATTAATTCTTCTATACTTTTATCGTCGTATATTGAAATTGCCAATACTTTTCTTTTTGTCTTAGAGAGGCTTTTTATTTTTTGTTTTAATTCTTCTTCTGTTACTAAATCCTTTTTCGTAAGAAGTATAATTTCTTGCTTCTTTAGTAGATCAACATTGAACTCTTCAAATTCGCTCAAAACTTTTTTGTAAGTAGACAGAGGATCCGGATCTAGAGAATCAATACAATGCATTAACAACTTTGTCTTTTCAATATGCTTTAGAAATGTTATACCTAATCCTTTTCCTTTTGATGCACCTTCAATAAGTCCTGGAATATCTGCGATTACAATTTTTCCCAATACTCCAAGGTTTGGCTCAAGAGTTGTAAATGGATAATTACCAATTTTTGGAGTTGCGTTGGTAAGTCTTTCTAATAACGAACTTTTACCTGCATTTGGAAATCCTATAAAACCAACGTCTGCAATAAGACTTAAAACCAAATGCAAATCACGCTCTTCCCCTAACCCTCCTTCATTTGTATACTCATACAACTTTTTAATATCTGGCTTATACCCATGACTCCCACGGCCTCCGCGGCCACCCTGAACAACAAGTACCGGCTCACCCAAATTAATAATTTCTATTGATTCACCGGTTTTCTCATCTGTAATTTTTGTACCCGGAGGAACTAATATTGTTACGTCTTCTCCCCTTTTGCCCGCCTGATTTTTGTTTAATCCCATCTCACCATTAGCTGTTTCAATGACTTTCTTAAAACGAAATTGACTAAGATCTGAAACGTTTGATGATGCCTCAAAATATATACTCCCTCCATCTCCGCCGTTTCCTCCATCTGCGTATGCTTTTGGACTACCGGTAACGGTTAAGGAGGCCATAGACCCATTTCCGCCATTACCTGCTTTTGCTTTTATGTGAACGTCATCAACTAATGCCATATATTTTGTATTCTACCAGTTATGGAAACAAAAAATATTCTTGAGGTTATTTTTCCAGTAATTTCTTGAGGCTTTCTAGAGTCATTGTCCAATTTTGCTCAGAATGATTCTTGTCTTCCAAGGTTGGGTTATTGTCTTGAGTAATTGTTACTTTTGTTCCGCCATTATCAATTGGCGTAAGTTCATACGTAACTTTTTTGTAGTTTTCCGGCTTGTCTTCTAATCCTCCCATACTACTCCAGTACGTAGATTCAAAAATTCTTTCCGGTTCTAATTTGAGAATTGTACCTTTATCCTCGTAGGTTTTTCCTTGCCACTCACCGCGGTATAAAATTTGGCTTCCCACTTTCCATTCTGATTCAACATTTGTACCAAATAGATACTCTTTTATCATTGATGGGGTAGTAATTGCTTCCCAAACTCTTGCCGGAGAAGCATTAATATCTATTGAAGCTTTTGCAATATTATCCATAGTTATTCTTTTATTTTAAGTGGTTCTGCTGGCTCGTAAGTTGCAAATACCACGCCTGTTGTAGTAATTACCGAGTCTACAACTTTGAAACGTTCAGGTGTTGTACCTTCTGCAAATAATTTTTTGCCTGTACCAATGGTAATTGGATATATCCATATTTTCATTTGGTCAATTAGATTATTTTTAAGAAGTGTTTGTATAAGATTCCCGCTTCCCCATACTGATAAATCCGGACCGGTTGTATCCTTGAGCTTTTTTAGTCCAGCTACTACGTCTCCTGTTATAAGCTCTGAATTATCCCAAGTAAGATCAAACGGCTTATGAGAAACAACATATTTTTTTGCGCTGTTAAAAGGTTTGGCTACACTTTCTATCTCGGGGTGGTTAGGCCAATAACTTGCAAACAAATCATATGTGCGCTTTCCCAAGAGAAGATCAAAAGGAGTAGACATCAGTTTATTCATAATGTTATCTGCTACTTCATCTTTTTCATTCCAGTTTATCTGCCAACCCCCGTATTTGAATCCATTGGAAGTATCTTCTTCTGACCCTCCGGGAGCCTGCATTACTCCATCCAAAGTTACAAATGTGCTTGTAATAATCTTTCTCATCTCTAAAATTCTACAATACCCTTACCCAGTTGTAAACCAATTGTCACTTAAGTAGTTTGGGGGAAAGTGTTTTTACTTGTGCCATTATGGTGTTTTTTATTTGATCTCCAATAGAATACCGACAAAAGAAATATGACATATATTGTTATCCATGTAGCCGAATAAGACACTGTAAGTAAATTATAACTTTGCAACGCAATGATAATGAGCATAAGTTTTATCAACACAATATAATAGCTCGTTAAAGATTCCGAATATGGATCGTTTCTGGTTTTTCTAAAAGTGGGAATAAATGAAACTATTTCTGCAGTCGTAACTATTGCCAAAGAAAAAACGGGTAAAGTCCTAAAAAGAACATATACCACAACTCCAATTATAGAAATAACAAGGCAAACTTTGTCTATCTCTACAATATCTTTTGTTCCATATCTAAAACAATAAAATAAGATAACAATATCAATAAGATCCCCAACAATTGTTGGAATTGCTCCAATTCCGGCGCCACCAATAAGTTGTATATAGGCAACAATTGTAGTAACCATAACAATACTAATCCATGTATACAGATGTGGTTTATTTTTACCCTTAAACATGTCTATTAGATAAGGGATATAAGCAATAATTGCTATTATAGAGGCTAAAAATGAAGCAATAATTTTTATTTCAGGAAACACTAATTGATTATATCAAACCTCGTAAGCTGCGCCTGCCGAAGTGCTGCTGGACCTGTACCCTACGGGCATTACGCTTCGCTAAAGATTCGAGCTAAAGCATCAAACAAGATCCTGACAGACTATGAAAATTCTCGCAAAAAGCGAGATTTTCGTAGCTGCCGGACCTGGATTCGAACCATGATGAACGGATTCAGAGTCGCTTATCCCATATACAACTTTCCGAAATATCTAAACCTTCTTTTAAAGTTTTCTTATCAATATCCAGAGCAGGGAACATTATAAAATCAGATGAAGTTGCGCTTGCAATCAATAACCCCTTTCTAAAAGCCCTGGAGATAATAGCTGAAGAATATTCTGAGTTTTCAAAAACGACACCAATTGCCAGGCCTTTAACTCTTATTTCTGGCTTACTTTTAAAATTCATGGTTTCCAATCGTGATTTAATATATTTACTCGCTATTAAGGCGTTATCTAAAAGTTTCTTTTTGTCATCCTCAACCATTTCTTCAATCCGTTGAGCTTTTCGGCGGTATCTCTCTCCGGTTGTAGTAAAAATCTGCCAAACCAAGAAGTTGGTTTGCTGCCTTCAGTTTTTCTTCTTTGGAAATATATTTCGTCTTTTTATCCTTGAGGCTTTCTTGGTAGATTTCTCTAAATGTCTTAACAACTTCGAGGCAATCTTTTATGGTTAAAAGATCGTAGATGTCGATATAATATTGTTCTTCTTTTAGATATCGCACAAAATTAAAGAATCTATTAAGTGCCTATCTAATATTTGCTTTAATTCTCTTTGTAATATATTCAGTTTGCTTCCTATAAGAGTAAAGAAACATGATCAGAAGTAATACTATCAGAATATATAAATTCCAGTTTTTTAATATCTGGAACCTAAGCTCAATTAATTCATAAAGTTTCAACAATATGAAAAGTATTAACATTGCGTTTAAAGTTCTAAACATATTATTCGACTCAGAAAGAAGTTCAATTTTTGAATCTTTTTTAGAAGCAGATACAAAATCTTTGTAATCCGTAAATTTTAAAAAGGAGATTTTCTTTAGAGCGGGTTCTACAATCAAGGACCCAAATCTACTGATCACCAATCCTATGAAATAGTATACAAAAGCTGCGACAATTAGATTCTCCTGTACAAAAGAATAGGCTGTGACTTTATCTAAGAGAACAACAAATAATGTTCCGGGCAATAAGTAGTTAAAAATATTGTAGGACGAAATCTTATCCATAACTTCTTTCATAAGTCAGATGATAACACTTAGTCATTGTCTCCTTCAACTTCAAAATTAAATTCCTCTTCGGCTACAGGTCCCCATCCCAAACGTGATGGCGCATTCCAAGGATAACAAGTTGTTTGACCCTTTGTTACATAGACTGCGCTTTGTCTACGTTTTAAAGCATTTATAACCCGTTTTGAGGGATGTTTCGGAGCTCCTTGTAATGAAGCTGAAATTTGTGAATTCGTCGCTTTTATCCTGTTAAGAATAGTTGGGCCCACATTTTGTCTACTCCCGTGATGTGGTACATGAAACAGATGTAGGTCAGTAAGACTTATTCCAACACTGTCGGCGTAATCTGCTGCTTTGGTTAAAGCTGTTATGCCTGCGTCTCCCGTAAAAAGCAATTTCTTTTCGCCCACTGTGATTAATAATATAACGCTAGATTCATTTTCCGGAGTAAATCTTCCGTTATCGTCTAGTGTCTCTGTGCTAGGGTCAAGGGTTTCTCTAAGTGTTGATATCGCTTCAGATGCTCTGCCAAGGATGGCGTCAAGCGCAGATGTAACTGGATTTCGTGCTTCAGGAGTCCCACGAAAATTAGGGACCAAACTACAATAAAATTCTAAACTAGGTCCCAAGACGTGAATACTACCCTCCGAATTTTTTGTTCCTTCAAAAGGCTCAACTATCGCAATCTCTTTTTCTATTGCTATTTCTTCTATATCTCTTACATTTTCGAGAGAGTTTTGAAGTTCGCTTTCGAATTCACCAACCCCTAAACTATTCTCAAAAAGAGAATTAATTTCATCTTCATGTTCCCAAGGGATATGCATAAGTAGGTAATCTACGGACAATTCTTCTAAAACTACTTTTAAACCTGAAATATGATCGCTGTCTTGATGCGTGGAAACAACATAGTCTACATGATCTGTATGATAATAATCCTTTATGTGTTGTACTAAAGTATCTCCGGATTCTTGAGTTCCCCCATCTATAACAATTACGGTTTGTTCGCTTCGAGGACCATTAAGATTGCCAAATCTTAAGGCTATCGCATCGCCACTTCTGCTGCCCGTTCCTACGTGAATGTAATCTACTTCAAATCCGTTTTGATCGTCCTGCATAATTATTTCCCCTGTCTGTTATATGGTCTTTGATTTACCGGCTTGAGAGAAATATTAAGAGCTCCTGCCTTTGCTTGTATAGCGTCGGGAGTTCTACCCATTTTTAACGCAATGATTCTTGTTGGGGTGTTACCTTTTGCAAGCTGTTTTAATTGGGTATTTTGTGCTGGTGTCCATGCTTTTCCTTGATTTTTCGCTGCCATATTATCGACCTCCTTTCTTAATAACATCTTCAACCACTCCTTGAATGGAGAAGTCTTCAAATAAAATGATTGGCTTATTTCTTGGATTGGTAGATTCTGGTTGAAGGCGAACATGACCGTCTTCTGGGATAAATTTTTTTATAGTGGCGTCATCACCTATGAGCGCAACCACTTGGCTCCCGGGTTCAGCTGCTTGTTGCTTTCGAACCAGAACGAAGTCTCCATCGTCGATTGATTTCCCAGAAATATTGGTATTATTCATGCTGTCACCTACTGCACGCAGGAAGAAATAATTATCGGATGATCCTCTAATCTGAGAAGCGTTATAAGAAATGTATGCCTCTATATTTTCCGTGGCAAGAAGCGGAAAACCACACGCTACATTACCAACCAAGGGTATGCGAACTTTTTCAGTTGATTCGGGAAAAGAAAGACCTCGAATGTTTTCCAAATAGCCTTTTTCTTTCAGAGCATCTGTGTGTCTTTGCACAGAACTAATACTACTTAAGTCCAAGGCTCCACGAAGCTCTTCCATGGAAGGAGGAATACCTTTTTTATGAGTTAAATCAGTGATAATGGATAAAACTCTCTTTTGTTTCATGGTAAGATTATTGTTCATGAGTACTATATTACGCCTTTTAGAGTAATTACGCAAGAGGTTGAAAAATACCTGTCAATAAGATTCCGTGATGATATTGCTAGAAATAGATTCTGAGGACATTTTAAGATGACTGATTATCGCACTAGAGTTTACTCCCATATCTATTATATGAGCGCATGAATCATAAAGGCAATGTTACGATGCTGCCCGTCTTGGCTGGCACTGATGAACAAGTTTCAAACCTATGATTGGCTTCAAGAGTACGAGCCCATTGATTATACCATGGCCACTGTACGTCAAATCATACAGCCTCGTGCATACGTTTCATAAGAAGCATACCCCTCCTGTGGCAAAAA
>DASZRC010000031.1:0-11110 GCA_035549315.1 Patescibacteria group bacterium | reverse complement strand
TTTTAAAATTTTCATCCACGCAAAGCCTCTTACCTCTTGGAAATATAGCTCTGAATCTTTATCAAAATGAATTACAACTCTTGTGAATTTATTGGGAACCTTGTTTGGCGTTGGCTTCATTACATCCAAAAGGTGAGTTTTCTCATCACGGAATATAAGCTGACCGGTGAGCTTGATATGGAATGCGATTGAGTATTTATTTGAAAGGTCTATTACTATACCCTTTGCATAGCGCCTTACATCCAAGATCTTTGACCCGATAACTGATTTTGGATCACCCGTCAAAAGCTTGGGGTCAAAAACCTTTACATCTTTTATAGTTTTCCCAACCGTGTATTTTTGTAATCCGAGTTTAAGGGTCTCCACCTCCGGAAGTTCTGGCATATTATATAGTCCCAATCTCCTTAAGATGTTTTACTAAAGGACGAGCTAATTTTAAATCTTTGAGTTTGCTTTTTGGAAACCACTTTAATTCAACCAAGTCGTCATTTGCTTTAGCATCTGTACTTGCCGGTTCAACATTGAAGCGCAAAAATACATAATGGGTTAGTTCACCGTGCTTATCATTTTCATAATCTTCATCAAAGCCATCTCTTTCTAACTTCAGGACATCTAATCCGGTTTCTTCCTTAATTTCCCTTCTCATTGCATCTTCGAGTGTTTCATCTTCAAGATTTACTCCGCCTCCTGGCAGATGCCAACTATCCGGATATGGGCCCTTACCCGTTGGTTTTTGCCCTAAGAGAATTTTTCCATCTTTTTCAATTATTGCTGCGACAACTATTCTTGTTTTCATTTTGAAACCTTATTTACAAATTCTTTTATCTTTTTATCAAATACTTCAGCGGAGAATTTGGCTGCTTGTTTACGGCAAGCTTGGCTATCCAATTTAAGCGTCTCAAACTTTTCAATTGCTTGACTCAAGGAATCAACACTATATTCTTTAAAAAACACTCCCGTCTTACCGTCTACTACGCTCTCTTTGTAGCCTCCGCCGTAGAATGCAATGACCGGTGTTCCACAAAGCATAGATTCAACGGGTGTCATTCCAAAATCCTCATCCTCAGACAACGCAAAGAAAGCTTTTGCTCCGGCATAAAGTTTAACCAGTTCTTCATCTGTAACTTGACCCAAAAACTCCACGTTTTTACGGGCATTTTTGGTTAGGTTCTTATACCCCGTGTAGTATCCGGCGGGCGATCCCGCAATCTTAAGTTTTATATTCATCTTTTGCGCTGCTTCAACTGCCATATCTAGCCCCTTTGCGCCAACTATACGGGAAACCATAAAGTAATAATCGCGTTTCGCTGGTCGCTTGTCGCTTGTCGCCGATGGTAATGAAACAGGAGGATAAATTACTGTCGCTTCTCGTCTATAAAATTTCTCTATTCTTTTTTTAACTTCTTCGGAATTTGCAATGAAATAATTTACCTTTTGAGCGGCCTGAAAATCATAGAGCCTCATAAAATGTCCTGTCACAATACCGTATAACTTAACCGGCCAGTACCTTTGCCACTCAATAGATGTATTGTAACCATATAGCCAACGGGGAGGAGTATGACAATAACATATCTCGATAGGCTTTCGCTTTTCGTTGTTCGTAGTTCGTCCACCTGTGCCAAAACCCTTGGTAATGTACCAAGAGGCAGAAGATATAACTACGTCATATTCTGAAAAATCAAAACTTCCCCAAATGAGGGGCGCTAAAAATCTTAACGGACTATGTAGCTTTTCAGAAAAATAAGGGATGTAGTTTACCCAAGAAGAAACTATTTTTGCATCCTTAAATTTTTCATAAGCAGGTGATCCTTCTTTATAAAATGCTGTGTAGATTGGGGCATCAGGATATAACTTATGTAATTCTTCTAGAACTCTCTCTGCTCCACCATATTCTCTAATATAATCGTGAACAATTGCAATCTTCATTCTTTATTCATTAATCTTTAATCATCAATCACTAAAGTAGCTTCATCTGATTCGCTTTTTTAGTTTCTTGTTTCTCTGTTAATACCTCATCTACTCTCTTTGGAAGAGTATTAAATTCGTATTCTTCTAGAGCTTTTTTAAACGCTTCAACATCAATATTGGATGTTTTATATTCATCAAAATCAAAATGAAAAGGAACATCGGTAACTATTGTTGCAAGTTTCTTCCCCAAAGCTGCCTCCTCTGCCCCATTCACAAGCTTTTCGGCAACACCCTTACTTTTTACTGCAATTTCATCTAAATGAGCATAAATATTATCTACATTTCCATAAGCATTAATTAGAGTTGCTGCAGTTTTTGGGCCAATTCCGGGAACTCCACCATAATTATCAGACGGGTCTCCTGTTAATGCCTTAAGGTCTATTATTTGTTTTGGCTCAACGCCATATTTGGTCCTAACCGACTCTTCATCATGAATTTTTACTTCCGATATCCCCTTTATGGGCATAAGAACCCACGTATCTTTATCAACCAATTGCAAGATATCACGGTCTCCGGTAACAATATAGGTTAGGATTCCCTCTTTGTTTGCTTTTTCCGATAGTGTACCAAGCACATCATCTGCCTCAAACCCGTCTACCCCAATTTGGGTAATTTTTGCTTTATTTAGAATATCTATAATTGCCCCAAACTGGTCCGAAAGATCTGACTCCATCTTAGGACGCTGTGCTTGATAACCAACAAATAATTGCTGACGAAATGTTGGTTTTGGCCTGTCAAAGGCAATGACTACGTGGGCCGGCTTAAGTTGTTGCATAAGTTTTAGAAACATGGAGAAAAATCCTGAGATTGCTCCTGTGGGCATGCCGGATGAGGTAGTAAATGGTGGCATTGCATGGTAAGCGCGGTGGACGATTGCTGATCCATCAACAAGCATAAAAACTTCTTTTTTGCCTTCCATGGCACCATTATAGTGGTAAATGATCAAGTTTTCCAATTAATCAATTAACCAAACGAATATAAAATTCTTAATTTGTAGTTATTTAAACATTATTAAATGAGGATTATCTTGATTATTGGAATTTGGTAATTGTTAATTTTAGAAGAGTTGGGTGGGGAGCAAGGTGTGCGTAAGTTTAGAGTCGTAAAGACATATAAAATGCTTGCGAGGCAAAAATACAAGCAAAACCTTGTCTCCCCACTGTATCCAGCTCGTTTTTTATCCAACCACGAAGGTCAGATTCCTAGAAAAAGGATCGACCGCAAAGCGTCTGACCAATTCACACCATAACGGTGGGAATTAAGGCAAACGCCAAGGGTCGTCCCGAGAAGGGGGCGAGTTTTTGGCTCGTCCCCTTCCGGAACATTTCATTCGCACTCACTAGGAGAGCGAATCTTTCACCTCAGCGGCGCGTCGTCAACTTGTTGACAGCGTGCCGAAGGTGGGCGGGCGCGGGCGGGCCGGGGCCTCGGAAGGTCCGAGCTTTTTGGCCTTGGGACGCGACCTTCTGAACAGCGCAAAGAAGACAGCGCCTAACAGAACGAGTGGCGTACCGTACCGGAGGCTCGAGCCGAAGGGACTGCTGTTGTCTCGTGAGACGTCAGCTGCTCTCGGTAAGACCGCAGGGCCGTTGTCCGTTGTTGGGTGGGGCACGTTGAGATCCGGAACCTGACCGTCGACGCTTGTTGGGCTGAGCCAATTGGGCGTGGCGCGGTCGAGGGGCCGGAAGCCGTTGTCCAGTAGCGACCAGAGGGAACCACCTTGCTTGCTCGGGAGTGAGCTAGCCGGCGTGCCATCGGGGCGCGTGATAACGGTACTGGCGGTCGGGCCAAGGATGTTGAGGCCAGTGACCGTCGAGCAAGTGACAGCTGCGGCGCATGCAGCGTTCGGGCTGGCGGCAACCTTGATGGTAGCCGGCGGGCCGACGCAGATGAGTACGCAGTCGCGTGCCGTGTTGTTGGTAGTAAAGTTCAGGTTGTTGGTGACGTCAGAGAGCAAGAAAGACATGCCGCCAGTCACGGTGACCGGAGCGATGCCGCTAACAGAACTTGCCGGAAGCGTGGAGCTGTCCAGCCTGGAATCGACAGGTTCTGCCGACTTCACGAGACCGGAAATGTTGACGCTGGTCGCCGATAGCGGCACATCTACGACTAATCCGCCGATGTGGGGATCTGATGCCGCAGATGCAGTAGTACTGCCGAGACCGAAGGCGCCAAAGGCGACGAAAAGGGCTGCAACAATTGCTGCAACTCCTACTTTAGCCTTTACACGTATCACGTGCGTTCCCTTCTATTAATCCACACCACGTGGGGTCCAATCCAATTTAGAACACAGTCATATCTTGACTGCTCTCCTTTCTGAACTCGTTCTTAACGATAAAATGCCTCCAAGATGGCAGCCACGGGGTGACCCAGTAGCATCAAATGTCATCTTGAAAGCCGGAAAAGGCTGATGGGACTGCCCACACATATACAACTCCCCGCCTGAGTTGCTTTTTGTATGAGCAAGTCCCACGTGGGAGCTGAGTACATGAGTACTCACGACTACACAGTTTAGGATATTATCCAAAACTGGAATTTACCAAGACGGACAGTCCCCAAGGAGGATCTTTTCTTTCGAAAAGATTGGAGAAACTAGTCCGTCCGGGATCCACAAAGCTCATGTTGTGCCCATGAACAAAATGCGGAATCCTAGAAACAACGACAATCTTTGCGAATCGTGAAGACTCAAGCAAAGACAAATTAATATAATCCTTTTTCAGGAACTATTTCGAAGAATGGTTGTGAACAAAAGCTACAAATTTTTATAACCTTGGCTCACAACCAAACACATCATGCTTAGATATGTTTTCAAAATAATTTAAACGAACTGGTTGTCAAAGAACAATTACAACACAATTGTGCTGCAGATCCCGTAAGAACGCTCTTACGACGTGAGGATGTAAACCTCAGGAGTAAGTAAGTTACTTAGCGGGATTAAAGTGCGTAATATTAGAAAGTATTTGCTATATATACTCAAAGTATTACTAACTTAATTGGTAGTATACTATGAGCCCAAATTGCTTTCAACCGGAGTTTTCCAGGGGCTTTATTGAGTGGGTTTTCTTCCGTAACGTTCTTTTGAATGACGAATTATTGCCTCGCGATTATCATTTTTAAGGTTTGGAAGCGGAAGAGTAATTGCCGGGAAAGGGGAAGATGTCATATTATCAATTGAAAGTTTTAGTACGGTTTCAAATTTTCCAAGAGAAACCAAATCATTTTCGCTATAGATTTCTGCATACTCTTTTGTAAGTCTGTATGCATCTGTTGCTCCTACTACAAAAGACATAAGCGTTCCTACATTTCCATAAATTGCGTTTTGGATTGTCTCATCAAGCTGATCAGAATATTGATTGGCAAGAGTTAGGGACAATCTATATTTTCTCGCCTCAGATAAAATCTTTATAAAGGATTCTGTTGCAAAATTTTGGAACTCATCAACATACAAGAAGAAGTCTCGCCTGTCTTCCTCTTTCATAAAAGATCTATTCATAGCAGCAAGCTGAATTTGTGTTATTACCATAGCTCCAAGTAGCGCTGCATTATCTTCCCCCAATTTTCCTTGGGATAGATTAAGGATCAATATTTTCCCTGAATCCATAATTTCCTGAAGATTAATTGATGAATTTGGGTTACCAATAATATTTCTTATCATGCGGCTTGATACAAACTGCCCTACTTTGTTTTGAATTGGAGAAACCGCTTCCGCTTTTAATTTATCCGGCATTCTTGCAAACTCTCCCTCCCAGAAATTCTTTAAAACCTCATCTTTAATTTGCGGAACTATTCTTGCGCGATACGCATCATCAGACAATATTCTTAAGGCATCAATAAGAGTTCCACCTTCTACATCAAGCAGGGTTAAAATAACGTTACGCAAGATATATTCAAGTCTTGGTCCCCAAGATTCACCATAAATTTTATGGAAAATAGATACAATACCTGAGGCTACCAAATCTTTATGCTGTGAATTATGGACTTCTAGTACGTTAAGAGAAAATGGCCTTTCGGCATCAAAAGGCTCAAGATATACAACATCATTAATTCGTCTTTTTGGAATGTAATCCATGATAATCTCCGACAAGTCTCCATGCGGATCAATTATTCCAATACCCCTATCTTTTCTAATATCGTCAATTGCCATATTGGCAATTAAGGTAGATTTACCGGCTCCGGTTTTACCAATTATATAAACGTGTTTTCTTCTGTCCGGCGTTTTTATCCCAAAAATTGTATCTTTGTTCTTAAATTCAGTGTGGGCAAAGAAATTAACATCCTTTTTTTGGTCCTCCGGAATTGAATCAACGGTAGGAAGATTTTCAGGCGGCTCTCCAAGAAGCGTTTTCCCCCATGCAATATTTCTAAGCCCCCCAAGCAAGAACCCTGGCGGGTGCCATAATGTTCCTAACTCTTGAGCATTTAGAACCTGGCTTTTTCTTTCAAAGAGATTAACCTTCCTATCCTTTATTCTTTGCATCAGCTTATCTCTATTTGATTTAAGAAGAGGCTTTCTAAAAACAAACTGGTTACCCTCTCCAAGAGAAAATGTTCCAAAAGTACCAGCCAGATTACTCATATAGGGAGCCGTATTGGGCTCATCACTTCCAATTACAAGCCTCACAACTGCTTTTCCACCTTGGAAGCCTGCTTTCTGCATCATGCGCATTTTCTGAGGGCTTTGGGCATATTTTGTAGTTGATCCGGTACTCATTTCTCCTGTCATTGAGTCTTTAACAGAAGCACTATGAGTATCCTCAATCATGTGTCCTGCCATCTCAACCGCTTTTGCTTGCCAAGCAAATGTTGCCGGAGTTATTACAATTTGGACAGCCATACGCACTGTTTCATTTTGCTTTGCCAAAAATCCAAGAAGGGAAGATAACGGGTCAATGTCTTTAAAATCTGCATAAGTTTTGATTGGAAGATAAGAATAAGAATTAAGGACCATCTCCCCAACTTGAACATATTTTGAAGCCATAACTTTTTCCATTGGATCATCGGTTCTTGAGATATTTGATTTTGGAAAAGAAGAAGCAACAAGACTTGAAACCAAAGTTTCTGTCTCCTCACTTGTTGTTACATAAAAGTAAACTGTTTGATTAAGAAGATAAATTTCAAAAGAATAAGACTTAGGATGAACATACATTCTCTTCATAAGAGAGATATATGGATAAGGAAGAAGAGAAGAAAATATCTGAGTACCAGCTTCAATTGGAGTCTCATCGTCCTTTGGATTTCTGATTAAAAGATGGGCAAATTTACTCATACAATAAATTGATTATAACAAGTTTAATTTGAAGTTGTTTTTGTAAACGAGAATATTTCTAGGCCTTTTTGGAAGTTGTAGTTTTTTTAGCAACTGGCTTTGCTACTCTTACACCCTTAACAATTGATTCAAATTCTTCTCCTTCAAGAGTTTCTTTCTCCAATAATACTCCTGCAACTCTGTCTAGCTTAGAACGATTTGTTTTTAATACTTTTTGGGCGTCGCGATAAGCCTTATCCATAATTCTTTGCACCTCTCCATCAATTTTTGATTGAAGACTTTCTGAAATCTGAGCGTTTTCCCCATACATTTTATTTTTATCTACATCGTAATTTACGGGTCCTAATTCACTCATTCCATATTCAATCACCATGGTTTTAGCAACCTCTGTTGCCTTTTCTATGTCATCCGCTGCTCCGGTTGTCATCTCTGAAAACACAAGTTCTTCTGCTACTCTACCCCCAAGCATTGTTGCAATTGTTTCAAGTAATCTTGTTTTGGTTTCATGAACTCTATCTTGAGCTGGTGGAATAAGTGTGTGACCCAAGGATAATCCTCTTCCAACAATTGAAATTCTGTGAACCGGGTCAGTATGTGGCATAAAGTAAGAAACAAGAGCGTGTCCGGATTCATGATATGCAGTAATCTTTTTATCCTGATCTGTCTGCATGCGCTTTTTTTCCGGACCCATCTTAACTTTGGTTGCTGCCTCTTCAATATCACTCATATCAATTTCTTTTTTCTCAAGTCTTGCTGCCAATATTGCGGCTTCATTTAGCATGTTTTCTAAATCTGCTCCAGAGTATCCAACTGTTCTTCTTGCAACCCTTTCCCAATCAACTTCTTTTGTAAAAGGCTTCCCTTTAGCATGAATTGAAAGAATGGCTTTTCTTCCCTCAATATCCGGAAGCGGCAAAATTATTCTCCTATCAAATCTTCCAGGACGTACTAAAGCAGAATCCAAAATATCCGGTCTGTTTGTTGCCGCAATTACAACAAGCTGCTCATTTGGGGTAAATCCATCCATCTCAACAAGAATTTGGTTAAGGGTTTGTTCGCGCTCATCATGTCCCCCCATTATCCCAACACCCCTTTGTCTTCCAATAGCATCTACCTCATCTATAAAAATTATTGCGGGCTGGCTCTTTTTTGCAGTTAAGAATAAATCGCGAACACGAGCGGCTCCTACTCCAACCAACATCTCCATAAATTCTGAACCTGCAATAGAAATAAATGGAACCTGAGCCTCTCCGGCAACAGCACGTGCAAGTAATGTTTTTCCTGTTCCCGATGGCCCAACTAATAGAACTCCTTTTGGAGTACGCGCACCCATTGCTCTATATTTTTCAGGGTGTTTTAAAAAGTCTACAACCTCGCTCATTTCCTGCTTTGCCTCATCAACTCCTGCTACATCTGCAAAAAGTGTTTTTGGAAAATCTTTATTAAAAGTTTTTCCCTTGTTTGATCCAAATGAGAATATATTTTCCTGCGCTCCTCTTGCTTGTCTAAAAATAAAGTAGAAGAAAATAATAATTAAAACTACCGGAAGAAAAGATGAAATAACATTTATCCAAACATTTGCTGCATCAGAATCTTTAACATCTATCTTAACGCTTTGTGGGTCAACATTTGAGTTTTTTAAAACATCAAACATAGACACGTTTGGTTCTTTTCTAGAAGTAGCAGTCTTACCATCTTTATATTTAATATCTATTTTTGTATCCGTAACAGCAATCTCATTTACCTTCTTTGCTTTAATATCTGAAACGAGTTTTGAAATAGATACCTCATTGGTAGTTGCTGGGCTAGTTAGATCTCCGCCCAAACCCATCACGAGGAATAAAAGAAAGAAGAAGAGAAATCCGTATAGAAGAATGTCTTTCCAGCCTAATTTAAAACCAACTTTTACCTTTTTAATTTTCTTTTGCCTGCCATTCATTAGAACTGAAAAATTATAACACAAGCTTCGTTCGTTTGGAAGCCAAACGCACTATTGATTATTGATCGTTTGATTATAGATTATTAAATTTTCTCGAAGTTAACGAATTTTTATTAAATAATCAAAAATTGAAAATTGGTGTTTGGTTATTGGTCATTATCTGAGTGGGTCATAGCCTCCCCTGCTCCAGGGGTGACACCGAAGAATTCTTAATAAACCCATTCCTCCACCTTTTATTACTCCGTACTTATTAATAGCTTGAGCTGCATAGTCAGAACATGTTGGAGAATAACGACAGCTCGCATCACTTCCCGTAAGCATTCTTGTGATTTGGCTTCTAATAGGCTTGAGGCCATGATAGAACCTAATCATTCCTAGGGCTATCTTTTTCATGAGGCTATTATACCAATCAGGCATGATATAATGCCAAAATGAATTGGGAACAACTTAAAAATTTAAAAATTTCACGAAGACAAGCGATTACAGGAGGTGTAATTATTGGTATAGGGTTAGTAGGAGTAAACACAGAAACACATCCTTTTGCAAAAGGGTCTCAACCAAGTCCTTTTAAAGAGGGTGAAGAAGTCAACCCTAACCAACTCAGAAGCAAAAGAGAAGTTCTGGAAATTATTAAGGCTACAGCTGAATTTCCAATTGTTGAGATAACTGAAAATGATACAGATTTATCTGGGCTGCCACAAGCAACCAGAAAAAAATTAAATGAATTAAAGATAAATGATTTTGATATGATCGAGGGTGATTTAAAGGGAGATATATATTCAGGTTTGGAAGTTAATTTTTCTGCCAACACAACCCTAGGTAAAAATTTTAGTACACATCTAGGCGAAACTCCACCACCAGTTTTTTGTGTTTTTTATGACGATAGGGTCTTAAAAAAAAAGAGGGGAACACTAGGCAGTAGAACAAATGTTTTTTACGATGTTGATACGGTTGATAGAGACGATCAAACCGAACAATTGAAATCGGGTCGCTTCTTATTTAATTTCGCGTTGGGAGAAAGAGCCAATCAATATGTAGTTTTCTTATTCAATAAAGGCTTTACCACAGACATTAATAGTCCAACATTTTTACCAGTCCGATTTCTAATAAAGCCTCCAAGTGGACAACAAGCCAAAACTCTTATTGACTTAAAAGGAATCCGAGAACAGAGAGACAGGACATAAAATATTTCTTTTCAATATCTGGTGATTTTTCTCCAATTATCTTATCCCCAAGATTTGCTACAACCTCGAGTGCTTTTGGAGTATCCAGATCATTATTCATAGCCTCAGTAAATTCTGACGGCAATTTAATCTCTAAATCCTTCTTGTCACACATAGATAATGCACGATCAATCATGTCAGATGCGTCTTGCGCGGGTTTCATAAAACTGTCTTCATATTCCCAAGAGGTTCTATAGTGGTGAGACAATAAAAGCCAACGAATTGCATTAGCCGAGTAATCTTCCAAAAGTTTTTCTACCATTACAAGATTTCCCAAAGATTTGGACATCTTTTCTCCACCAAATTTAAGGTAGACAACATGCATAAAGAATTTTGAAAAAGGAGACTTACCTGTAAAACTTTCGCTTTGTGCTATCTCGCTCTCGTGATGTGGGTAAATAAGGTCAAATCCTCCTCCGTGGATATCTATTTGAGGACCCAAATTATCATAGATCATGCTTGAGCACTCAATATGCCAACCCGGCCTTCCCCTTCCCCATGGAGATTCCCAAGATGGCTCGCCCTCCTTTTCTTTCTGCCAAAGAATAAAATCCAAAGGATCATGTTTATTGGGATCGGTTGGATCCGCACCTCTTTCTTTTGATATATCAATCATTTCCTGCTTATTTAATCCCGAAAGCTCTCCATACTTGGAAAATTTCCGTGTATCAAAATAAACAGTTCCCTCTTGTCCTGAGCCTGCCGAAGGATAAG
>DASZRC010000030.1:0-11207 GCA_035549315.1 Patescibacteria group bacterium | reverse complement strand
GTATGGAGATCGGGACATAGATAAATGGCAGGAATTTATGACAGATGCGCAAAAAGATCATCTAATTCCAATAATTAGAATCGCGACAGAGCCCTATTATCAAAACACTAGTGTTTGGAGAAAGCCGGATGACTATGACATAGTAGATTTTGCAAACTTTTTAAACTCTCTTCAATGGCCTACTAAAAATAGATACGTTTTATTGTTTAATGAGGTTAATAGGTATGATGAATGGGGTGGAGATGCGCCAAGTCCTGAGGAATATGCAGACTTTGTTTCTTATGCGGCAGACGCTTTTAAGAGTAGGAACAAAGATTTTTTTGTAATTGCAGGAGGCCTAGATAATGCCTCTCCAAATGATGGTGCTAAATATTTGGATAATCTAAATTATCTAAGGCGCATGGGAGAGCATAATCCGGATGTGTTCAAAAAAATTGATGGGTTGTCTTCCCATTCTTATCCTAATCCTAATTTTTCAGAGCCGCCAAGTCAAAACAAACAAGAGGGTACATCTACCTACAAATTTGAGTTAAATTTAATCAAGAATTTCTCAGGAGTTGATAAGCCCGTATTTATAACTGAAACCGGTTGGAACGCTAGTGTGTTGCCACAAAGTGTAATTGCCTCTTATTTTAAGACAGCAATGGTAGATATATGGGGGAAGGACCCTCGGGTTATTGCCGTAACGCCATTTGTCTTAGAGTCAAACGGCGGACCATTTGATAAATTCACCTTTTACAATGGGGATAACTTAACAGATTATGGTAAGGCATATGCGTCTATTTCAAAGGTTAAAGGAACACCCATTGTTTACCCAATCATTTCAAAAAAAATCAATATTAAAAAAATTACTTCTAATTTTAGTCTTAAAGATATTAGTGCCCAGTTTGTTGCTGACCCGTTGTCATCTAGTGTTTTAAAATTATACGGAAAGACTATTCTGGGACTTCAAAGATGCAAAGCTAATTGTTAGAATATTGGACTTATGATTTATGTTATTGCAGGAGAAGATCAAATAAGTTCCAGGAAGAAATTGTCAGACCTGTTAGTTGGCAAAAAGAACGTAATTAGAATTGATGGTAAAAAAACAACACTCGGGGATATTCTAGATTCTTTTGTAGCAAAAGATTTATTTTCAGAAGATAAAACCGTAGTCATAGAAAACTTTTCCAAAGTTAAGCCACAAAAAGAATTTTATGAAAAGGTTTTGGAGATAGAGAAAGACAAGGTTTTGGAGTTGATTTTGTGGGAGACAGATGAACTGGATTCCAAAACAAAAACGGCATTCAAAAGCATTAGATCATTTAATTTTTCTTTTCCAAAATTTTATTTTAATTTTCTGGATAGCTTATCTCCGACCTCAAAAGAAACCGTAAACTTGCTCCATGAAGTTTTAAAAACACTTGAAGCAGAGCAGATTTTATATGGACTAATAAAAAGAATTAGGCATCTTATGGTTTTTAAATCTCCTGAATACATGTCTTTTTCCGAATTTGCCAGAATGCAGTCTTGGCAATTGGGAAAGTTAAAAAAGCAGTCTGACTTTTGGACAGAGGAACAGCTTAGAGATAAATTTATGGAATTAACAGATCTTGATTTGAAGATGAGAACAAGTGGCTTGACCATGCCGCTTGCCGACCATCTTGACATAATATTGCTTGCGGATTAAGATAATTTCTACTAATCAATATGAATGATGATGTTTCTAGCGCACTTCAAAAAGCCCTCGAGGAAAAAAAGCTGAACCAGGCTGCATATGACGAAATAGTTAAATGGTTAACTGACGAGGAATTTAAAGAATTCGTACCCCAACTAAAAGAGAAAATAAAAGCTTCGGACTGGGAGTTTTTAATGGATGCTTTCTATAGAGTTTTAATATTTGGTACCGGGGGAATAAGAGGAGTAATGGATATTGGGACAAATAGGATGAATAACTATATGGTTAGATGGGCATCTCAAGCGTATGCGCAATATATCCTAAAACACAAGGGGGATATTGCTAGACATGGAATAGCAATTGCATATGATAGTAGACATAACTCAGAAATCTTTATGAAGGAAACTGCTAGGGTTTTGGCAGCAAATGGAATCCCTGTTTATATATATGACTACTATAAAGCTACTCCTCAGCTATCATTTACAGTTAGAGAATTGGGTTGCGCAGGGGGAATCGTTTTAACCGCAAGTCACAATCCACCACAGTTTAATGGATATAAAGTTTACGATGAGAACGGAGTACAGGTACTACCTGATGTTGGTCTGCAAATTGAAGAACAGTTTAATCAAGTAAAAGAAATAAAGAAAATGGAATTTGATGATGCTGTAGCCAAGGGTTTGATTAAATATATTCCAAAAGAGGTAGATAAAAAATTTGCGGAATCAGCAAAACTCGCATCCACATATTCTGGTAGAAATGTAAAAATTGTTTATTCTCCGCTTCATGGTGTAGGTTCCCAATCGGTACTACCTGTTTTAAAAGAATTGGGTTTTGACAACATAGATTGTGTTGAGGAGCAAATGGATTTAAATGGAGATTTTCCTAATGTAGAGGGGAATTTTCCAAATCCAGAATTTGCTGTAGTTTACAAAAAGCCGATTGAATTAGCTGAGAAAGTTGGCGCAGACATAGTTTTAGTATCAGATCCCGATGCGGATAGATTAGGTATGGCAATACCAGACAAAGAAGGTAATTGGACACCCTTAAACGGTAATCAGGGTGCTGTTCTAATGGAATATTTTTTGCTTGAAAATTTATCTAAATCTGGAAAGCTACCCAAGAATCCTGTTTTGATTAAAACTTCTGTTACAACTGACTTATTTAAGGATGTTGGTGAGAGTTTTGGATGTGAGGTAATTGGTGATCTACTTGTTGGTTTTAAGTTTATTGGAGATAGGATTCAGCATTTGCCAGCCGATAAGAACTTTGTATTTGCGGCTGAAGAAAGCGTGGGTTATTTGTTTGGTACTGCATATAGAGATAAAGGTGCTGAGACTCCGGCTGTAATAGCAGCGGAAATGGCTGCCTATTGTAAGGACAACAGTATTTCTCCTATGGAAATGCTTGAAGGCGTCTATGAGAAATATGGTTATTATGCCGAAAGACTATATTACAAATTAATTGAAGGATTTGGTGCTATTGATAGGATGAATTTGGCTATGAAGGAGCTTAGAAAAAATCTTCCTAAGGAAATAGGCGGAAGAAAAGTTTTGAAAGTACTAGATAGATTGACTGGAGAGTTAAGAGATGGGCAAACCGGAGAATTAATAGAAACAAGAGACTGGGATAAGGGAGATATGCTTTCTTTCTTCTTTACGGAAGATGAGAGAACGGTTGTGCATGGGAGACCTTCTGGAACCGAACCAAAGATGAAATATTACACAATGGTTAAGGGAAAACTTCAAGAGAAGTCAAAAGAAGAAATTATGAGCGAAGCAGAAGTTTTGGAAAAAGATATCGCATCTAAATTTGAACAAATTCTGGAAACAATTAAAGTTGATGTTTTTTAATGAATAAATATTCTCTTCAGTTGAACGCTGCTTTAGACGCAGCTAAAAAGGCTTCTGCTACTTTACTTAAGTATTATGAAAGTGGAGATTTAGGGAAGGTTTCCAAGAAGGGTAGAATAGAGCAAGTATCAGATGCAGATTTAGTTGTCGAAGCACTAATTAAGGAAACCCTTGAGAAACAATTTCCAGATTATGGTTTTTTTGGAGAAGAATTTGGGGGATCTGAAGCAAAAAGCGACTATAAGTGGTATGTTGACCCACTTTGTGGATCCGATCACTTTATTCATGGTCTTACGAATTTTGGATTTTCAATTGCCTTAACACATAAGGACGAGCTTATTTTGGGTGTTTGTGGGCTACCAATGACAAATGAGCTATTTTGGGCAGAAAAAGGTAAGGGAGCTTTTATGAATGATGAGCCTATCTCAGTCTCGAAAGTAAGTAATCTGGAGGATGCAATGTTAAGTACACATATTTCGGTAAAGTTTGAAAACATTATGCCGGCAGTTAATATTATTTCTAAAATCGGTAAATATGAGCTTGTAATATCTGGACCCTTCCCTTACTCTAGTTGTAATTTGGCTCGCGGAAGAATAGATGGACACGTTGAGATAAATGTTAGACCAGTTCATCGATTAGCCGGTACGATGATAGTTGTTGAGGCTGGGGGGAAATGGACTAGGCCGGATGGAAAACCGGCAACGATATTTGATAATGAAATTATTTTATCGAATAAGTTACTACATGATGACATTGTAAAAGTGGTAAACTCTTAATATGGATCTGAATAATATTGATAAATCAGACTTTACAAATGAAGGTTATATAAAAAGGGTTGATAAACCTTGGGGCTATGAACTTCATTGGGTACCGGAAGGCTTACCCTACATGGGTAAAATAGAGCATGTTAATGAGGGAGCTCGTTTATCACTTCAGGTGCATGATGCCAAGCAAGAGAGTTGGTTTTTAATGAATGGAAGAGGAAAAATTATTTGGGAAGATAAGGACGGAAATATTATTGAGACAGAAATGGAAAAAGGGAAAGGATATACTTGCGCTTTGGGTCAAAAACATAGGTTGGTTGGAATAACGGATTGCGATATTATAGAAGTGTCTACTCCGGAAATGGGAACAACACTTCGCTTGGAAGATGATTATAAAAGGCCGGATGAGACACCGGAGCAGAGGAAGAAAGAAAGAGGAGAAGCCTAGATCTTAGATATTTGGTCTTGGATCTTGGGAAGCGAAAAAATGGTTGATTTAACAAACACTGAAGAAATTAAAAAGTTGGATCCGGGGGGAGCATTTGGTTCCACTTTTATGCTGCCGGAACAAGCTGAAGTTGCTTGGAAAGAAGTTGAAGCACTAAATATAACTCAAGACTTTAGTGGTGTTAATAAAATAGTTTGTTGTGGAATGGGTGCTTCTATGTACGGAGCACTAGTTTTTAAGTCTTTGTTGGGTGATAAGATGCCATATCCACTAGAGATAGTTAGTGATTACCATCTCCCAATGTATGTTGATTCAAATACCCTTGTAATTCTTACTAGTGCATCTGGGTCAACTGAAGAAACTTTGTCTTGTGCTGCTGAGGGGTTAGAAAAAGGCGCAAAAATGATAGCCTTAACTCGTGGTGGAAAGTTAAAAGAGTGGGCAGATAAAAATAATGTTCCGGGATATTATTATGATGGTAAATTAAATCCTTCAAATGTTCCAAGACTGGGAGGAGGATATTCAATTGTTGGTTTACTAGCACTTCTCCAAAAAATTGGGATAGTTAAGTTTGATATTGAACAGATCGGTAGCGCTTTAATTAAGCTCAAAGAGCAATCAGATTCTCTCAAGGAAAAGGCAATGAATGAGGCAAAAGATTTTGTTGGAAAACTACCAATTGTAATAGGTGCAGAACACCTTACTGCTAATGCTTTAATAATGAGAAACCAATTTAATGAAACAAGTAAAACTTTTTCTGCTTTCTATATAGTTCCTGATCTTAATCACCATCTTATGGAGGGGTTAGCTTTTCCAAAGAACTCGAATCTTGTTTTTATAATGATTAATTCATCAAACTATTCTGACAAAATTAAAAAGAGGATGCAGTTAACAGAAGATGTAATAAGACAAAACGGGCACGAGGTTTATAATTACGAAACAAAAGGCACAAATATATATGAAGATTTCTTAGAATATCTTGCATTTGGGAGCTATCTAACACTTTACTTATCTCTACTTAATGAACAAAACCCCGCAATCAATCCTTGGGTTGATTACTTCAAAGAAAAGCTCGCGCAATAGCTTTTGGCTATAAGTTTCTAGTTCCTGAATGAGCCATTATTTACTTGCATTGAAGCTTAATTTTCCTGTACCATGAATATATGGTTAGGCCACATGATTTGGTTGTTAGTTTGCGTGATGTAGATCGTGATGATACGAGGTTTGTAGGTGGTAAAGGCGCAAATTTAGGAGAAATGATAAGTGCGGGTTTACCTGTTCCTCCCGGCTTTGTCATAACGGCTAATGCTTATCAAACTTTCCTAAAAGAAAATTCGCTAGACAAAAAAATTGCGAGTTTAATTGAAAGCATTAATTTTCAAAGTACAGACTCATTAGTTCAGGTGTCGGGAAACATAAGGAAGTTGATTGTAAAAAGTGAAATTCCCCCACAAATAACAAAAGAGGTTTTTAAGTTTTATTCCAAGATTGATTCGTCATCTTATGTGGCAATTCGTTCCTCGGCAACCTCAGAAGATTCTAAAGAAGATTCTTTTGCCGGTCAAAACGAGACTTACCTCAACATTAAAGGTGAGGCAAATTTATGTGAAAAAATTAGGCTTGCATGGGCTTCACTTTTTGAACCAAGATCAATATTTTACAGGCATGAAAGAAAACTTAGTCATGCTGCCACATCAATTGCTCTTGTAGTTGAGAAGATGATTGAGTCGGAAAGCAGCGGGGTTATATTCACGGTAGATCCCCTAACAGGAAATAAAAACAGAATCATTATAGAAGCTATATTTGGTTTAGGTGAATATATTGTTCAGGGTAGGGTTACACCGGACCACTATGAAGTAGACAAATCTACTTTCAACATAGTAAAAAACGACATATCTGAACAAAAAGTAATGCTTAAAAAAGACCATGAAAAAAATAAGGAAGTTAGTGTTCCGCTCCTCAAACGTAAACATCAGAAAATTCGTGACTTTGAAATTATTGCATTAGCAAAAATAGCGGACAAAATAGAAAAACATTATTATTTTCCTCAAGATATAGAGTGGGCAAAGGAAGATGGAAAATTATTTATTGTTCAAACTAGACCAATAACTACATTAGAGAAAAAGAATGATGAAAGCAAGGTATCACTTATTAAGTCAGACCTTAAGCCTTTGGCAAAAAGTGATCAGCCTATTGTAATTGGCAGTCCGGCAAGTCCGGGTATTGGCGTTGGTAAAGTAGTTAAAATTTCCGGACCAAAAGAAATATCAAAAATTAAAAAAGGAGATATTTTGGTGGCCAAAATGACAAACCCCGACTATGTGCCTGCTATGAAAATTGCATCCGCGATAATAACAGAAGAGGGTGGCAGAACATCTCATGCAGCTATAGTTTCCAGAGAATTTGGCATACCGGCTGTTGTTGGCGCTTCCCGCTGCCTTAGTCTTTTAAAAGATGGAGATATTGTAACTGTTAATGGAAAGACAGGGGAAATATACAAGGGTGGATTTTTGATTAGGCAAGAAATTGTTAAATCAAATAGTAAAACCTTAAAAACGGCAACAAAGCTTTTGGTAAATATGGCGGAGCCGGAATTAGCCAAAGATATTGCAGCAAGAGATGTGGACGGAATTGGTTTATTGCGAGCAGAATTTATGATAGCCCAAATTGGGGTACATCCCAAAAAATTAATAAATGATGGGAAGAGTAAATATTTTGTTGATAAATTAGCCAACGGTATAGGTGAGATTTGTAAATCTTTCTACCCAAGACCCGTACTTTATAGAGCAACGGACTTTAAAAGCAACGAATATGCAACGCTTGTTGGCGGAAAACAGTTTGAACCAATTGAGGCAAACCCCATGATAGGTTATAGGGGGACATTTCGCTATATTCACGACAAGAGAGTTTTTGACTTGGAACTTGAGGCTATTAAGAAAGTTAGAGAAAAGATGGGAATGAATAACTTAAATTTGATGCTTCCGTTTGTAAGAACCGTGAGAGAGCTTTCTGAGGCAAAAAAAATAATAAATGCATCAGGTTTAAGAAGAAGCCACACTTTTAAGCTATATATGATGGTTGAAGTGCCTTCCAATGTAATTCTTATCGATGAATTTATAAAAGAAGGGATAGATGGAGTTTCTATTGGGTCAAATGATCTTACAATGTTAATTTTGGGAGTTGATCGTGACAATCAAGAAGTTGCGCCGGAATTTGATGAAAGAAATCCCGCAATTATGTGGGCGCTTGAGAGGACAATTAAGGCAGCCAAGAAAAATGGAATCCCTGTTTCAATATGTGGCCAAGCCCCATCCGTATATCCAAGTCTTGTTGATGATTTAGTAAGCTGGGGGATAGATAGTATTTCTGTTTCTCCTGATGCAATAGAAAACACCAGAAGATTAATTTATAGTTCTGAAGGAAGAATAGTTAGGAGAGCAAAATAATATGTCAAAAATAAAATCCATTAGAGCACGTCAAATTTTGGATTCCAGAGCAAATCCTACAGTAGAAGCAACGGTTATACTTTCAGATGGTATAACTGCCCGTTCTGCTGTTCCGTCCGGAGCGGTTGCAAATACATACGAGGCAATTTTCTTAAGGGATAGCGATCAAAATAAGTATGGTGGAATGGGAGTATTGAATGCTGTTAAAAATATAAACGAAATAATTGCTCCCAAGATTGAGGGTATGGAAGTTTTAGAGCAACAAAAAATTGATAAGGCTATGATAGAGCTTGATGGTACACCAAATAAGGCAAAGCTTGGGGCAAATGCTACTATTTCGGTTTCTCAAGCAGTTATAAAAGCCGGAGCTCAAAGCTCAATGCTTCCTACACCTCTTTATATTCGCCAATTTGTAAGCGGGAATTTTGGTAAAAACATTCCAATTCCTATGTTTAATTTAATTGAAGGGGGTAAGCATGGAGGACAAACAATAAATTTACAAGAAGTTTTATTGATCCCGGCTTCTTCTAAAAGCTTTTCAGAGAGTTTAGAAATGGGAGCGCGTGTTTATCATGCTCTTAAGAAAAATATATATGAAAGAAGCCAGACTACCCTAAATGCGGATGAGGCGGGTTTTTCACCGGCGCTTGCCACCAATACGGAAGCCTTTTCTCTATTGAAGGATTCAATTGAGAAAGCAGGTTTTTCTTCATCTTTGGATGCATTTATGGGAGTTGATGCATCTGCTAACAATTTTGTTGATGGAAAGTTGTTTAAGCTTAAAGATAGAGCTGTTCCATATAATACAAATGACCTTGTTGAGTTCTATAGATCATTATTAAATGATTTTGGACTGATCTACTTTGAGGATCCTTTCCCGGAAGATGATTGGGAGGGTTGGAAGAAAATGTACGAAGCTATAGGAGATAAAGCCATGATTGCAGGAGATGACCTCACAACTACAAATCCATATCGCTTACAGCTTGCACTGGATAACAAAGTCATTAATGCTATTTTGATAAAGCCTAGTCAAATAGGTACGGTTACAGAAGCAATTGCGGTGGCCGAAATTGCAAGATACACAGGACTAAAGATTGTAGTTTCTCATAGAAGTGGAGAAACACTTGATCCTTTTGCTGCTGAGTTTGCTGTTGGGATTGGCGCAGATTATACAAAATTTGGTGCACCTGCCCGCGAAAGAATAGCAAAATACAATAAACTTCTGGAAATTGAGGAAGAGTTGGCAAAAATCTAAATTACCAGCACAAATTCGCCTTTGGGTTGGTTGCTTTCAAAACCGTTAATAATATCTCCTATTTTCCCTCGCAAAACTTCTTCATGAACTTTTGTTAGTTCACGAGCTATAACAATATCAATGTTTCCCATCTGTTGCTCAATAATTTTAAGATCTTCAACTAGCCTATGTGGTGACTCAAAGAAAATTACGCTTATTCCTATTTTTGACTTAAGATCTCTTACTGTTGTTAAGATTTCATTAATCTTTGTTGGTTTCTTTGGGATATAGCCTAAAAACATAAATTTATCTGTGGGTAGTCCGGAACTCGTAAGTGCCGCAATTACAGCAGACGGGCCAGGAAGCGAAATAATGTTTATGCCTCGTTTAGCTGCCTCTCTTACAAGTTTAAATCCAGGGTCTGATACAAGTGGAGTTCCGGCTTCACTAGTCAAAACAATATCATTTTCTTCTAAAATTTTAATAATTTGTGGGATTTTTATCTCTTCCTCATCTTCTGTCATGGAAATTATTTTGTGATCTGCCTCTTTTATATTAGGAAATTGTTTTCTAAGAAATTCCAACAAAATACCTGTTTTAGATGTTGATTCAGTCACAATTAAATTCGCTGTAAGAAGAGCTTCTGATGCGCGAAGTGTTATGTCTTGCAAATTGCCAATGGGCGTTGCTACAATGTATAGATTCATAATTTAGAACTCAAAAGTCAAAGGTCAAAATAGAAATAATCTAAAGTTTTGTTTACTTTATACTTTTGAATTATATCTTTGAATTTTGCATTTTATTTTTTAACTTATGATAGAGTTGGTTGGGCACTACATTATACAACTTATAGAATCCACGGGGTATATTGGCATATTCATACTAATGGCTCTTGAGTCTGCTTTGATTCCTATTCCTTCAGAGGTAACTATGCCATTCTCAGGGTTTCTTGTTTCAACAGGACAGCTGTCATTTGTAATGGTTGTGGCAGTTGGCACTTTAGCAAACTTGTTTGGTTCAATTGTTGCTTACTATATAGGTTATTTCTTGGAAGAGACCGTGCTTCTTAATCTTATTAAGAAATATGGCAAATTTATTTTGCTTTCAGAACACGAATATCATAAGGCAGATGGTTGGTTCAAAAAGTACGGTGACAAAATTATATTTATTTCCCGTTTGCTTCCAGGTATTAGAACCATAATATCTCTTCCCGCCGGAATGTTTGAAATGGATATTAAAAAATTTATTATTTATACAACCTTGGGTTGTTTAGTTTGGTCAACAATTTTAACTTACGTGGGGGTAGCTTTAGGAGAAAATTGGAATACCCTCGAGCCAATTTACAGAAAGTTTGAATTCTTAATTGTAGGCCTAGTAGTAATAGCAGTTGTAGTATATATAGAAAAACACATTGGTCTCCGCAAAAAATTCTTCAAAAAATAGATTTACAATTATTTCTCGACTTTATAATATAATCTCAAACAATGAACGAAGTAGTTAGTTATAATCCTGATCTATTCGAAGCAATTAAAGCTGGAATGGGACTTCATGAACTTGATTTAGGAAATGAGCAGCTTGCAAGTGCTTGCAAAAATTTATTTAAAAGCGAAGTTTATGCTCGTGGTTGGGTTTTTAGAGTGGCGGGAGATAATAGTGGAGATCGATTTGAATTTCATTTACAAAACAATAAGAATGATTTGCCCGTGATATCAAGATCTAAAGAAATGGTTGAGGCAGAAGGTGGATTTTTAGCAGATATGAGGGCTTTGCGAGTTAGTGTTGGTGACTTGTTCAGGATATTGGTTGTT
>DASZRC010000029.1:0-53637 GCA_035549315.1 Patescibacteria group bacterium | reverse complement strand
ATTGAATACAGGTCTGACACAAGCTCCGGAGAAAACATGCCATCATTAATAACAACTAAGATTGGAAAAAGAAACAATCGAGATGTAAAACCGGAAAATTTAGTTCCATTAACAGAAGCTCAGCTACATGATTTATTAGTATTTGCACGTTCAAATTTACCAAAAAGAAACTCGTATGGGTTTGATGGAAGTGACAGGATTAGTGTAGTTTCATATTTACAAGCACTCATCTCAAATCAACAACAGGCTGGAGTTTTTTCCGCTAAATAATTACTTCTTCTTTTTGGGGACTTTACCGCCGGCTTTTCTTGCCTCTGATAAGCCAATAGCGATTGCTTGTTTTCTAGACGTCACTTTTTTTCCACTTCTACCGCTTTTAAGTTTTCCTTCTTTCATTTCATGCATTGTTTTTTCAACCTTGTCTTGTGCTTTCTTACCGTACTTTGGCATATTAAGAAACATACTAAAATTCAGAGTACATAACACGGTTAAATCGCTGTAAGAAATTAGTAATAAGAAGCAGGATCTCTTAACTTATCTATCTTCATCTTATAAAGAGTTGAAAGATGGGAAAATCCTGCACCCAAAAAAAGTACGTATTTGAAAACAGTTTTCGTGGTATCTTCGGAATAAATCTCCCCACCATCAAGACCCTCTAATAGATTCCTGGTCCCACTAAGATGAGAGAGATTTCTTTGGATTTTTTCATTATCTACATTTGTAAAATCAACTCCAAAAACTTGTTCACTGAATAAAACCGGATCAAAATGGGTTTCGCCTACAAGCTCTTCTTCCGGTCCTAAATCCATTCCGACTGCAATCTTAAGAGCCCTAGAACTTGCAGTGAGTAACTCAATTCCTTCGGTATACTGAACAGAGCCCGGCTTTCCTCCTGAGAATCTTAATCCTATTTCCCCTAAATCCTCACACTCTCGCTTGGCTGAAACTAAGTCAATAATTGAGTTTGGTTGAGACAAACCTTCTCCGTTATTTGGATATTCATGACTTAAAGACATAGCGGATAGTATATCAAAAAAATATAGGGGGAATTAAATATTTTCTTCTTGTCCTGCGACCAACCTATACCCCTCACCTTCGGGTTTAAGTTTTTTTGCTCCAAAAAAATCATATTCAGGGTGTCTTTCCATCAAACGCGTCAACTCTTCTTTGTAAAGAAAAATACATACTTCTCCCTCTCTTTCCATTATTCCGCGTTGTTTTGCTTTGAAATCAGCATCAGGATTATGGACCAATTTACCTCGCGCGCCCCTATCAACCGAGGAGTGTCTGGGTGCAGTAGTTGCTTCTATATACACTGCTCTACCAGTTGAAACAGAAGTTCTGCGCAGGTCGGGCCTCGCCCCCCTAATCTTTCCATCTAACCCTTCTTCCAAAAATTCATGAGGTTCATATTCTAGCTCATACTTACCCGGGTGTACATCTAGATAATATAGAATTAATTGTTGGGCTTGTAAGTCGTCTATATTGGAAACGTCATCTCTAGTTCTAATAGGTATGCCATCTCTTTCAATCTTTACCATTAAATAATTGTGTAGATAAATGGTGCAACGCCTGTTGCGCTAGCAAAGATCAATATTATTGCGAAAATTAAAAGAATCAAAATAAATGGAATTAGAAACCATAGCTTTTTCTTCCACAAAAAAGAAAAAAGATCACCTATCTCTCCACCTCTTGTTGCGACTTTTTGCTGTACTTCCATAATTGCTTACGATATATCTTCTTTAAAAACCAAATAATTTTCAAGTGCCAAAATATCCAAGCCGGACGCCTTAAACGTATTAAAAGCATTCTCCGGAGAATTAACGACAGGCTCTCCCTTGAGGTTAAATGATGTATTCATAAGAACATACACCTTAGTCTTTTTTCCAAAAGCTTTTATAAGATCATAATATCTAGAATTTTGTTTTCTTGAAATTATTTGTACCCTCCCTGATCCATCAACGTGTGTTACGGCAGGAATTATTTTTCTCATAGTCTTTTTAACCGGGAAGACACCCAACATAAATCGAGTAAGATCCTTGTGTTCTAATTTCCCCACATCAAAATAGTCTCCAATTTTTTCTTCCAATGTTACGGGGGCAAATGGCCTATATGGCTCACGAAACTTAATCTTTGTATTAACAATCTCCTTCATTTCGTTACTTCTTGGAGATGCCATGATAGACCTTGATCCCAAAGCCCTAGGCCCCCATTCTGCCCTACCATGGAAAAATCCTATTACTTTCTCCTCTGCCAAAGCTTGAGCAAGGGTATCCACCAATTTCTTCTCCGTAGTAATTTTTTTGAACTTAATTTTATTTTTTCTAAGGAACTTTTCTATTTCTTCTTTTGTATACTCTATTCCAAAATAACAATTATCTTGGACAAATTTTCTTTTTTTGCCAAGTATTGCGTGGTAAACAAAAAGCGCCGCACCAAGTGCTCCACCGTCATCACCCGCCGCCGGTTGAACAAAAACTCTTTTAAATGGGCCACGCCTTAATAATTCTCCATTTGCAACACTATTGAGTCCTACTCCACCCGCAATACATAAATTCTCCATTTTTGTTTCTTTGTGCAAAACTTCTGCAAGTTTTAGAATCTGCTCTTCTGTAAATTTTTGAATAGAAGCAGCAATATCTGCATAATGCTGATTTAGACGACACAGCTCCTCATAATTTTTTGGTTTTTCTCCAAAATAAGATGGGTAGCCGGATTTTTTAGTGAAAAAATACATATCCCGAGGTCTAGGCTTTCCAAATAATTTTTTAAATTTAGATCCATAAGACGCTGTAGCAGATTTATGAAATGTAAAATATTCCATATTTAAAGCATATGATCCATCGGGAAATATTTTTACTAGTTTTTTAACTTTTTCTAAGTATTTTGGCTCACCGTATGGTGCCATTCCCATAACCTTATACTCTCCATCGTTTACTTCAAAACCTAGAAATGCTGTAAATACAGAATACAAAAGTCCAAGACTGTGAGGAAATTTTATTTCTTTGCTTATTGTAATTTTTTTATCGTTGCCTACTCCAAGAGTTGTTGTTGTCCATTCACCTACTCCATCCAAGGTTATAATTGCAGCCTTATCAAATCCTGATGGGTAGAAAGCAGATGCGGCATGAGAAATGTGATGCGGAACAAACAGAATTTTATTTGGACTAATTTTAAGTTTGTCAGATATTATTGATTTAACCCAAAGTTTATCTGATAGAAAATTCACCATTCCTTTGGCAAAAAGTCTAGGTGCACGAGGATAAGATGCAAGCGTTGACATTAAAACCCTGTGGAACTTCCAATATGGTTTCTCGTAAAATACCACATAATCCACATCTTTTATTTTTATACCTGCAGTTTTAAGACAAAAATCAATCGCAAGACTCGGGAACTCACTATCGTGTTTTTTCCTGGAGAACCTTTCCTCTGCACTTGCGGCAATCACCTTTCCGTCTTTTATTAGACATGCGGCTGATTCATGATAAAAACAAGAAACTCCAATAATATACATAAAATTATTTATCCTTTAATACGGCTTATTAGCTAAATAGATATCCTCCTCGGGATGATCCCATTTATCAAAGTTAGATTTTGTTTTTTTCTTTTGTTTTATATTAAGAGAATCGGAAAATATTCCTATTGCCAAACCGACGGGGAAAAGAACAAGAAAATAAAAAATTGTAAACAATACTTGCGCCTGAAAATTACCAATTTTCTTACCAACTTTTAGCCAAGTTGACCAAATCTTTTTTAATAAATTCATTTTTGATTAGCGCTTAGACTTGCGACAATTGGAACAATTTTATCATATAAAAGCTTAGCGGCAAGTGCATGAACTAGTTCATTTGGGTGTGAGTCAAATCTATTAACCATAAGGTTTTTCTTATTCATATCCATTAAGTAAGGTAATAAATCAACCACGGTATCGTTATTTTTTTCAAAATATCTATCCAGAGTTTTGTGGATTTTTTTTGCCGGATAGTTTTGGTCTAACAAAAATAAGAATGGAAATACTACCACAACAACCCTATGGCTAGTTGTTTCATTTTGGAGCTCAGCGGAAAAACTTGCAATATTTTTTAGGTGATCCTCATATACCGGTTTGTTTTTAAATTGAGCCAGGTCTGCCATTCTAAGACTTGTATAGGTTTGATCATGAGCCGGTGAGAGTCTCCAATAAATAAAATCAAAAAAGAAAGATTCATCTCTTAAAAATTTAAGCAAAGGACTACCGGCATTAAAACTTTTAACAACAACTGCCGCGCCCGTACTACCCTTACATGGCTGAATATCATTAAGATAATATTCCCAAACAATTAGATCAAACTTAAGATTTTTAACTCGCTCAAACTCTTTTATCTCAGAGCAGGTATCAAGACCTGCAACACCAAAGTTGTAAACCTCTACATTGTATTTATGGTTTTTCAGCTTTTTCTCAAGAAGATTTGAAAATCTGTCATTAACATCTTTTATTCCATACCCCATTGCCAGGGAATCTCCCACGACACCAATTCTAATAACTCCCTTACCTTTATTGATATCAAAGTTTTTATCCCTGTATTGATAATTGTTATCAACCACATGTCTTCCCATCCACCTTACATTTGTATTTAAGAATCCTAAGCCATCTGATTCATCATATCTATATCTAAAAAATGCCTCAAATCCACTATAAATAAGCACCAAACAAAACATAGAAAATACCAGTGCAATAAGAAGTATTTTTTTTCCTTCCGATAACTCTGATTTAAAAACTTTGAGGGTGAAAAAGATTAGAAAGAAAAAGGCAATCAGTAATAATACTAAATATAACCAAAAATCGCCTAAGAAATAAGATAAATGAGACCAAATTTTAAAAAGCATTTAAAAAAGATGATAAATAAGAAACTGGCTAAATTCAAGGTGCAATCTGTTGACAAAGTTAGATTTTTCTGGGCATACTGTAGCAAATAATGGAAAATAATCTGCCCACACAAAATACTGTCAGTACTCCTACTACTCCCCCTGCGCCGACCGGGTCAAACAATTCATCAACTGGAATTCCAAAAGTGGCGATCATAGGTCTTGCTATTGCTTCTCTAATAGTATATTCAGCTCTAGTCATTGCGGGTGTTGAATTATTTAAGGCAGATAAAAGTGCCAAAAACCAAGCTAGCGTTGCAACAACTCAAGTTAGTGAAACAAGCGCTTCATCTCTTGCCGGAACTCTTGGAATAGATGGAGCACCACCACCCGGCTCCGTAGTAACAATTATGGCAAGAAGATCCGGAGAAAATACTTTTAAACCGGTTGTAACCGGCATTACTCCCCTTGATGGAGCAACGTGGGCATGGAATGACGCCGGAAAAGGAGTTGCTTATGAAGTTCAAGCACAAGTCAAAGTAAACGGAACAAATATTGGGACCTCTCCAATTCTTACGGTGGTTGCTCCTGCGACTTCCGAGGTTTTAAATGTTAATATTACGCCTCCACCGGTTACTCCGGCACCTACTACTACACCCGGACCCACACCAACACCAATATTGTCTTCAATATCCGGAACTTTTAATCTAAATGGTTACATCCCAAGTGGCACAACAATAACTGTTCAGGCAAGGCAAGTTGGAACTACTTCATTCTCAACAATACAAGCAAATCTTCCTGCAGTAGATAATTCAAGCTGGGCCTGGACTAATGCAGTTCAAAATGCATCTTATGAAGTCCAAGCAGTTATGAGTGGAAGTTATGGAACATCCCAAGTAATTACAGTGACCGCTCCCGCAACCAATGAAGTATTAACAATTAATTCTACCGCTCAACCACCGGCTCCAACTGTTACCGGAGTTTCGGGGACAATAAATCTTAATGGAAATATACCCACAGGATCATACATCACATTGGGTAGCAGAGTTACTGGGACAACAAACTTTAACCAAGTTGCAACCAATATATCTGCTACAAATGGCGTTGCCTGGTCTTGGAACAACGCTCAAGCCGGAACCAGCTACGATTTCCAAGCTTATCTATGGGTTAACGGACAACCGGCAAGCCAATCACAAATACTAACAGTAGAAGCACCTGCAACAGGAGAAATTCTAACCATCAACGCCCAAACACAGGCAAGTGCACCAAATGGAAATACATTATCTGTAAGTTGTAACAGCAATCCCGGAAATGGTTTTCAAGCAACGATTAATTTCAATTTAAATAACGCTCTCCAAAACGCACAACAATATTGGTTAACAGTTGGGACAACCGGGGGAGGAAGCCAAATAGTAAATAATGTCCTTACACCATCTAATCCTTCGCAGCAACAATCTTATACAACAAGCCCTTCTCTATCCCAGGGGCAAACTTATTATGCTCAGTATGCTTACTCAACATGTGCAAACTGTAATACTTTTTCTTCCTTCTCAACATCCATTCCCTTTACCTGTAATTAATGTAAGAGATCTGTAATACATCTCATACACGTTTGATTTAAGCTCCAGGGTTATGTATTATGTTACAAGATGAAATACTTGGTAATATTTTTTGGGATACTTTTATTCTTGGCCACATTTACAAAATCTATACACGCCCAAAGCCCTATACTTCTACCGGACTCGGAAGATCTGGCAACAGCGTCCGCCCCTACCGCCACCCCTTCTGCAATAGAAAATAAAATTGCAGATGAAGAAGATTTAACAAAGCCGGAAGAAGCTAAGTCTAGAAAAGAATTTTTAAAACTATTCAACAAGAGACCAATAAATGAACCTGATTTTGTTAATCTAATGGGATATACGGTCCAATACGCAGTAAGAACCGGAGTTCCGGTTAATACAATCATTCTTATTTTACTTTTACCTCTTATCGCTACAATAATTGTGTTCTTCCGCCAGATAGTTGGAATCCCAACACTTGAGGTCTTGGTTCCAATTGCGTTTTCGATAACCTTAGTTGCAACGGGTCTTGCGGTTGGAACAATACTTCTTGCGACCGTTTTACTTGCCTCCATTATTGCAAGAATTATTGTTAAGAGGATAAGAATCATGCAGCTACCAAAGATGGCTTTATCAATGCTTATAGTTTCCGGTTTGGTTTTTGTATCTCTTACCGTTAGCGCATCATTAAGGCTTTTTGATGTTGGAGAACTATCATTCTTACCAGTTCTGCTATTTATTTTGCTAAGCGATAGAATCGTGGCCGTTCAGCTACTCAAAGGAATTAAACCCGCAGTTGTAATTACATTGTTTACCTTGGCGCTAGGACTCCTTGGCTATCTTATTTTATCCAATGACTTTATCAGAAATTATGTAATTCTTTATCCGGAAATAATACTATTTCTTATACCTATTAACATAATTATGGGTAGGTACTTTGGTCTTAGATTAACCGAGTACCGTAGGTTCCAAACATTTAGAAAATATGTCGATTAGCAATATTCCTCTGGGAATGAATGCCAGAAATTTTTTATATATTGGCCGTTACAATAAAGCCGGCGCAAAAAGAAGGGCTGATGACAAACTTGAGACAAAGAAAATTTTGGAAGAAAATGGTATTGCAACAGCCAAAATCCTGCACAAATTTAATACGCGCGCTAGTATTAATGACTTTAATTGGAAGCTTCCAAATGAAGGATTTGTTATAAAACCCGCACGTGGCTATGGAGGGGAAGGAATATTAGTTTTTGACAGATGGGATGGGAAAACCGCAACTACCGTAGGCGGTAAAGCATATACATTAAAACAATTGAAATCTCACATTTTGGATATTTTTGATGGAATATACTCTCTTCAGAATTTACCGGACAGAGCCTACATCGAAGAAAGGATTTATCCTAATCCATTTTTTAAAAAAATAGTTCCGATAGGAATTCCCGATATAAGAATCATTGTGTTTAATAAAATACCCATAATGGCAATGCTTAGGCTTCCAACATATAAATCTCAAGGAAAAGCAAACCATGTACAAGGGGCGCTTGCTGTTGGTATTGGGATGAGAACCGGAATTACGAGTAATGGTATTCAGGGAGAAGACTTAATAAAGTTTATTCCGGGTACTAAAATCAAGGTTCGAGGAATTAAAATTCCCGAGTGGGACAATATTTTATTGCTGGCCTCAAGAGCTCAGGAAGCAAGCGGACTTGGATATGCAGGTGTTGATATAGTACTAGATCAAAAATTAGGTGCAATAGTTATTGAAATCAATGCAAGGCCCGGATTATCAATCCAAAATGCAAATCTTGATTCCTTAAGGGCAAGACTTGAGAGGATTGATAATTTGAAAGTTGCAACTTGCGAACGAGGCGTTGAAATTGCAAAATCAATTTTTGCAGAAGATTTCTCGCACAAAGTATCTGACGAAAAAAGAATGATATCCGTAGTTGAGGATGTTACTATAACAAATGGAGATCTAAGTAAAACCTATAAAGCTAAAATTGATACGGGCGCTTATAGAAGCTCTATTGATACATCTATAGTAAATGATTTAAACCTTAGAGTTGTTCCGGAGGAAAAAATATACATAAAGTCCGCATCAGGAACCGGGGTAAGACCTGCTGTTAAAATAGATCTAATACTGGCAGATAAAAATATTCATACAATTGCATCTGTTGCAAACAGATCCCACTTACAATTTCCTTTAATAATTGGCAGAAGGGATCTAAATGGTTTCTATGTAAATCCACTATTACCAACGGCACTCCGAAGTTCTGAATTAATAGAAAAAGATGAAGAATTTGAATATGAAGAAAAGGAAGAATAAGGTAATACATGAAAAAGTTTTTTATAATTCTTGCAATAATTATTGGAATATTTATTGTCTATTATTATCTTGACTACACAAAAATATTAAGTAGAAATATATCCATACCAAAAACAGACCTAACACCAAGCGCAAAGAATAACCAACTGGATAATGCACCTGCTATATCTATTTTTAGGGAAAATCTAGCTATCCCATGGGCAATTGCATTTCTTCCGGACGGAAATCTACTTGTTACCGAGAGGCCCGGAAAATTAGACTTAATTAGTAAAAACGGATCGTCTTCTACTCTGCTCGGAAACATATCTGTAAAGGCAGAGGGAGAAGGTGGATTGCTGGGAGTTGCCGTATCTCCAAATTTTAGCCAGAATAAAAATATTTATCTTTACTACACATTTGCCTCTTCTGATAGCAACAACATGCTAAACCGAGTGGTTAAATATAAATTAGACAATAATAAGCTGGCTCGGGAAAAAATATTGGTGGACAATATACCCAGTGGATCAAATCATGATGGTGGAAGAATAAAATTTGGTCCGGATGGATATTTATACATCACAACCGGAGATGGTGAACAGCCAAGTCTTGCACAAAGCAAGAATACACTCGGTGGAAAAATTCTAAGGATTACAGAAGATGGTAATCCAGCCCCCGGCAACCCATTTGCTAACGCTCAGGGCAAACCCACTAATTCGACCCAAAATCCACTGATTTATTCTTACGGACATAGAAATCCTCAAGGAATTACTTGGGACAATAGCGGACAACTTTGGGAAACAGAACATGGAAGATCTATTCCACTTTCGGGATTAGATGAAATAAATAAAATTAGCCCCGGACTTAATTACGGATGGCCAATAATTCAAGGTGACGAAAAGAAAGAAGGCATGGTGACTCCGGTTCTAAACTCAACTGCAAGTGTCACGTGGGCACCATCAGGAACAGCATTCCTAAATGGATCTCTATTTTTTGGAGGACTTAAAGGAAATGGACTTTATCAGTATGACATTAATACAGGAAAACTATCAAAATATTTGGATGGAAAACTTGGACGAATAAGAGAGGTTGTTGTTGGACCGGATGGATTTTTGTATATAACAACAAGTAATACCGATGGAAGAGGTACGCCAAGTGAGGGTGATGACAAAATTCTAAAAGTTAACCCAAAGAAATTATCCGAGCTATAAAGCTTCTTCTGAAGAATTATTAATAGACCTCAAGTACTGAGCTTGTCCTGCATAGGATCTGATGCTCTTCCAATATTTAATGCTACCTACTTCTTGTAATTCGGCAACCGATAAAATGTTTCCGTTTTCGTTAATAAAATTAATAATTCTTCCGGCAAGATTAATGATAGATCCAAAGCTAAGAGCATCCAAGGCATCTTTGACATCTTGATCTGCTGAAGCTGCATAACTAGCCATTGCTTTTCGCCAATCAGGAAATGTATCCGCTACTATCCTTGCCCCCTCCGCCTGATTAGGAAGAGCTCCTTCTCCAATTTCCTCAAATCTTTGTAGATATGCCCTAACATACCTATCGGAAATTTCCGTGATTTTTCTTTTTTTATCCTGCTCCTCTACTAAGCCTGTTTGTTGTTGATCACGCTGATCATTTAAATACCTAACGGCATATTGCACAGCCCACTCACCCTCCTGCCTTATTCTAATTGCCTTACGAACTCCTGTACCAATCATCTTCCATTGATCAAGGGCTTCCAGATGCTCTGGCGCATTTTGTTCACTCTGCTCACTTAACTCTCCATGCCTTCTAATGCCCTGCCCGGCCCTTGCCGCAATGTTTTCAAGAGATAGCGTGGATACAACTGAAGCATCAAGCCTATCATAAGGTGTCCCATCCATCCATATTTCATTTTCCATATTCTCTTTCCACGTATCAAATTTATCCAAGATTGTAAAAGCAACATCGGCCGAATCTTTTACATAATCTACTACTTCGTCTTGCAAAAATTTATCTATAAATTTTCCTCTTCTTCTATGAACGGCCCACTTAACAGACGTTGGGTTGGTCTCATTGGCGATTGAATTCTCTGGGTTTTTTCCAAAGAAATCATTAAAAACTTGATCTGAATTGCTTAATTTTTCCATAAGCTGTAATTATACCTTTTTGTTACAAAAAAACAAAATTAAGTATGCTAAAATTTATATCTTAGAAATGGAAGTTATTACACCCTCGGGACGCTATCCTGCATTGAAATATGCTGACTTTAGATATTTTTGGATTGGCCAATTTATTTCAAACACCGGCACACAGATGCAAATTGTTGCTATCAATTGGCAATTATATGTTCTGACCCACTCTCCTTTTGCACTTGGAATGATTGGATTATCCCGCTTTATACCAATTGCAGTTTTTTCACTTTTGGGAGGTAGTTTTGCAGATGTTCACAACAGAAAAAGAATCCAATTTATAACACAAACAACCCTTGCCATATTATCTTTGGCTCTTGCTCTTACAACAATAGGCAAAATTATTAATCCATTTTTTATCTATGCCGTAACAATACTTGCAGCAATTACAACTTCTTTTGACCTACCGGCAAGACAAGCAATGATTCCAAATTTAGTTGAGAAAAAGGATCTTGCCAATGCAATGAGCCTTAATGTAATCATGTTCCAGGTATCAACTGTTGCGGGTCCTGCAATAGGAGGATTTGTAATAGGATACCTTGGAGTTGGAACCGTATATTTATTCAACGCTCTTTCTTTTGGCGCAGTAATTACCTCTTTAATATTGATTAAAAATACCGGCGAACCCGTAATCCATGACCTGGGAACAAAAGCCTCCATATCAATTCATTCAATTCTTGAGGGTATTCGTTTTGTAAGATCAAAAACACTTATTTGGTCCACAATGTTGCTTGATTTCTTCTCTACCTTCTTTGCATCTGCAACAGTACTTTTACCTGTTTATGCTGAGAGCATTTTGCATGTTGGCCCAATTGGATTAGGATTTTTATATTCTGCAGATTCCGTAGGTGCCGTAGCTGCCGGACTAGCAATTGCACATACAGGAAAAATTAAAAAACAGGGAGTAGTATTATTAAGTGCCGTTGGTGTCTTTGGATTGGCAACTATATTATTTGGAATATCAAGCAATTATATTCTTTCAATATTGGCATTAATAATTCTTGGTGCCGGTGATTCTGTTAGCACAATCATTAGAAATACAATCAGACAAATTGAAACACCAGATTATATAAGGGGGAGAATGACGTCTATTAATATGATATTTTTTGCAGGTGGACCACAGCTCGGTGAATTTGAAGCAGGTCTACTGGCGTCTCTTGTTGGCACACCGCTTTCTGTAGTATTGGGGGGAATTGGAACTTTAATTGTTGTAGGAACTGTTGCTTATGGCATACCAACAGTTAGAAAATATCACGGACATAATGCTTAGGACTTAATGAAAGGCAGGGACTTAGTAGTAATATTATTTGGCGGGATAATATTCTCATTGGTATTATCCAAAGCTTTTCCACAGAAAGAGATCAATCAAAAAATAGTCTCCCCTCTTGCCCAAAATGTAAAAAACGTTAAAACATTTTTAAATCATGTACAAGGTAATCAACTTGACCAGGTAGTAGCCTCATCACTTGCTGGAACTCATGGCACCTACGGAATTGTAATAAAAAACTTAAGAACCGGAGAAACTTACAGCCAAAATGAAAATATGAAATTTGAAACGGCAAGTTTATACAAACTTTGGGTTATGGCAACAGTATTCCAACAACTAAAAGATGGAAGGCTTACGCGGGACAAAACATTAACAGAAAGCGTTGAGGATCTTAATAAAGCTTTTGATATAGACCCGGAATATGCAGAAAAAACCGATGGGGATATAACTTATACGGTTAACGATGCGTTGGAACAAATGATAACTATATCTGATAACTATGCTGCACTTTTGCTTGCGGCAAACGTAAGACTTTCCAATGTTGCCAATTTTCTTAGCCAGCAAGGCTTTAAAAATTCCAAAGTTGGGGAACCACCCCAGTCCACACCGTCTGACATTGCCCTATTCTATGAAAAACTTTATGCAGGAACTATAGTTGATAGTGACTCTTCCCGCCAGATGATTGAACTTCTTAATCGCCAACAAATAAATGATAGGATACCCAAATATCTACCCACCGGAATTGATGTTGCACATAAAACTGGGGAACTTGATGAGTATAAACATGACGCCGGAATAATATTTGCTAAAGACCCGATACTAGTAGTAGTCATGTCAAAAAGTGATTCTCCAATAGATGCTGCTGAAAGGATAGCTCAGCTGTCAGGAAACGTTTACGATTATTTTGATAAAAAAACTAGCGAGAAATAAATGTTTCGCAAAACTGTTGCGTTGGTAAACTTTCAACAGAAAAATCTTTTAATTTTATATGGGAAGGATATGTATTCAAGCTAAAATTACTACAAAGACTATCGTTATAAATTTGATAAATCTCTCCCCCATCAATTAGTGCCGATATCTTAAGGCTTGGCTTATCATTTGGGACAGGCGGACATTCCCCATTGTGATATATGACAACATTCGTTTTGCTCTTCTCTTTTAATATCTCCGGGCAAGACAAAAATGTAATGTTACCAAATTGGTACTTTTTATTTTTATATGCTTTTTCTATAGCGGAATATGAATTTTTATTTAAAGAATTTGTGTAATAAATATATTTACTAAAAGCGTCTACCGGAGACTTAACGAACAAGTCTATGTGTGTATTTTTAGATGCCAAGACTGTATATTTATCTAGCTCCCTAGATGCAAAATCAAAGTGTCCTCTTAATGGAAATTGGAAAAAATAGATATTAGCAAAGTTTATAAACGATAATGCATATAAACCAAATACTGCTAGCGCTACAAGCTTATTTTTGTATCTATGTGTCAAACTAGAGATACCAAATGAAATAGGAAGTATTAAGAGTGCAAGAAACAAAGACAGGTGGGGAGAAAAAATTTCATTAGAATTAAAAAGAACTTGGGGAAGAATTCCCACAAACATAATACTTACAACAAAAAATAACTTTTTTCTGTCTTCTACAAACAGATACATAATTCCAATTAATATAAAGAACAAATCAATAAAGTACAGTAAGCCGTGAGTATAAAGCGAGACAAAATTGTCACCCGTAAAGAAAAGGTAATCAAATGAAAATGCTTTTATTGTTTTGATTATTTCCGTATTAGCGTAAACGGTAAATTTATTATTTAAGACACTATCTACAATACTTGGAGCAATAGAGGCTTTTCTAATATTATTGACATGACTTGCAATCTCTGGTGAAAAGGGGGTCATCAAATCTGAGGATCTCCCGTTTCCGGGAATTGATGTTGCAAAAAATAAAAGAAATAGTACACACAAAGCATTTAGTACCAAGTACTTGCTGGCAAACTTTTTCTTATTAATGTAAAAGGCATAGATACTTGTTAAAAATACTATTGGTATCAAACAAACTTTGGTACCAATGTACGAATAAAAGGCAAGAATAAATATTGGGAAGCAATAAAAAATTTTATTCCCCTTCTCTTTTAACAAAAGATAGATACCCAATAAATAGAAAAATGTTGCGGGAACAACTTCATAAGAAGTCCTACCAATAAAAATAAACCAAGGATTAATGGCGGCAATTGCGGCAGCTATTAGACCTGTTCTTTTATCAAAAAGTTTTTGAGCTAAGAGGTAAACAACAAATACCGTTGCGATTGAGAGCAAAGCGTAAGTAACCCTTGATGTAAAAAGTGAAAACGGCGCAATGCTCACAATTGGGTATAAAAGAATGTAAGGAAGCTCTGCCTGAACATGAAATGCAGGGTATTTAAAAAGTAAAATTGGCAAGATATTCCAGGAGGAGTTTAACGCATGGCCGGAAATTGCAACTGATTTAATTGTGAGTATATAGAATAATTCATCTCCCGTAATTGCGCCGGGAACATTTCCTAGCAAAAATAGACGAGTGAAAGCTGCGAGAAGCAGAATTATAGATAATATTATTAAAGATAAATTCTTTTTAAGCATATTGCTTATCCTAATAATAGTTAATCAATAAGCAATAGTAAATAGATTAATACTCTCGCCTTCCCTCCAAAGCCCTTTCTATGGTTACCTCATCTGCATACTCTAGATCTGCACCTATAGGTAGACCGCGGCCAATTCTGGTAATTTTTATGTTTTCTGCTTCTTCACCTCGATTTGATAGCTCTTTTTGGATGTACAAACTTGTTGCCTCTCCCTCCATTGTTGGATTAGTAGCAAGGATTAGTTCTTGGATCTTAGATGTTGGATCTTGGTTTTTAATTCTACTCAATAATTGAGGTATATAAATATCATCTGGTCCAATACTATTAAGAGGGTTAATTACTCCATGCAAAACATGATAAACCCCTTTATACTTTCCGCTCTTCTCTACAGCCAATAAATCAAGCGCATCTTCAACCACACAGATTACGCTCTTATCACGAGAGTCATCCGCGCAAACCCAGCATGGGTCACTTTCCGCAACATTAAAACATGTGGAGCAAAGAATTGTTTGAGACTTAAGATTTGTAAGGTTTTGGGCAAAGCTTTCCAAATCACTTTGGGGAACATGAAGTAAGTAAAAAGCCAAACGCTGGGCACTCTTGGGACCAATTCCGGGGAGTCTTTCAAAGTTCTCTACTACTCTTTCTAAGGCTTTTGGTAATTTCATAAAGGATAGTTAAATATAGAGGAAAAAGTATTAAATATCAATTCCGATTTAGCCGGAGCAATATTTTTGACATTTGGAATTAATTATCTTACAGTAAATATAGTCTATGAAAAAAGCTGAGAAATATTTTTCAAAAAATCCTGCTTATAATGCGGCGGTACACGCATTAGGAGGTATTGGATTAGGAATATTATTAACACATCTGGCATTTGATCCCCACCCTGTCCGTTGGGCGGCACTTTTCATTGGGCTTGCCTTACTTGGCCACTATCTTGCGTATAAAAAGGGGTAACTACAATTCTTAAGATTTCCGTTTTTAGTTTTAGGTTTTATTAGAGGGTCATTAATTCTTTCTCTTTTTCTTCTGAGATAAGGTCAATCTTCTTTGTAAAGTCTTCCATCAATTTTTGAATTTCTTTTTCAAATCTATCTACTTCATCTTCTGATATTCCTTCATTTTCTGCTTTTCTTTTAAGATCAGCCATACCCTCATGCCTTGCTTGTCTTAGGGAAACCTTGCCACCTTCTGCTTTTTGTTTCACCATTTTGACAAACTCGGAGCGTCTTTCTTCTGTTAATGGAGGGAGATTAATCCTTAGGATATCACCATCAACTATTGGGTTAAGACCCACGTTTGCAGAAGATATTCCCTTTTCAATCTCAGCAAGTATTGATCTGTCAAATGGGGCAATAACAAGTGTATTGTTGTCTTGGGCATGAATTGTAGCAAGTTCCAAAACCTTTAGGGGTTGAGTACCGCCATACGCATTTATCACAATATTTTCTACAAGGCTTGGTGAAGCCTTACCGGTTCTAATTGTCCCAAATTCCTCACGCAAAGAATCAATTGCTCTTTGCATTCTGGCATTAACCATTGCTATTACATCATCCATATTTTGCAATTATCTAATATATTGACCTTAAAATCTACTACATTTTGGGCAAAATACTCTGGCCGGAAACTAATCTCATTATGTCAAAAAATGTTATGAGGACTATTAATCCTAATAAAACAACTAGCCCTATTGCGTGAGCCATTGTTTCATACTTTGAATCTACCTTTTTCCCCGTAATCATCTCTATAACTATGAAGAATAATCTTCCTCCATCAAGAGCCGGAATTGGTAAAACGTTGACTACGGCAAGATTAAGAGACAAAAGAGCAACAAACCAAAGCGTTGCATCAAATCCATAAGATACGGCTTGGCCGGTAAGCTGGGCTACCCCAATTGGGCCTGCAACACCTGCAAATCCCTTACCGGTAGCAAGATTTACAACCATATCCAGAAGACCCTTAACAATCAACCAAGAGAATTTGAAGGCCTCTACTGTCCCAAAGAATGGAGCCTCATACCAGGGGTATTTTTTAATTTCAATATTTGATATGGCTACCCCAAGCGGACCTTCACCTTTTGGAAACTTTGTCCTGGGAGTAATTGTTTTTGTAAATACTTGCCCATTTCTTTTAATCTCAAAAACCAAAGGCTTCCCCTCACTTTTTCTGGTTAAACTCACAAAACTATCTGTGTCATTTATATTATTGCTGTTAACACTTATTACCAAATCGTCTTTTTTAAGACCGGCTGTTGAAGCTGGGGAATTTGCAACAACTTCCACAACTTTTATATTCTCTGTTGGAACCGCAACGCCATGGAACGTAAAGAGATAAGATATCAAAACTACAGCAAGAACAAAGTTCATCACAACCCCTGCAAGAATTATTGTTGCCCTTTGCCAAGCCGGGCGGGCAAAGAAAGCTTTTTTAGTATTCCACTTCTCTTTTGATACCTTTGCTGTTTTTACAGATCCACCTCCAGCAGCATCTTCACCATATAATTTTACAAATCCGCCTACCGGCAAGAGATTAATGGAATAAATTGTTTCGCCAATTTTTTTGCCGAGAACTCGAGGGGGAAACCCAAAACCAAACTCCTCTACTTTGATTCCAAATTTTTTTGCGGTTAAATAATGGCCTAGTTCGTGGATTAATACAAGAACAGAGAGGACAACTATGAAAGCAATAATTGTTATAAACATTTATAGAGATTATACACGAAATATATATTACAGTTAAAGCCTAAGAATACGACTAAGGCTTGTTTTTATTTGCTAATTGATTTAATTCGGTAAATTTATTCACCACAGCTTCAAAAAGCCTTCTAACTGTTGCACCTTTATATTTATTGCTTAACTCAACTAGATATTCTTTTTGTTCATCGGGTATATTAGCTCTAGAATATGGTCCCAACGCCCTACGAACCGAAGGCACACCCCGCCCAATCAAATCTCTTGCCCATATTGAATACGCCATTGCATCTTGAACTAGTTCAGGATGCCTACTTTCAACAACTTGAATATCCACGTTAAGCCTCTCAATTCTTGATCTATTAAACTGAGCTAATATTTGGTGTGCGGAATCTTGTGAAAGGGGAATGCCTCGTTCGGACATTTTATTTACCTAGTTCAAAACGGGAAAGGCGACCTATTGTAATGTTTTCACCTAGCTTCGCGATAACTTCTGTTATTAAATCCTGGATAGTTTTTTGCGGATCACGAATGTATTCTTGTTTCAAGAGTGCCTTGCTGTCTTTTGGATTCATTGATGCAACCTGCATTGCAACTTCATGTGCGAGTTGTTTGAATTCATCAGTTCTTGCTACAAAATCTGTTTCACAAAGAACTTCTACCAATACTCCTACCCTTCCCTGGTGAACGTAAGACTCAACTAAACCATAATTTGTTTCGCGGTCACCTTTTTTAGCAGCTTTTTCAAATCCCTTTTTCTTGAGGTATTCTTCCGCTTTTTTAATGTCTCCCTTTGTTTCTTCAAGAGCCTCACGGCAATCTGCAATACCTGCTCCTGTTTTTTCGCGAAGTGTTTTTATTAATGAAACGTCAACTGTCATATTATAAAATTAAAATATTAAAAGATTAAAATAATTAATCAACTTCAGTCCTTTATTCTTTTACTCCTCCAGTATTAATCTTGTCTTCGACTGGTTTTGAAGTATTTTCTCTTTGCTTTGCACGAATCTCTTCTGTTTCTTTCTTAAGTCTATCCTCATCTGCTTTTGCACGAGCCGCCTTGGCTTTCTCTTCTTCTTTTGCTTTTTCTTCTTCTTTTTTAACACTTATCTTTGCTCCTTCAACCCAAGCATCAACAAGATATGAAGTTATAAGTTTTATTGATCCTACTGCATCATCATTTGCAGGAATTGGATAATCAATTACATTTGGATCTGCGTTTGTGTCAACAACCCCAACTGTTTCAACTCCATTTGAGATAGCTTCTCTTACCGCAGTTGCTTCAAGCTGTGTACCTATTATTATAAGTGCGTCCGGAACTCTATCCAAATCTACTATTCCTCCATAAAGATCTTTTAGCTTTTCTACTTCTTTCTCAAATAATATAACTTCTCTTTTTGTGTATTCACCGCGTTTGTTTGAAGACAAAAACTCCCTTAATTCCTTTAGTTTTTTGAAGTTTTTTGAAACCTCTGGGAAATTGGTTAAAACTCCGCCGATCCATCTGTAGTTTACGTAGAAAAGACCTTTTGCTCCCGCTTCTCTTGCCCTTACTACTTCATCTGCAACAACTTGTCTTGCTTGTCTCTTTGTTCCAACTACAACAGCATATCCGCCGTTTGAAGCTAATTCCTTAAGATAGTTAGCAGCATTTATAAGACCTTCACGAGTTTTTTCAAGGTTAATGATGTGAATATTTGAGCGAGCTTCGAAAATATATTCGTCCGCTTTGGGGTTTCTTCTATTTACTTGGTGTCCAAAATGACAACCTGCTTCGAGTAATTCTTCTAATGTAATATCGCGCATATGTGTTCTTTTATCCCTTCCTCAGACAGGTATTTCTACCAGAACATTTTGTCTGAAGCGTTAAGATTTAGATATTATAGCCAAAATAGATTCAAAACGCAAGCTCTTTTATCCGATATTTATGATTATTGCTTCTTTATTCGATCTTATACTACAATAATTATTACTCCATGCCCAAAAGAAAATCTGCCACAAAAACCAGAAAGAGACTTTATAAACGAGGCTTTGTGACCCTTTTCCTGGTTTTGGCTGTAATTATATTAGGAATTCTACTCTCAGGCTTCTATGCAAAATTTGGCCCCCCAAAACCTTTTGATGCGCCTCAGGGAAGCTCCAGTCTTTATTGCTGTGATTCCGGAAATGGCGATGCATGTACGCCTGCTACAGATGATAGTCACACCTTTGAAATAAATGGAGAGCGTTACGGGCTATTAAAATCAAATATTACTCTAAAAGAAGTAGTTATTCACCTTAGAGATACGGGGCAAAAGTTTAATGGCGATCCAATTATTGAGAACACATCAGAAGAATATAACCCAGGACATCATGAGGGATGTAATGGAGAAGCACTTTGGGGACCGGATGGGCAGTGCGTCATTACTCCAAATAATGAAGTATTGTATGTTTGCCGCAAAAATTGTGACAATTCTTACAACCAGATTCCTCAATTACAACAGGTTTGCCAAATACAAGGCGTTTCCTGCTTTGGTAACCCGGAATCGGTTTATGATGCATACTTTAGACTCAATGACGTAAGTAGTCCCGGAATACCGGATGTAATCAAAAATTGTAAGGTTGATGATGCACAAAACTCAACGCCAACTACACCTGCACCTCTTGAACCAACTATTGTTATTGATAAGTTTCAGGATCAAAAGGACCTTCAGCTTGAAACTTTTAAACTAATCTATCCTACTCCCGGAGAATCTACAACCAACTGGCTTTCTCCCTGGTGTAAACCCGCAGTTTATTTATATCCAACGCACAAAACCCAAGTAACTGTTAAGGTAAATTCCAAACAACCGCTTACCTATACTGATCCTCTTTACCCAAGCAATGGTTGGACAGCAACTGCAGACACTAATGGAGATATAACTTATCAGGATAAAAACTATGATTACCTATATTACGAAACCAAGATTGCAGATAGCCAAATTGAAAAGCCCAAAGAAGGATTTGTTATAAGTAAGGCAGATTTAAACAATAAACTATCTGATCTAATGCCAAAACTCGGCCTAAACAGTAAGGAAACAAAACAATTTGTAGAATATTGGACCAATGCCCTACCTGATTCACCCTACTATCTTGTTGGGATTACGCCAAGACAAACTCTTGATAATGCTGCGTCACTGTCTATATATCCAAAACCGGACACAATAATTCGCGTTGGACTCTATTTTGAAACGCTAAAAAGCAAGATAAATATACCTACCCCCAATCTATCATCACCAGCTAGAAAGGGATTTACGGTAGTTGAATGGGGAGGAATATTCAAAAAACACCCCGGAGAAGAGTTTTCCTGCTTTATGTAGTAAAATACCAACCATGGATCTTTCAATTCCAAATCATCTGGCAATTATTCCCGATGGGAATAGGCGCTGGGCAAAAGAAAAAGGATTACCAACTCTGGAAGGCCACAGGAGAGGCATGGAGGCGGCAGTTAATATTGCAAGGGCAGCAAGAGAACTTGGGATTCATACTCTTACGTTTTGGGCTTTCTCAACGGAAAACTGGAGCAGAACAAAAGATGAAGTTGCCGGGATTGTCAGCATGGGGTCAATTTTTATTGATAGACATATAAAAGAGGCAATAAAGGATGAGGTAAAAATAATCCACTTAGGAAGAAAGGATAGGATGCCCGAGTCTCTTCTTAAGAAAATGACTGATGCAGAGGGAAAAACCAAACACTTTGATAAATATATTCTAAATATTGCCTTTGATTACGGAGGAAGAGATGAAGTTCTTCGAGCATTTCAAAGAATGCCCCAAGAACTAAAATCTAAGAACCAAGAACTAAGTGAGCAAGAATTTGCTCAATTCCTTGATACTGCCGGCCAACCCTACCCCAACCCAGATCTTATTATTAGAACAAGTGGAGAGGAAAGAACTTCCGGACTTATGATTTGGCAAGCTGCATACGCTGAGTATATTTTTTTAAAAAAATATTTTCCGGACTTTAATAAAGAGGATTTAAAAGCTGCAGTTGATGAGTATTCCAAAAGACAAAGGAGATTTGGAAATTAGAATGAAAAAATTATTGGAATTTTCAAAAATTAACAAACCGATTATTACCTCTGAACTTAAATCATTTCTTGATAGGAAAATAAAAGAAGATAAATCTGATATACCCTTTTATAAAACTTCTGTAAATAAGCTGGTAGATTTTGCCATAAATGGAAAGATGCTAAGAGGCTTACTTGTAATTTTGACTTCTGAAATGTTTTCTAAAGAAAACAAAAAAGAAGCTTTGAGAGCAGCAGTTGCCGTAGAACTAATCCATTCTGCACTACTGATACAAGATGACATCATAGATAAAGACTTTACAAGACGCGGTAGAAAAACAATTTTTGCCCAGTTCCAAAATGAGGCTAATAACAGCGTTGAGGACAAGCTTTTTTATGGACAGTCAATTGCAATATGCGTTGCCGATGTTGCAATTTTTCTGGCTCTGGAGCTCTTATCCGAATCTGATAACTCTGAGGTTATTAAAATAGTTAGCCGAGAAATCCAAAGGGTTGCAGCTGCTGAAATGCTAGATTTTCATTGGGGGTCGATAAATGATGAACCCAATAGTAAGGAAATACTTAATATGTATAAGAATAAAAGCGCAAGATATACATTTTCTTTACCATTAAAGCTTGGCGCGCTCATTGCCGGGAGAAGCAATGGAACAGTTGAAGAATTAGAAAAATTAGGGGAAAACCTTGGAATTGTATTCCAAATAAAGGATGACGAGATTGGCCTTCTTGGAGACGAGATGGAAATAGGAAAACCGGTTGGATCAGACATTAGACAGAATAAAAAAACATTATTTCGCGCACTTCTCTATCAAAAAATCACTACAAAGGAAAAGGAAATACTAAATGAGATATTTGGAAATAACCATGTAACACATACAGACATAGAAAAAGTCAAAGAATTGATCGAGAAGTATAATGTCAAAGAAAGAACAGATAAAATGGTATATGACTTATCCCAAAAAGCACACGAAAATCTTGAGAGAATAAATATTCCGGAAAATTATAGGGAAATATTTGAAGAACTTATTGAATACAACCTTACAAGAGCATCTTAAGATTGAAGGCGTCTAAGTATTCTAATATACTATTAGTATGCCCGCTAAACTTACCCAAAAAGGTCAGGCCTTAATTGCCCTAATAATATTAGTCCTTCTTATTGGCTCAACATTTATGATTGGCGGCTTTACCAAACCGGACCAAGAAAGAATAGGAGACGCTTTTACAGGAACTATTACCGGGGCGCCGGAGCCAACAGACGGCCAGAATCTGCAACTTAAAACTTTTTCCTTTATTATTCCTTCTCCAACCCCCGTTCCAACAGATACCCCTCAAACAACATGTAACCACGACAACGGAATTCCGGCAGAAATAAATGATGGTCAACCCGTCCCAAACCCTTCGTGTTCGTGCTCTGCATACCTTGTGGAATGTCACCTCAAAAAATGCATTAACATTCTAAATTCGGGGGCAACACCAGTACCAGGAACTACAACACCGTGTGGTGACCCATTAGCGGCTGATCCGGGAAATGTTATGTATGGGGGAGGAAGAGAAAACAACATCGAATGGCAAGGAAACATTGATGGATGGTGTGACAACCCCAATTTAGTCGGAGACGCAGGAGAAGGAACTTTTTGTTTAGGGAAACCTGTCATCTACCTCTATCCAACAACTCCAACTCTTGTTGATGTGAAGGTTGAGACATCGGGAAAAATTGTAATAAGTGATCCCTATTACCCAACGGGTGGGTGGAAAAAAGTGCTAGCAAGTCCTGATGGAAAACTTGTGTACAAAGGCTCTAACTACAAAGAGTTGTTTTATGAATCGAAAGTATCAGACTTTGCAAAACCAACGAATGGGATAATTATCCCAATATCAAATCTTACAGAAGGGTTGAGAAAAAACTTATATAAGTTAGGATTAAATGATTCTGAGTCGAAAGAATTCATTGAGTTTTGGCAGCCAAAACTCAAAGGCCTTAATTCTAAATATATACTCTTCTCTGTCATTGAAAAAAGCGCCAAAGAAGAGGTAGACAAAGTGATTATAAATCCGGAGCCGAATACAAGAATTGAATTTATTGTATATTTCAGACCGCTTAATAAAGTTATTAATGTTGAGCCACTTATCTTACCCTCTCGCCCGGAAAGGATTGGTTTTACTGCTGTAGAATGGGGAGGAGTTATAGATAATAATTCCAAACTAGAATAATTGGAGCGATGAGGTCATATCATCAAAAGCCTGCTCTATATCTGAATCCGTAGTGGCAGATCTATATGTAAGTAGAATTCTGTAAGTTTTATTATTTTGGCTAAATACTATTGCTTTTTCTCTGATTGCATTAGGACCTACTCCAACAGAACCTGCAAACTTATATGTAATACCCTGACCGTTATCAGTTCTGGTTTCTTTATATCCCAATGCCCTCAATGCATTTACAATTTGAGTAACCGGCATGCTTGAAGAATTATAAATATCTATTTCAATGGTTTCCCTACTTGCATCATTTGTTAGAATTACGGCATCTCCACCACTATTTATTGCAGACTCACTTGGAGTAAATCCGCTTGGATAATTAATTTGCATAGAATCATTGGTAAATTTTTCAGAAAGAACTTTTTTACCACCCGGAAGATTTGGATTGGCTTTAAAGGTCTCACGAGAATCTCCGGCTGGTGTAGGAGAAGTTTTAGGCGCCTGATTTTGGCTTGTAGATGTTTTACCTAGTCCAAGAAGAGTAAAAAATACAAAAACAAGCATTACAGCTCCCAATATACCCATAACTATTCCTATTTTTTGCCATCCCAGGTTTTCTATAAGATTATCCATACACTAAGTATAAAGTATTAGATACAAAGTTTAAATTAGTTTGAAACTTTACTCTCTTTTTCCATATACTAGTAACATGCATAAGAAAGCACATGAGCGCGGTCAAGCCATGATAGCTCTAATAATTGGGGTAATTATTTTGGGTTCAATATTTATGACGGGAGGAATCAAAAAACACGTTGACCAACAAATTGGTGAACCATTTGAGGCCACAATTACAGGTCTCCCGGATCAAACAACAGGAAAAAACCTACAACTGAAAACATTTCTATTTACAACAGGCGTTCCAACTCCACCCCCCACAAGCTCTTCTGCTCCTGCGTGCGGCATGACAATTCCCAACGGACCACTTGTTATACCCGGAAAAACAACCGATGGACAATGCTGCGTAGAAGATGGGCCCGCGAATAATGTTTCCGAGTGTTGCCCCGGAGTTGCAGGGGGCGAAACTATCCCGGATGCCAATCTGCCTTGGCCTGCTTGGTGTGATGCAAAACCTGCCATATATTTATATCCTGAAATACAAACAAAAGTTAACGTAAAAGTAACAATTCCCGGGAAAATTACAGTAAGCATACCCCACTATAAACAGGGAGGTTGGGAAGGGGTTTTGGCAAACCCGGATGGAAAACTTACATATCAAGGCAAAAACTACCCCTATCTTTTTTATGAAACCATGCAAGAAAAAAGTAATCCTCCAAAAACAGGAGATTTTGTTTTGAAAAAAGATTTGGATACAAAACTTACAAAAGTTACAAGCGCTTTAGGTCTAAATGAGCAAGAACAAAAAGATTTTCTCTCCTATTGGATCCCAAGACTTAATAAAATAGACAAAAAATATATATTGGTTTCCTATTTTTCTCCCGAACAAAAATTGGAGATTGATAAGGTTGATATAAATCCAAAACCAACTACTTTTATACAATTTATAATGTATTACAAGGGTGTTGATACGCCCTATTCCCTTGCCCCACTAGATCTTCCGGCAAATACACCGGCTAGAAAGGGCTTTACGGCTGTAGAATGGGGAGGAATCTTAGAAAATTGATGGGCGATTCTATTTGAATTTAAAAGTTGAGAGAGCACTATTTATAGCATCTAAACTTGTGCCCTGATTATCATCTACGTAGTATGCATAATCGACTATATAACGGTACCCGGCATTATCAAAAAATAGAAAGGTTTTATTAACTTTTTTATTGACTGGGGGATTGCCGGATTGGAACAAGAAAGGCAATTCTCCACCCAACCTATCCGCATTTACTCCATGAAAGTCTACGGTATCGCGCTTGAGATTTAAGAATGTAAGGTTAGTCATTGCTTGTTGTGAACTAGTAGAGTTATTTGTGATTGGAACTGCTTGTATATCAACTCTTGGGAAACCCTCACTACCATTCGCTGAAGGAAAAGCAAAATGAGTTATGGTTCCACCACCAACTACCGGTATTTCATTTGTTTTCCATGTGGAAGGATAGCTAATTGCATAATTCTTACTCTTGCTGTACGGCGTAAGAACAACAACCGTACTTCCAAAATCAATTCCGGTGGGAAGAGGGGTTGGCGTTATAACATTATGTCCAAATTGGTCTGTACCTTGATCTTTTTGATTATCGGAATTATTGGCTCCTCCATTAGCACTTCCGTTCTGACTACCAGAAGGTGAGTTTTTGTTGGATGTTTTATTTGAGCTTGTACTAGATATAAATAAGTAAACTACAAAGACTATTAGCAATATAGCAGCAATTATTCCAATCACTGCTACCTTCTGCCACCCTATTTTGTTTGCCATCTCCTCCATGTATTTAGTATCAAGTATTAGATATTAAGTATCAACCCCGATTTAATTGGGGTCAAGTATAAAGATACGAATTGTCTTATTGTTTCATTCTTTGATTGTTAATATAATAACCACATGAATTCCCTCCAAAAGACAGACCCAAAAATTTTTGATTTGATAAAAGAAGAGGAAACAAGACAACGCGATGTGCTTGAAATGATTCCCTCAGAAAACTACACCTCAACAGCAGTCTTAGAAGCTCTTGGATCGGTTCTAAATAATAAATATTCTGAAGGTTTTCCAAAAAAAAGATATTACCAAGGCAATAAAATTGCGGATGAAGTAGAAATATTGGCTGCAAATCGCGCAAAAGAACTTTTTGGAGTTCCATATGCAAATATGCAAGCCTTATCCGGCTCTCCCGCAAACTCGGCAATTTATTTTGCGCTTCTTAAAAACGGGGACAAGATGATGGGGCTAGCAGTACCGGAAGGTGGCCACATAACTCACGGTAACCCAATAGGATTAACAGGCAGACTATTTAAACTTGCGCATTACAAACTTGGCAAAGGCGATTTGCTTGACTATGATGAGATTGAAAAACAGGTTATGGCAGAAAAACCGCAGCTTCTAATTTGCGGATACACCGCTTATCCAAGAACCATAGATTTTAAAAGGTTTGGAGAAATTGCCGACAAAGCCGGTTGTTTCTTAATGGCAGATATTTCCCACATAACAGGACTTATTGTAGGCGGCGTCCACCCTACTCCTGTTCCTTATGTTGATGTAATCATGACAACAACCCACAAAACACTCCGCGGACCAAGAGGCGCTATTATTATGGTTACAGACAAGGGCTTAGCAAAAGATGCCGATTTACCTAAAAAAATTGAATCGGCAATTATTCCAGGTCTTCAAGGAGGACCCCATGATAACCAAACAGCTGCCATTGCAGTTGCACTACTAGAGGCTTCAACTCCGGAGTTCAAAGAATATGCAGCCCAAATTGTAAAAAATGCAAAAGCACTAGCAGATGGCTTAACCAAAAATGGAATTGACTTAGTCTCTGGGGGAACAGACAATCATCTTTTATTAATTGATCTTAGAAACAAAGGGGTTAATGGTGCTGTGGGAGCTTTTGCTTTGGAAGTTGCTAATATTGTCACAAATAAAAATGGTGTACCGGGAGATACAATGCCTCCGTTCTACCCATCAGGAATTAGACTTGGAACTCCAGCAATCACAACGCGCGGACTTAAAGAAAAAGATATGGAAAAAGTTGCCAGTTGGATAGCTAGAGCTATAGAAGCAGTTAGTGACAAAAAACTACCTGACAATAAAGAAGAAAGAACGGCATATTTTAGAGAACTTAAGAAAGAATTAGTTAATGACGAGAAGCTTCTTGCTATTGGAAAAGAGGTAAAAGATTTTGCATCCAAACTCCCCTTACCCTAACTTTTTAATATCTGCTTTCCTTACAATTGAAAATTTGATATAATTCGGAGCACCAAAAGAAAATATGACAAGCGAAGGTGTTGGACCAACAAACGGAGCAGCTTTTTCAGCTGATGAACAAAGACGCGCAAGCGGCCTAGTTCTCCCCGATGGTGCATCAAAGAATTTGTTAGTGCCCCAAACTCCTGATCGACTCGTACTGACGCCTGCCGAAAAAGAAAAATTTGGACATGTCATTTTATTAATTTGGGGACCACCAGGAGGCGGTAAATCAACAACAGCCCCTATACTCGCCGAGAAAACCGGAATGGATATCATTGAACTCGATGATGAAGTAGAAAAAGATGCAGGTAGAACCATTAAGGAACTTTGGGATGATCGTGGCGAAAGATACTTCCGACAATGGGAGTCTTCAAGTTTTCTAAAAGCAATGAGGCCTGAAAATAAGGGTAAAATTATTTCTTGTGGGGGTGGAGTTTTAGTTGAAGACAGAAATTTAGCATTAGTAGTAGATACAGAATATGCAATTCCAGCTTACCTATTCGCCCCGGAACATGTATTACTTGATAGAGTTCTTAAGGATAAAGATCATAGTAGGCCCGGCCTAAGCGACGTTGAATACGAAAAAGCAAAAGCTACTATGTCTGAGAGAGTCAGAACAAGAGGCCCACGATATGGCATAGCAAATATTGCCGTAGATACAAGCAGAAGGACACCTGAACAAGCAGCAGATTATATTATCAAGCAAGGATTAAAGATAATCGATAAAAAAGGATTAGCACCACGCTCGCCCAAAACACAATCGGCTTCCATATAGAAAACGATATTGACAACCTCTTGCAATAGCTATAGAATGACCCCGAATACAGGTTTCTATGAACGACAAGCTTGAGCCGAAAAAAAATATTGTTTTGATAGGTTTTATGGGTAGTGGTAAAACCGTCCTCGCAGAAATGTTAGCCAAAAAACTCAAAATGAAGTTTGTTGAGATGAATGATCTGGTTCTTAAAAAATCCGGACGAAAATCAATAAATGATATCTTTGATAAAGATGGAGAAACCCACTTTCGCGAACTAGAAATTGAAGTTGCAAAAGAGTTAAGAGATGTAGAAAACGCTGTCATCGCAACCGGAGGAGGAGTAATTGTAAACAGAATAGTTTTGGATTATCTTAGTGAAAATGGATACGTCATATATCTTAGGGTAGGCTTTAATGAAGCAAAAAGAAGACTTAAAGATTTTAATGATAGACCAAATTTCCGTGACCCAAGATATGCTAGAAAACTCTATAACTTTAGAAAAACTCTGTATAGATCTTATGCTGATGATTATGTGAGGACAGATAAAAAAACTCTTGATGAAGTTGCAGATGAGATAACACAGCTTATAAAAGACGAGGAATAAATCCCCTTGTTGACCACGATTAAATCGGGGTTGACAAACTCCCCTACTTTATTGCAATAATAATCCATGGCAACATTTTCAAAATCAGCAGCAATATCTTACGGTTGGAAAACAATGCGTAAGAATCTTAAGTTTTTTGTTGTTCTTCTTTTAATTATTTTTGCAGTAAATACTATTCCACAACACTTGGGTAGATTTTTTGATAACAGCAACTCTCCTCTAATTGGATTTATCTTTGCTCTCGTTGGTTGGATTTTAGAATTTGCAGTGTCACTTGGAGTAATTGGTATAGCACTTAAGATTTATGACAGGAAGAAAGTCCAATATGGAAATCTTTTTGATTATATACATCTAATAATTCCATACATTGTTGCATCATTTATATATGGAGTGATAGTTCTTGTAGGAATGATTCTTTTGGTTGTTCCTGGAATTATCTGGGGAATAAAGTATAGGTATTTTGTTTACTACATGGTTGATAAAAACAAAGGTCCAATTGACGCTCTTAAAGCAAGCGCAAAGATTACAAAAGGGCAAAAATGGAACTTATTCTTACTTGGCCTAATGCTTCTTGGATTGAATTTATTGGGTGCATGTGCCCTACTTGTTGGACTATTCCTCACAATACCTGCTACCATGATGGCAGAAGCCTACGTATTTAGAAAACTCTCCGGAACAGGTAGATAAACAGTCAATTACCAAATTCCAATTGATCAAACCAATTAAGTAATGTTTAATTAAGGGATGGGAACGGGTGAATTTGATTTAGAAGAACGTACAGCTAAATTTGCTGAGAAAAGCAGAAATTATTTTAATAAACTTCCTAAAACAATTTCAAATCTTAAATACACCGACCAAGGAATAAGATCCTGTGGATCAGTAGCGGCTAACTACATAGAAGCAAATGAAGCATTATCTAAGAAGGATTTCTATATGAGAATAAAGATTTGTAAAAAAGAGGCAAAAGAAAGTAGGCTCTGGTTTAGATTATCTGAGCCATCCCCCCAACAAGATTTAGAAAAACAAAGCCTTACGCAAGAAGCAACAGAACTTACCAAAATATTTTCTACTATATTAAAAAGTAATAATTAAATTTTTTTTAAATTAATTATTGGTTTGAAAATTGATTATTGATTATTGGTAATTAACGTTCAAGAGTAACGTATTCGTACTCGAGGCCATCTTCTTCATGTTTTTCACTAAAAGTATTTTTTGTAAAAGCTGAATAGTCCGGGAAGAAAACGTCTGCCATTGGGGCAGCAGAATTTATTTTTGTAAGATATAGCCTATCTACTATTGGCAACAATTGCTCAAAAATTTGTGCTCCACCAAAAATAAATATTTCGTCCGCGCCGGGTGAGTTTTTAGCTTTCTCAATTGAATCCTCAACAGATGAGGCTATCACTCCCCCATCTACTTTATAGTTTGGATCCCTTGTAATTATAATGTTTGTTCTTCCCGGTAAAACTCTACCAATAGATTCATAAGTTTTTCTTCCCATAACTATTGGGTGACCCATGGTAAGATCCTTAAGTCTTTTAAGATCCGTACTTATTCTCCATATAAGATCATTTCCATAACCGAGCTCCCTATTTATTCCAATCGCTGCAATGATAGATATCATAAATATGTATTAAGTATAAAGTATTTGGTATTGAGTATGCTAAACCTTAAGGTTTAGTTTAGAAAAGTATTCTCTCAGCTTATCTGCGTAAGGTTTTTTTTCTTCAGAGGTAACCCAATAGGAATTTGGATGATTAACATATAATAAATCATCTTTGTATCTCGGAAATACATGCATGTGGTAATGAAAAACGTCTTGGTTACCCGCCGGTTCGTTATGTTGGCGTAAAGATACTCCATCACATTCATAAGTTTCTTTAAATGCTAACGCGACTTCACGAGCGATATCAATAATTCTATGACTATATTCCGGTGTAATATCGTAGATATTTTCTATATGTTTATTCGGAATTATAACTACATGACCCTTATTGTTTTTCCACCACTTACCAGCAACAAACGCAGTTATTAGATTATCTTTATAAATAATATCCTCAGGCCTGACAGATTTATCAGTGGTTATTTTCCCATTAACCGCGTCACACAGTGGACATTCGTAATTATGTGGCGCGTGATTATACATTTTGTTGTGAGGCGTTGATAGCGTTAATTGTATTGGGCAAAAGTTTTCCTTGTTCTTCCAAATCCCCAAGCGTATCCATATCTACCCATTCGGGAGTTGTGTGACCATCTTTGCTTCCTAATTCCCCGCTCCATTTGGAAACCTTAAAAACTCTCCAACCAAATTTAATAACAGATCCGTCTTTTCTTGGAATCTTTGCCTGATAATAATTGCCGTCAAATTCTGAAAGATCAGAAAGCTCTGCTTTTAATCCTGTTTCTTCCTCCAGCTCGCGCCTTGCTGCCTCAAGCTCAGTTTCTCCGGGGTCAATTCTCCCTCCAGGTAATCCATACACACCAAGCACATGATCTGCTCCATCCTCATGACGAACAAGAAGTACAAAATTATTATCAATTACTAATGCTGCGGCGCTTGGGGTTATATCTTCCATTAGAAGTTTATTTTACTTTTTTTCCCGACGAATTACCATTCGTGCGGGATTTTGCTCCACTAGATTTACCTTCATACAATCCTCCCGCAACAGTTAATTCTGCTTTGATTGGAGGATAAGGATTGTAATCAATTAATTCTACCATTTCCGGCTTAAAGTCTGAAAGCTTATTAAGCTTGCCATTTATTCTAACCTTGGGGAAAGGTCTTGGTTTTCTCTTAAGTTGCTCTTTAAATTGTGGAATATGATTTTCATAAATATGTACATCTCCATACATATGAATAAATTCCCCAGGCTCAAGTTTTAGAATTTTTGCCAAAACTACTGTTAGCAATGCATAACTTGCAATGTTAAAAGGAACACCCAAGAATAAGTCGCAACTTCTTTGGTAAAGGATCAAAGATAATTTCCCATCTCTATTACTTACCTGGTACATATTGTGACAAATTGGGAAACGGGAGGCATCCTCCGGGTCTGCCATGCCATATAGGTATTCCGGATTCCAGGAATTAACGATTGCATTATGAGCATTGGGATCTGCTTTAAGTTCATCTACAACCCACTGCAATTGATCTATAGTTTTTCCCTTCTTCCTTGTGGGCCACTTCCTCCACATTTCTCCGTATATACGAGGCAACTCTCCCCACTGCTTTGCAAACTTGGCGTCTGTGGCAATCTTTTCTATAAATTCCTCTTTGGTTAAAAGTTTTTGCGACCCACGACCCGCTACTTTCGACTTACTTACATATATCTTGTATGGATAGTCATCCCAGATGTGGACGTTACGGTCAACCAAATATTTTATATTAGTAAACCCCGCAAAAAACCAATATAGCTCTTCCACAACCCCCTTCCAATAAACCTTCTTTGTAGTAAGTAGGGGAAAACTTTCCGAAAGATCGTATCTTGCCATTTTTCCAAAAAGACTTCTGGTTGTAACGCCTGTTCCGCGATCAACTTGATCAAATCCGTCCTTGAGAATCTCCTTGGCTAAATCGAGGTATTGATATTCCTGATGTATTTTCTTTACCATATTAAACTTGTTTTTCCTTTTTTAAAGCGCTTACTCTTCCACCCTGCCATTGGCCGCGATACATGTTTCCTCCGCCCACAACTTCATCAAACTGGATATGTACAACTCTTGCTCCCATTTCAATGGTAACCGGAACCGGTCCTAGATTTGCCATCCCCATTGTGAGCCCTCCGCAATAACCGGGAGGAACATTTCCACCCCTAATCATAAGTCCACTTCTATATGTTGTTGAACGCGGAGTTAGAGAAGCTGTAAGATTTTGCGGCATATTAACTGATTCAATTGTTTTAAAAAGATAAAAGTCACCCGGTTTAATTACAATCTTTGAAACTTTTTTTTCATCATATTTTTTAACCAACTTAATTTCTGGTGTGTGGCGTTCGGTTACACCAAGAAATGCTTTTCCTGAAATCTTATATACCTCCGCAAGTCTTAAATCAAAGCCTGCCCCTTCTGGATTAGTAAGCTCTCTTTCTGATAAACCTTCTACTAATTTTTTCTTTTTAACGAGTTCGAGTAATTTTTGAGGTCCTAGAATCATATGCTAAATACTAAACAAACTGATGCCAATTTTCAATACGCTATTTTAGCTTCTCTTTGACTTTTTCCATCAAGTCTGCTGACACTTGTGGCAGATCCCGATTTGCATCAATAATTGTGAACTCGTCTGGAAATTTTTTAATCAACTCATCATAGCCAATTTTTACTTTTTCCATATGTTCACGATTATCATAAATCTCACTATGCTTATGGCTTTTTGAGATTCTTTCAACAGCAACATCTAAATTAACGTCTAGGAAGAATGTAATATCAGGACTCAAAAATTGATTATAAAAAGAAAGTATTGAATAGATGGTCAAATAGTAATCTAATACATTTCCCAGGTCTGACAAACCATATGCTGCAGCTGACCAAAAATACCTATCAGAAATTACAACATACCCTTGTTTTAAAAGTTCCACAATTTCTTCTTGGTGCATTGAGCGATCCGCACCAAATAGATATTGTAGCGCTGCCGGATTGGATTTAACTTCTCCGGATAAAACCCGCCTTATGAGTTGCCCGATTTCCCCGCCGGTTGGCTCTTTTGTATAGATTACCTTTACCCCTTCTGCTTCAAGTTTTTTTACCAAATCTAGCGCATGAGTGGTCTTTCCGGATCCTTCATTTCCTTCAAAAACAATAAATTTACCAGGCAAATCATGTTTTTTTAGTTCTATCTCAAAGCTAACAGGATACTTCATTTATTTTTTGTCTTGGTGATATTTAGATTCTAACGGCTCCTTTTGGATTCTATATTTTGCATTGTTTTTCTTAGTATAAGGCACATCAGCAGCGCTCGAAAGCTGCTCAAAACTCATTGCGCAAATTCTCATTCCGGGTGTTAACTTTACAGCCATACGCCCAAGATTTCCAAGCTCTAATACGCATTTTCCATCCCAACCCGCATCAAAAATTGAAGCGGTTGAGTGAACAACTATACCAAGTCTCCCAAGAGAAGATCTACCTTCAAGTCTACCCATCATGTCATTTGGAATTTTTACTGTTTCATGAGTCACTGCCAAAACAAAATCTCCCGGCTGCATAATAAAATATTCACCCGGCTTAACAACAACTTTTTTTGTTATTTCATTACTAAAGTCCTTTTTGTCAGGATCAATATAGGGGTGTTTACTGTGGTCAAAAACTCGGAAAATATCTCCAAGCCTTAGGTCCATTGAGCAGGTTCCAAGTTGAGTTTTGTAATCAGGTTTTGGAGTAATTACTATCCTTTTTTCTTCAATTGCTTTTTTAATATCTCTATCTGACAGGATCATGATTTGAACCATTATATAACAAGTCTAAAAAATTTAAACTAAGCAATCGTTGACAATTGTTTGCAAATTACATATTCTAAACCTAAGCCCTTTTATTTAGTGAAAGGTTATTATTTTTGATGGACAGAATTAATCAGGGGATTGGCTTCATTTTTTCATCTTATAAGCGCACCGCCGCTTTTCTTATAGTCGGCGCTCTTTTACTCTCAATTCCTGTGACCTTGAATTTTCTTAACCAAAGGCAAGATGTGAGACAACGAGCGTCAGAAGTTTGCTCAAGTGTTGCGGCAGATATAGTTCTAGTAATTGATAAATCAACAAGTATGAATGATAAAACCTCATCAACAGACCAAACAACTCTTATAACCAAGGCAAAAGCAGCTGCTTCTCAGTTTGTAGATACTATTGCCCAAAACACACAAAACAAAGCAGGTCTGGTATCTTTTTCCTCCCAATCCTCTACTACCACAGATAGCCCACTTACAAATGACTTTTCTAGCGTTAAAACAAAAATAAATGCAATAAATGCCAGTGGCGAAACCTGTACACAATGTGGAATTAAAAATGCTAACCAAGAAATTGCTTCCCACAAAAGAGCCGGATTCAAAAATGCCGTAATACTTTTGACTGATGGCCGAGCAAACTCCTCTATTGGATCAACCGGATTTAATAATCAAACACAAGCAGAAGCAGCAGCGATAAGTGAAGCAAAAGCCGGAGCAACAGCCAATGGAACCGTATACTTTACAATAGGTTTAGGAAGCCAAGTAAACTCTGCCTTCTTGCAGCAAATTGCTACACAAACCGGAGGAAAATATTTTTACGCGCCAACTGCTAACGACCTCCAAAGTATCTACCAGCAGATCAGCCAAATTGTAGGAAAAGGGTCTGTAAGTGGATACGTCTACAATGATGTAAATGGAAACGGTGTACAAGACACAAATGAAGCAAAACTTAACGGATGGCAATTAAGTCTTAAAGCCAGTGACCAAACAAATGGAATAACCGGCACAACCGATTCTACCGGCGGATTTAGCATTACGGGCGTTTGTGATGGCAACTACACCCTAACACTACAATCCCAAACAGGATGGACAATAACAAATCCGGCAAGTGGCAATTACAGCAGCATAATACTTACAAACGGTAATTCCATAACTGATAAAACTTTTGGCGTAATACAAGGGGGTGTTGCTACATCTACACCCGCTCCAACAGCAACTCCTACTGCAACACTAGCACCTCAAGCAACTTCTGTTGATCTTAATTTGGCCCTGGTTGGAATCGGTACTGCAAGTAGTGATTCCGCTCGTCTTGGGATAAACAGCACACCCCAAAGACCCCAGAGAGTTACACAAATCCAGATTTATAATGCTCAAAACCAAATGATTTCATCCAATAGCGGATCTGTAACTTTTGACCCAACAAGCGGAACATACAAAGGAACTATTACGCTTGGTAATAATTTCCAAACAGGTAGTTATCTTATTAAAACAAGGCTTGATAATACCTTATTTAAAACAACTCCCGGAATTGTAAGTATTACGGCAGGAACTTCTAATCAATCCCCCCTCACTCAGTTAGTATCCGGAGATATTAACCATGACAATGTAATTAATCTTTTGGATTACACCATGTTCTTAAGCTGTCTACACGATAAATCCACCTGCCAAGGTAATGAATTAAATTAATGGAAAACACTTCTCCACAAGTAATTGTTCAGCCAACCCCAACTCCTCCCGCTAAACCACGGTTTAAATTTTCCAAAAGGACACTGGCAATTATTTTTGTAGCAATAATTGCAATAGTTGTGCCGCTCACAATCTCTTTGGTAAGTCATCAACAAGATAATAGACAAAGAGCATCTGCTGCTGATTGCCAACAACTAACGCTAACTTTTGCGCAAATGAAGGCCACAGGAGTTTGTAATTACCAAGGCTCCAGCCAATGTGTTTTTATCCAAAAACAGATTGACCAAAGCTGTAGCGGCGTAGCAATTTTAACCCCTAAACCCACCTCTTCAGCAGTTTCTGAATCTTCTCAGGGAAATAATAATGTAATTTGTGCTGAGGTAATAACTTATGCAAGAAATAACACAACTCACACATGTCAGCAATTTCCGACATCATGTCTTCCAAGCGGATGGACATCTGACCCCACATGTAATCCAACCGTATCCATAGCGCCGAGCGGGACAACATCTACTACTCCCACACCAACCTGCACACCATATCCAACCGGATGTATTGTTAACGGTCAGAATGTTTGCGCCTTTTTTGCAGCGCCACGTGGTGGCTGGTGTCCAAGACCAACAACAACATCACAAACATTCGACTGTTTCCATAGAATATCAGGAACACAAAATGATGTATGCCCAAGCGGACAATCTTGTGTCTCAAGCGGCCCCGATAATGTCAATTCTGTAAGTGGAACCGGAACTTATTACCCGGGAGTTTGTGTTCCCACCACCGCTTGTCCACAACTTGCTAAACTTTGCCCAGATGGATCTAGCGTCTCACCATCCGGTCCAAATTGCACAATGCCTGCTTGTCCCGGAACACCAAGCGCTACTCCCAGCGCTACCAAAACACCAACCCCCACAGTTGCCATAAATCAATGTAGTGTATTAACTCAATACTATAAAACGGTTTTAGGAACTCAAATTTGTACTTATAATCAAGCGTTTTGTAATCAAATAAAAACTCAACTACAAGCTGCTAATTGTCCCGTTCCATCAATTACACCGATTGCTAACGCGAGCGTTACTCCGGGATCAACCTGTGCGCTTAAATCAAAAGGGGATGCAAATTGTGACGGAAAAGTTAACATCATAGACTTCAATAGCTGGCGCGACAACTATTTGCTGGGCTCAAATCCAACCGCTACTCCTCCATCTTCATTCTTAGTAGCCGATTTCAATGGCGATGGTGCTGTTAATATTCTTGACTTCAATATTTGGCGTGACGGTTTTTTGAGTACAACCGTACCGCATTAAATGCTAATATATTAATATGTTTGAAAAACTTGGAAAATACAAAGTAGTTTTAGGAGCGCTAGTTGTAGCAATACTTGCCGGAGGGGTTTTCTTTACTGTAAATCAATTACAAAAACAGCAAGAAGATAGATCCCATGCATCAGGCGAACAAGTTGCTGTAATCCTAAGTCCTCTGACTTCAACTGTTGCAGTTGGGGATAAGTTAGTAGTTCAGGTAAACATAAATACAGCTCAAAACAATATTACGGCAGCAGACATTACATTTAATTATGACCCGGCGGTACTATCTGTAACCCCAACCAGCAGCTCGGGCAGTCTGGGCTTTACACCCGCTTCTATTTTAAATGCCGTGACAAACGACTCTAATACACCCGGAACCATACACTTTGTAGGAGTCAATCCCACTTCAGCTTCAATAAGTGGATCTATGGTAAATATTGGAACAATTTCTTTAGTTGCAAAGGCTAATGGAAATTCAGCCATAGGATTTTCTAATATTCAAATCACGGCAGCGGGAGTATCTGGAATTCTCCCGATTGATACCAATAACACTAAAAATGGAGCTTATATCGTTGGCACTGGGGGAACAACAACTCCAACAGGAATTGCATCTGCTACTGTTAGCCCTACCGGAACAACAAGTGCCACAACAACACCAAACGCTACACCTACACCAACTATACTTAATGCGATTCAGAGAATATTTGATTTTAATGACGATGGAAAAATTGATGAGCTTGACTTGAATATTCTTTATAGTGGTTTTGCAAAGAGAAACGGAGATTAAGTTAGGGATTGACAGGTTTGAAAAAACATGCGTAAAATAAATTATGCCTAAGAAGACTACAATCTTAATAATTATTCTTGCCTTAGTTACAGGAGTATTACTCTTCTTAGCTATTTCTGAAGGCCAAAAACAAACTTCCCAGGTAAATCAAGTTGTTCCTACTCAAAAACCGGTTGAAAAAACTTCTAAAGTGTTCTTTAGCCCACAAAACATTGATCTTTCTACAAATACCGCAACTGCAGGACCAACCGTTGACCTTATGGTTGACAGTGGTGGCAGTAATATTGCCGGTGTTCAAGCAGAACTTCAATATGATCCAAAAGCAATAACAAATGTTAAAGTGTCTCCAGCTTCTGATGCTACAGGATTTTTTGGACCAAGCGCTGTAGTTTTGTTTAATGATGTAGACCAACAAACAGGTAGAATTTCCTTTGCTATAGCAATAAGCCCAAACCAAAAAGCAGCCAAGGGAGTTGGAAAACTTGCAACAATTTCATTCAGTAAGGCTTTTGGAGCAACTACCCCAACTACAACTATTAATTTCTTAGATAAAACTCTTGTAACTCAGCTTGGACAAACAGAATCTGTGCTAAAAGAAGCCGCTCCACTTAATATAACTTTAAGTAGCTCCCAACCAGTTGTTACTCAGCCCGTGTTCCTTCCTTCAACAAACACTGCTCCCGTAACCACCTCACCAACTCAATAGTTGAGTTCAAAGCTATTTCCTAGTAAAATATACATCTAGATACTTTGAGAAGGGGCTTTCCCTGAGGAACGAAGTGACGAATGGGCATCTAGTTCAGCGGTAGAACGCTTTCCTGATAAGAAAGAGGTGCATGGTCCGACTCCATGGATGCCCACAGACTACACGTTACAAACTCACTTTAATATATCTTTATAACTACCCCGCCCTAGGAGCAAGGCGAAGAAGGGGTCCGACTCCATGGATGCCCACTAATTTTAAATTATTTCCTCTAATTCCTCGGGGGTATCATGATCATCAAAGTGTCCCTGCCCTGCCTGCCGGCAGGCAGGTCTTCCCAAACTAAATTAGCGGCTCTAATTCTTCAGGCATAGGGTGATCGTCTAGCTCCCCCTGTTCATTCCATATGAGACATTGAAGTAGGTATTCTTTAAGAGCCCTAAGTTTTTTTATTTCTTTTAACAATTTTCCTGCTTTTTGAGGCTGATTTGCTACTAATTGGTAGAAAAGTCTTTCGAGCTGAGCAATCCTATTTGATAACGCCTGATGCGTTGCAATTATCTTACCCTGTCTTGATCTTTTCCTATACACTTTAAACTCTCTTAAACGTTGCCACTCACCGGCTTTTATCTCATCTTCCAATTCAGAATCGGAAGAATCACCGCTTTCAACATCTTCAAAATATTCTTCTTTTTTACGACTTTCCATATTATGCCCCTCTTTTATATCCTAACATCATAAGAAATGCACCTACTCCTACGGTTGCTGCACTCCATGCAAGAAGACCTCTTAAAACCATTATACCTCCCCCTACTTTCTCAGCAGCTACCTCAACTCGCCGTGGTATAGATAGCCTTTTTCCTTCTTTTTCCATTTTATTTACTTACCGTTTTTATAACCCAGTCATCAAGCTTTACACCAGCCTCAACCCCGCTAAACGCAAACCTAATCAAATTGCGTACAATTCTTGGTCCCAACATTGCCCTATTTTCGCTCATTAAAAAGCTAAAGTAATTAATATCTTTTGGTAATCCTCTTGAATCTCTTTCCATAGTTTGGATTTTATACCCAAAAAAGAGGCCGTACTTCACAAAAACCTAACAGTTAGCATAGCTTTGGAGGCTAGATTATGATAAACTTTGTGGTTATAAGGTCCGGTGGCGAAGTGGTAACCTGCCTGCCGGCAGGCAGGCGCGGAAATGTATTACGTGTATATACTTAAAAGCTTAAAAACAAAGGAATTTTACAAAGGGCTAACAGGTAATCTTGATAGAAGGTTAGATGAACATTTTAGAGGCAAAGAAAAATTTACTAAAACTATGTTACCTTTAACATTAGTACACGTAGAAATATGCGATACTAGGGACAATGCTAGACAATTAGAAAAATTTTTTAAATCAGGGTTTGGTAGAGAAATTATAAAGGAATTATTTGATAACTAAATGGTCCGGTGGCGAAGTGGTAACGCGGCGGTCTGCAAAACCGCTATGCGAGGGTTCGAACCCCTTCCGGACCTCAAAAGCATTCTAAAGAAACTATAAGCAAAACCGCTACCTGCCTGCCGGCAGGCTGGTGCGAGGGTTCGAACCCCTTCCGGACCTCAAGATCCTCATTTCCTCTTTTTCAGCTATCTTACAGATTGACAAAAGCCAAAAATTATAGCAATACTAGTTTAGTCTATGGAGAATGTAACAAAAATATTTACCGGAGTAGTTTTTTTAGTTATTGCCATATCTCTACCCGTAACAATATTTCTAGTTAATAAGCCCCAAGATGTAAGACAACATGCAGATGAAGTCCCTTCGGCAGTCCAAGTCACCTCAATGCCAGGTTGCCCTGCTGTAAACCAAGATGGAACAGTAAATACCTGTAGACCCCAGAGCTACTGTAATCCGGGTGAAGTAGTAAAATATGACGGAAATGAAATGTGTACAAATTCTTTGGGCCGATCCTCTTATTGCTGCACACAAACCTCTAAGTAATGTTTTTTAGCCACAAAAAAACCCTTCGACAAGCTCAAAGTAAAACCTTGAACCCATTGAAGGGGTGATTTTGTTCCCGACGAATTTGCATTCGTGCGGGATCCACGATGGCTTTCAGCCATCGGGAAAAGCGCTTTTAAAGCATCTCTGATAGTGGTAGGAATGTTTTCTTCCTAATAAATTAGGAAGCCCCATTCCTTTTGTACTAAAAGGTCCTAGGAGAAAGGAAAATTAAATTTATACTTACGTATAAATTTAATTTAGAAAGGAGGTGATCCATCCTCAGCTTCGGCTAAGGATACCTTGTTACGACTTAAGCTTCATCACCGATCTCTATCTCTCCCGTGAAACACGAGATTCGATAGTTACCGACTTTGCTGCCTTGACGGGCGGTGTGTACAAGACCCGAGAACGCATTCACCGCGGCCTGCTGATCCGCGATTACTACCAATTCCGCCTTCATGGAGTCGGGTTTCAGACTCCAATCTGAACTGAGCCGAAATTTTAGGGATTAGCTTGACCTCGCGGTCTTGCAACCCGTTGTTATTCGGCATTGTAGGGTGTGTGTAGCCCAGGGTATAAGGGTCATGCTGACTTGACGTCCGCCCCTCCTTCCTCCCCTCATCAAAAAATACAACGTATTTTTAAAATAACCAATGACCAAATCTCAATAACCAAACCAATTCTTAATTTAAAATTTATTAATTAAAAATTTGTTTGATCAATTGGTTAATTGATTAATTCAAAGCGTTGTACGCTTTGATGAGGGGCGGTCTTCTATGAATATTTAACATAGAATAGGGGTTGCACTCGTTTCCCAACTTAATGGAACACCTCACGGCACGAGCTGACGACAGCCATGCAACACCTGTACAAATGTCCCTTGCGGGAGGGCTCTACTTTCATAAAGCTTACATAAGTATGTCAATCCCTGGTGAGGTTTTTTGCTTCGTCTCAAATTGAACCACACGCTCCACTGGTTGTGCGGGTCCCCGTCAATTCCTTTGAGTTTTAGCCTTGCGGCCGTACTCCCCAGGCGGGACGCTTAACGCGTTAGCTTACGACACCCATCGCAAAAGCTGCAAGCTTTTGCAAGTTTAAAGTTAGTAAAGTTACAAGTTGTACAAAGAATTTCACTTTATAAACCTTAAAACTTTCAACTTTATAAACCAGCAAAATTTGTAGATTTTGCGACAGGTATCTAGCGTCCATTGTTTACGGCTAGGACTACACAGGTCTCTAATCTGTTTCGCTACCCTAGCTTTCGTGCCTCAGCGTCAGGAAAATTCCAGGCATCTGCCTTCGCCTTCGGTGTTCCAGTTGATATCAACGTATTTCACCACTACACCAACTGTTCCGATGCCCCGAACAATCCTCAAAGCCTCCCAGTATCTTACCCAGAATCATGGTTGAGCCATGACCTTTAAAGCAAGACTTGGGAAACCGCCTACGCACCCTTTACGCCCAATAAATCCGGATAACGCTCGCCTCCTACGCATTACCGAGACTTCTGGCACGTAGTTAGTAGAGGCTTATTCTATAGTCTTTGAAGGGACTATCAAAAGAAGTTTACGACCCTAGAGCCTTCATCCTTCACGCGGTGTCGCTGGGTCAGACTTTCGTCCATTGCCCAATATTCCTGGTTGCTGCCACCCGTAGGTGTGGAGCCCGTGTCTCAGTGCCCCTGTGTCTGGCCGACCTCTCAGTCCAGATACCCGTCATAGCCTTGGTAAGCCATTACCTTACCAACTAGCTGATAGGACACAAGCTCATCCTCAAGTGGGCCGTTAAGCCCTTTAAACCGTAGTTACCATGGAGTATTAGCCAACCTTTCGGTCAGTTATTCTCCGCTCGAGGGTAAATTCTTGTGTATTACTCACCCGTCCGCCACTAGATTGTATTGCTACAATCTCGTTCGACTTGCATACCTAAAGCACACCGCCAGCGTTCATCCTGAACCAGGATCAAATTCTCAAAAAAATGACAGAGATTAAAATCTCTATCTGTAGTTTATCCCGAATTCGCCAGCTGGCGAACGGGAAAGATCCTACCACTATCAGAACTGCTTTACCCCGTTAAATTCACAAAGTGAATATTTAACTGGGGTTTCCCAACCTGCTTTAAGGGCTGGGAATGCTGTTTTCCCACAGAATGCCGGATTAGGGATTCTATGGAAATATTTCCCGACGAATTTTCATTCGTGCGGGATCCCGATGGAATAATACCATCGGGGGCTTGTTCAATAAAAACAGAACCTCTGTCGCACTCGCGACTGGATTGACTCCGATCAAATCGGAATTCAAAAAATGTTTTCTGAACAATAATTTTTAAGGAGCTAGTACTCCCGGGTTAATACCATACGGGACGAAACTGACTGAAGTCGGGAGATGTGAGACGAGAAATTCAAGTCTCTTTTGTGAAGTTAAAATGTGTTTACGAACAAATCATTGATGTAATAACCAATTTAACGAAATCTTCCAAAATCAGTCTTAATATGATAATCCAATCTGAGGCTAATGTCAACCTTTAAAATATGTTCATAACCATGACATATATCGAACGAATCAACCCTATAAAAGCACTTAGCAGTTCGCTTTTTGCGGTTCGTGAATTCACTAACTAAAAAGGACTTACTAACGAAGACCGCCGGTGACTTTTACTTGGTTAAGAAGTGCTGTGTCTTCAAGAAGTCTTGCTGTTCCACGAACAACTGTAGTTAGGGGGTCATCTATTAGAATTACCGGAATCTTGGTTCTTTCAACAATTAATTCATCTACGCCGGGAAGCATTGAGCCTCCACCCGTAATCATGATTCCGCGCTCAAGAATATCACTGGTTAATTCCGGAGGGGTTTCTTCAATTACTTCCATAACAGCATCTACTATCATAGAAACCACAGGGCCAATTGCCTCTCTTATTTCAATTTCTGTAATTTTAAGGCTTTTTGGTAGACCGGTCTCAATATCACGTCCACGAATAATTGCTATTTTTTCTTTGCCTTCATTTTCAACTTCTACCTGATTCATGTCTTCTTTCTTAAACATGATCTCATCTTCCTTTTCTTCTCTTTTTTCCTCAACTTTTGATTTTTTTACTCTACTTTTTCCTCTGTAGGCACTCCCAATCTTAATTTTTACCTCTTCTGCCGTTTTTTCTCCAATCAAAAGACCATGGCGAAGACGGATATAGTGGATGATTGCCTGATCCATTTCATTTCCGGCAATCTTAAGAGACCTATTAACAACTATTCCCCCAAGAGATATAACAGCAATTTCTGTTGTCCCTCCCCCAATATCTACCATCATTATTCCGGTTGGTTCAAAAACAGAAATACCTGCGCCAACTGCTGCTGCCATGGGTTCTTCTACAATGTAGCATTCACGAGCTCCCGCCTGAAGTGCTGCTTCCCAAACAGCACGCCTTTCAACCTCTGTAACTCCGCTTGGTATCCCAACTGCAACGCGTGGGCGAGCAAATTGATAAAACGGAGTCCCAATTTCATGAACTTTCTTAATATAGTACTGGAACATATAAGCAGCAGCATCAAAGTCTGAAATTACTCCATGCTCAAGGGGCTTAATAGCAGAAATAGTCCCAGGCGTTTTACCAAGCATTTTCTTTGCCTCTGCCCCAACTGCAATAATTTTCTTACTTCTATTATGCCTTGCAACTATTGAGGGCTCTCTTATTGCAATACCTTTACCTCTTACGTGTACGAGCGTATTTGCAGTACCAAGATCAATTCCAAGGTCATGAGAAAAAAGGCTAAAGAGGGAGTCGAACATAATAATAGAATATAGCTTAATCCTGGCTATAAATCAATGGAACTATAATTCTTATTGTTGAATTATTTTTGCTATGTTAAACTTTGAGCATATAATTTTTTATGCATAGCTTAATTGAAAGATTAGATAAAGGAATTAAGTGGAGTTTCTACCTCATTTTCTTTTTTGTCCCCTTAGTAATGCATCCAAACACTTATGAGCTCTTTGAGTTCAACAAAATGTGGCTCGTCTTTATTTTGTCTACAGTAATCTTATTCCTATGGGGAATGAAAATGATAATAAAGGGGCGTATAGAAATAAGAAGAACACCTCTTGATATACCCATATTTTTATTCCTTCTTTCCCAAATAATATCAACAGTTATTTCCATAGAACCCCACGTTTCGTTATGGGGTTACTACTCAAGATTTAATGGTGGTTTACTCTCCACTATTTCCTACGTCTTCCTATATTATGCTTTTGTATCAAACCTTATACAAAACCCTGATGATAGAGATTCAGAAACCAAACCAATTAGTTACAGACTTATTATAGTAAGCCTTTTATCAGGAGTCGCCGTTGCCTTATGGGGATTACCTTCTCATTTTGGAGCAGACCCAACTTGTTTCGTGTTCCGTGGGACTCTAGATGTTTCTTGCTGGACCGTACAATTCCAACCAACAATCAGAATGTTCTCCACCCTCGGACAACCCAACTGGCTAGGAACTTTCCTAGCAGCATTAATTCCTGTATCTCTAGGAATGGGCCTAATAAAAATTAAAGATAATCCTAAAAATCTTATCCAACCCATACTCTATTTGGCTATGACCTTTCTCTTCTTTATTGACCTTCTTTGGTCCAGATCCCAATCGAGCTTCTTGGGTCTTGGAGTTGGACTAGCATTCTTTTTTGTCTTTGCTGCATTTACAGTATTTAGAAAAACAGATGAAAATGTTGAAAAGTTTTTCAAACAAAAACCTGTTAGGTACTTAATACTCAGCGCTTTGGTATTTTTTATAACGCTATTCATAGTTGGAACAGATATTAACGCCCTAAAACTCCTAACACTTCAAGGATGGAAAAACAAATTAGCAAAGCCAAATGCAGCAGCTGTAGTTACCAAAAAATCTACGGCAACCCCATCCCAGGGATTTGCCGATAATCCTGCAATAAGCGGAGGTACGGAATCAAGTCAAATTCGTCTTATTGTATGGCGCGGCGCATTGGAAATATTCAAACAACACCCACTATTTGGTACAGGTGCGGAAACCTTTGCTTATGCTTACTACAAAGTTAAACCACAGGAGCACAACCTAACTTCCGAATGGGATTATCTTTATAACAAAGCCCACAATGAATATTTAAACTACCTTGCTACAACAGGTATTTTTGGCCTTGGGTCATACCTTTTAATTATCGTTTTCTTCCTTTTCATTTCGGTCAAAACTCTTTTCAAAAAATCTATAAAAGAAGCCTTTCTTCTTATGGGAACGACAGGAGGATTTTTAGCTATAATTGTTTCCAATTTCTTTGGATTTTCCGTTGTAATACTAAATCTTTTATTTTTCTTCCTTCCCCTATTCTTTTTTGACCTATCAAAAAACAAACAACTCAATCTAAGTCTGTCATTGCCCAAGAAGGAAGATGATGATTCAGGAAAAATGGGCAACGGGAAAATGATGCTAATAGTTCTTCTTGGAATATTATGTCTATACTTTATTTTTTACCTAATAAACTTCTGGTTTGCGGACATGCAATATGCGCTCGGCTCTAATTACAACAAGGCAGGAGAATTTACACAAGCCTACACACCTCTTCAAAATGCTGTTAGTATGCTTCCGGGAGAAGATGCATACAAAGACGAACTATCAATTAATCTTGCAACCTTAGCGGTTCTACTAGAACAGAATAATAGAGCTACGGAGGCGGCGCAATTTGCACAAAAAGCTCAAGCTTTAAGCGATGATGTTATTAGCCGTCATCCAAACAATTTGCCTTTCTACAAAACTCGCGTCAGAGTTCAGTACGCACTGGCGCAAATTCAACCAAGCTATATAGATGAAGCTATTAAAACCGCTGACTACGCTAGAACTCTTGCTCCAACCGATGCAAAACTTGCTTATAATGAAGCGCTTTTCTACAGCCAAAAAGGTGATAACGCCAAGATGCTGGAGTTCCTAAATTTGGCAGAAAAACTAAAGCCAAACTATTCTGACCCGTATTATGCTGAGGCTCTTATGTATCAACAAATGGCCAAGGATAATCCACAAAAATCAGCAGAATATGAACAAAAAGAAAAGGAGAATTTAGACTATATAATTAATAACATTGACCCAAATAATCAACCCGTTAAAGATCTACTCAAAAAACTCTAGATATAAAGTTAGTTCTTATTTGTGATTTAGGCGCAATATCATTATAATTCAATCATGTATAAAATGGTTGTTACCCCTAATCCGGTGCTTTTGAAAAAGGCGGATAAGGTTACAAAATTTGATAAAAAGTTAAAGGAAATAATTTCCGGAATGAAAAAAACTCTTGACGCAACAAGTGATCCGGTTGGGGTTGGACTTGCTGCTCCACAGGTGGGAATTTCAAAGCAAATATTTCTAGTAAAGCCGGCGGAAGATGGACCAACTCAGGTTTTTATAAATCCGGAGATAATTGAAAACAAAGAGGCAGAAGAAATTCCAGAGTTTGAGAATTCAAAGAAGGTTGAAGCAAAAAAACCAAAAAAATCTAAAAAGAAACTACTGGAGGGATGTCTATCTATACCAAATATTTGGGGAAATGTTGCCAGAAAAAGAGAGGCAAAAGTTATTTGGCAAGATGAAACGGGCGAAAAACATGAGAAAGTATTTAGCGGCTTTCCAGCAATAATTATTCAGCATGAATACGATCACCTAAATGGAATTCTATTCACAAAGCACGTTATGGCTCAAGGTGAACAGCTCTATAGATCCCACAAAAACGCAGAAGGTGAAGATGAATTTGAGGAAATAGAAGTCTAAATATTGACTAGTTACTAATTACCACTTACGATCTATAGATGACTACAAAGACAGATCTACTGAATGAGCGGCTATTAAATTTTTCATTATTGGTTGTAAATTTAGTAAACAATCTTCCCAAAAATTCTGTCAACGAGATATTCGGCAAACAAGTCATCCGATCCTCTTCATCCATTGGAGCAAATTATTCTGAATCCATTTATGCACACTCACGAATAGATTTTATACATTGTATAAATATTAGTAGAAAAGAAGCTAATGAAACCGTTTACTGGCTCAAATTACTCAAACGATCTAATTCCAATAATATAAAGGTTGATGTTGTGCTTGAAGAAGCTAATTCAATACTGAAGATTTTTATTTCTTCCGTTAAAACAGCTCGATTAAAAACAACTAATACAGTATAATTTCGAAATAGCAACAAATAGTAAATCGTATATGGTAAATAGTAAACATTCTATTGTTTTTTTTGGAAGTGGGCCGTATGTAAAACCAATCATTGAAAAACTGAAAGATAATTATGATTTGGCTTTAATTGTTACAACAGAAAGCACATCAAATGAACCTGTTTTGTCCTTCGCCAGCAAAAACGACATTAAGACTTTATCTGTAGAAAAAATTACAGATGAAATAGTTGAAGAAGTCAAAAAAATTGGTGCCCAAGTTGCAGTACTTGCCTATTTTGGGATAATTGTGCCAAATAAGTTGCTCGACATTTTTCCTCTTGGAATAATTAATATTCACCCTTCCCTTCTACCCAAGTTTCGCGGTCCAACACCTGGTCAGGCGGCATTATTGGCGAATGAAATAGAAACAGGAGTCACAATAATAAAACTGGATAGCGAAGTTGATCATGGTCCGGTCTTGGGAATGGTAAATGAACCAATTAGTCCCGAGGATAATTCCGATACTCTCTACAAAAAGCTTTTTGCCAAAGGTGCGGAACTTTTAATGGACGTTTTGCCCAAATATATAAGTGGCGATTTAAAGCCAACTGAACAAGATCATTCTAAAGCCACATTCACAGATAGGTTTGACAATAAAACTGGAGAAATCGACATTAATAATGTACCTCAAAATTTGGATCTCATGATTAAGGCTTATTATCCTTGGTCAACAGTAAGGTTCACTGCAAAATTAAATGATCACTCTAAACTTATTAAACTCTTTCCAGAAGGAAAAATTCAAGTTGAAGGGAAAAATATAATGAAGCTTAAGGATTTTGCAAATGGATATCCTGAAGGAAAAGAAATTTTAACTAAACTTGGATTACATGAATGAGAGAAATTACGCAATAGATTTTATAAGACTTTTTGCAATCCTTGGCGTTGTAGTAATCCATGTTTCTACGGCTTTCATTGACAGAGCGGTACCTTTCTCTGTTAACTTTTATATTTACAATCTAATAAATCAGCTAACACGTTTTTCTGTCCCGCTTTTTTTTCTTATTTCTGGTTTCCTTTTAGCCTCCAAATATGACAACATAACTTCTCCTATTAATTTTTACAAAAGAAGGCTTGATAAAATATTGATTCCGTATTTTTTTTGGAGTTTATTTTATTACTTATTTATATTCAAAAATCCCGTATCGCACCTATTTACTAAAGGTTTTTTAAATAATTTATATACCGGCGATACTTCTTATCAATTATATTTTATTCCGGCAATAATTGTTTTGTATCTACTATTCCCATTCATCATTTATTTTAAAAAATATTTGTTAACAAAATGGTTTATTGTCTTGCTCTTAATATTTACTGCAGTTTTATTAACAAATACCTATTATCAAAACATAAATATACCAATTGATACACCATTTAGACTCGCATTTTATAATTTATTGCCGTTTCTTGTTGGAATATATGCTGCAATTAGGATAAAAAACTTAAATATATTTATTAAAAACATGATAATCCCTTTTATAATTTCTGCATTTATATTTGGTTTTACCGTTTTTGGGGAGTCCACATATATGTTTTCTAAAACTCATATTGATGATTATCTTAGAAACCAATGGAGAATTAGCGTTCTCCTATATGGGATCTCTCTTGCACCTATCCTTTACTACTTTTATCCAACTTTGCTTAGAAAATATGAGAAGACCATCTATTATTTCTCCGGCTTTGCACTAGGAGTATTTTTTGTTCACGTTGCTATTTTGAACTTTTTATTAGAAGTGATAGATAACTACAAACTGTATAGCTTTCCCTACTTTATCCTTACTCTTATTATAATCACCACCTTATCCTTTGTTTTTTCCATAGCACTATCAAGGATTAAGTTTTTGAATAGGATCTTAGGATTAAGAGGATAAAACTAAGCAGCTGCAACTACGGAAGCTGATTCCCCCGCAGAGAATTCGGACTTTGGAGATTTTACTTTTTTAACTTTTTTGAGTGTTTTGATACAACTTGCGCATAGCTTTACACGCATAGATTGCCCATCAACCATAATTTTCTTTTTTTGAATATTTGGTTTAAAAGCATGATTTGTCCTGTTTTTTGCGTGTGAAACACGGTGACCCAAAGACTGGTTTTTTCCACAATTGTCACATTTAAATGCCATAGAAAGATATTATATCAACTTGAGGCCAAAAACGCAAAGAGTTTAGTTGCCTATAATTCAATAACTGCAGCCCCCCAAGTAAGACCTGCCCCGTAGGCAAGGAGCAAACCGGAGTCACCTTTTCCTATTAACCCATCATTTATTGCATCTTCCAAGCTCAATATGGTTGATGCGGATGAAGTATTGCCGTATTTTTTCAGATTATCTGATTTAACAGGTATATCATCAAATTGTTTATTAAATGCGTTTACCATTCTTATACTTGCTTGGTGTGAAAAAAAGAATTTAAGATCACTTCTCTTTTTGCCCGCAGCGTGAATTAGCTCTTCAATAACATCATCCGTTATCCTCTCCGGGAAAAATCTCATAAGTGGCGCACCTACCATATCAAAGTGCTCAGAGTATGGAGGATTGTATACGGTAACAAAGGGGTCATTTGGATCATAATCGGCTCTTCTCATCCTTAGTAAATTGTCAGGATCTCCATAGGTTTTAACATCTGTTGATAGCACTTTTATACCTGTCCCCCAAAGAAATTGTTTTGAAACTACTATGTCTGTAAACAACAAGCCTCCTTTACCACTATCTTGACCTGGTGGTGGCAATGTTTCTCTATAGTTTGATTCATCGTCAACAACCAATACACTTTGCCCATCCGAAATATTTAATTTATGTAGTTCATGCAGAGCAACCAAATAACCGCTACAAGCAGCTGAAACAGTCCTAGTATTTTGCGGAGTAGCCTTAACCACATCCACCAATCCTCTTCTCTCTAGTTCGCTTCTCAAAATATTTGCAACATGTTGTGGATTTTGGGTTTTACTCTTATCCGGATCCGGAAGATGGGAAGAAACAACAAAAATTATATCCGGAGCAATCTGACTATTCCTAACTGCTCGTATTCCGAGTTCAATTGCACGTGTCCCTCTTTCGTGTGGTTCATCTTCAAAAAGTATTGTAGTTCCATACTTACGGGCAAATTCTGCTTTTAATTTATCACCCTCTCCCAAATCGAGGCCAAATTGGCCCACCATATCTATAGGATTGATTGATTTGAGGGGTATGTATCTCTCAAAATGAATATTTGATGGTTTGGGCAATTCGGTTTCCCTGGGGTCTAGGTTTTTATAAAAGGAGGGTTGATCCGCACTCATAAGTCCTAATTTAATCAGATACGTAGTTTGCTTTCAAGGCCAAATAAAAAGATCCTCCGGATATTTCACCATGAGGATCTTTTTATAAAACTAGAGAAGAAATCCCGATGATATTTTTCATACGGGATCCCGCGAGAATATTAATTCGTCGGGACTATTTCAACTCAACAGTAGCGCCTGCTGCTGTTAATTTTTCTTTAGCTTCATCTGCTGTTTTCTTGTTGACCGCTGTCATTACTTCTTTTGGAGCTGCATCAACTAAGTCCTTTGCTTCTTTCAATCCAAGTGTTGGGACTAGCTCTCGGAGAGTTTTGATAACTCCAAGTTTGTTTGCTCCTGAAGCTTGAATCCATACGTTGAATACAGTTTGCTCTTCAGCTGGTTCTCCTGCTGCTGCTCCAGCAGCTGGTGCTGCTGCAACTGCAACTGGTGCTGCTGCTGATACTCCAAACTTTTCTTCCAAAGCCTTTACAAGCTCTGATAGATCAAGAACAGACATTTCTTCAATTGCTGTCAATAAATCTTCTTTTGACATTTTTGCCATTAACTAGTCACCCCCTCTCCACTATTTGATCCTTTAGATTTTTCTATTTCTGCTAAAACGCGTACCAAACCTTGAATATTAGCATTGAGCCCATAAACAAAATTTGTGATTGGCCCATTAAGAGTACCAAGAAGCTTTGCAACCAAAACATCTTTTGATGGAAGTGATGAAAGCTTGTTTACTACATCTTCTTCTATGATTGCGCCTTCAAAAACTCCAAATTTTATTTTTGGAAGACCATATTTTTTTACAAAAGCAGCTAAAACTTTTGCTGTTTTGACTGGGTCACTGTAGGAGAAAAGTGTTGCGTATGGACCTTCTAGTCTATCCTTTGCGTCTATATTCTTTTCTTGGAGAGCAATGTTCATAAGAGTGTTTTTAGTAACAGCTATCTCTGAATCATTATCAGCAAGTTCATGGCGAGCTTCTTCAAGCTGTATGTGGGTAAGACCTGCATAATCTACAAAAAACATAGCAGTAGCTTTGTCTACTTTCTGCTTTGTTTCGTCTAATAATTGTATATTTCTTTGACTTGGCATAAAAATTAGTATTAAGTATCAATTCATTCCCCTAGATACGAAAAAGCACCCGGCTCCGCGAGTGCTACATTATTATCAGTCTATAGAAACTAACATGTCGCCCTCGGTAGGTCTTATGGATAATCTCCACCTACTGTCTTAGGAATATATGTATTTTAGCATAATTTTTACTTCCGAGCAAGAGCATGCTCAATTCTTCTAACGAGCTCTGAATTAAGTATCGCATTCCTTCTTACAAAAACATCTTCAACTACCGAATCCGGACCCACACTTCCCCTAGAATTATTCCTAATATTTGCTATGTGATCAAGAAACATAAATCCCAACATTTCATTTGGAACATCTGCCACTCTGTGAACAATCCTAGCATTACTATTACCAATGGCATTTGTCTCAAAAGTTTTTTCTGATTCTTGTAAATTGGCCTCAAAATTTCTTTCGACTTTTCCATCTATATTTGTTTTAACCCAAGATACACCAACAGTAAGCGAATCAGGCCTGCTGGCAGATAAAACAAACTGGGAATCTTGATACTTTATAGAAATATAAATTGGCTCTTCTTTGGGATCTCCCGGAGATGTCACTGGGGAAACCGAAGTAACCCATTCACCATCCCTAGGCTTCATGATTGATCCCGTACCTTCAAAAAATCCTACAGTTTCTCCACCCTTTATTAATGGCTTGGCATTATGTATTAACTTCATATGTGACTCTATGAAAGCCTGCTTGCCCTTTTCATTAAATTGCGAAAGATAGTTGGATAGTATTCTGGCTCTCTGGTCTAACCTTAAACGCTTAAAGAGATCAATTGCATCGGCATCAGAGGCTCTTGAGACATCCCTACCACCCCAAAAGGTTTTCTCATCTTTAACCATTTCCGCAATATCAGCGATAAAACCCGAGACATCCCTTTCTGGATCCTGCTCTTTCCATAATGCTTCATATCGTCTTGGAACCTCAGAGTTTCTAAGAAAATCAGTTAAAGCTTTATCTATGGTATATAGTCTTTCAGATACACCTTCCAAGTATTCATAAGAAACTGGCTTGAGACCATTAATCCCTTCTATTAAATCGTCCTCCTGTGCTTTACCTACCTCCAATCCCTTTCTTCTATTTCCAGAGAGACCATAAATGAGATTTCTAGTATCTCTATATAAAAATGGAGTAACTAATTTAAAACTATAGTGTTCAACGCCTT
>DASZRC010000028.1:0-18961 GCA_035549315.1 Patescibacteria group bacterium | reverse complement strand
ATAGAGGAAGCAGTTAATAGAATGTACAGGAACCTGGACAAATTTTCCTTTCTTGGAGCATATTACCGTCCAAAGGCAGATTATGTATCATTAGGATATCCTACCTCGATCCTTAACAGGCTCAATTATGGTATGGATCGTGGACTCTACCAGATTCCCTTCAAGGTCAAAATGGGGGATATGCTATAGCTTAGCGGACTTTCCAGCTTTTATTTTGTTTTTTACTTATTTTCTTCTTTGTAGGTCTTAATTTTACTTCTACGCTATAAACAGCCTTTTGGTATTCCTTCCAATCTATTCCCATATTTTCAATAAAGTGGCGTTCAATATTATTGGCCATTCTGTGATATTTACAATACAATTTATACTGCTCAGGGTATCTGTCTTGGGCGGTATCATTGTTATCAAAAGCATCAATCATAGATACGGGAATACCGGCAGAGCGAATAAGAGTATATTCAATAAATTCATGCAACATAATTCCATTATTAAAAATGGGGTTTTTCATGTCATATGAAATGATTGTTGAGTCAAAATAATCTCCTACGTCATCATAACGCATTGATTTTTTAACTCTAAATTTAATCTTAGAGTAATCCACTAATCTGGCTGTCTTTGGCTTTTTCATAGACTCATATTATAAGATATAGGCAGAGTTTAGTAAAGTGGCATATTCCGAGGCTAAATAGCCCTAAAAGACTTAATAGACCTATAGTTAAGTGCGCTTAAAGTGGTTACAAGATACAAGATGGGGATAGCAGTTGCAAACCTTCTTTAGTAACCGGATTTTACAATTCCCTATATAGTTCAATCCAGCCACTTTCTTGATAACCTAAGCTCTTATACCAGTTAAATGATTTTAATTGTTTATTTGCTAATAACCTAATAGCCACGTATTCGCCGTCTTTAGAACTTTCTTCAATCTTATCCCACAGCTTTTGTCCTACACCTTTATGTTGATAATCTGGAAGAATAGCTATGGAATCAACGAAAAGCTCTGTTCCCTTTTCCCTTGTTAAGGGAATCGCCATGATGAAACCAATAATTCGGTTGTTAATTTTTGCAACAAAATGGGAGTCTCCAGAAAAATTTTCATTAACATGTTTTGTAGCTGATTCTTTTCCCCAATTTTCTCCCAATGCATTGAACACCTGTAAAAAAACGTCTGCTACCTGGTTAAGATCCTCTGTGGTCATTAACTCTATTCGTATATCTTCCATACTTGAAGTATATCAAATAGTCTAGAGTAATAAAGCTGCCCTCAATAAAGAAATGAGCTGCTGGACATGCACCCTTCGGGTATTACGCTTCGCTAAGATTCGGGCTTAAGCCACGAATTCTTGTCAATAACAACCATAAAAAAATCCCACCATTTCGTGGGATTTTTTATGAGCTGCTGGACATGGATTCGAACCATGATAAACGGATCCAAAGTCCGTTGTCCTACCATTAGACGATCCAGCAATATTAAGCTAAAAGTTCCCTGAGTTTGTTTCCGCCCTTATAAGATTTGATTTCCTTTTCCCTTAGCCTCGCTATATTATAGCTTTCAAAGGCTTCAGAGTAAACTATTTTAAAAGGTCGTCTTCTTGACGTCGAACTGACACCGCCCGCATTATGTTTCTTTAACCTATCTGTTAAATTTTTAGATATACCAATGTAGTAACCGTGGTCTTTAAGACTCTGAAGTATGTATACGAATATCATCTAAATCCGTTGTCCTATTTACCCCGCTGAGCGGGGCAAGGACGATCCAGCAATATTACCCTTAATTCATTGGGCAATGTCTGATCATTATATAGAAAAGTAGCCCTAGCTTCAATAAAAAGAGTTGATGCTATAATCTGTGAATGCCGGGATCACCTGAATTAGGGCCAATCAACGAAACTTCTGGATTCAAGTTTAAAGACTTTGCAATTAAAAAGTATAATTCAATTAGAGGTAGGGTAGACCCGGAAAGCTTGGCTCTTGCAGGCTTGGTGGGATTCTTTGCCATTCCTCTTGAACCACCAATTATAGAGGCAGCCACGGCAGGACTTAAATATCTTAGGGAAAGTATTGATCCAGATATTCCTAGAGTTTTGGCTGCCGGCGTTACAGTTACACTTAATGCCGCAAGTATAGCCAGAGAACACAGAACACTAAAAGAACAAGGCAAATCAATAAGTACAAATGCACTCATTACTGATACCCTAACCGGTAACCACGCATTTTCAACAACTGCCGGTCATCTTCTTGGCATAGGTCAATCCGCCACCTTGGCTCTAGGGGCTTCTGAACTTACAAACGTCTTAGCACCAATAACAGGAACAGGAATTATTGGTGAAGGCAGAGACCATTCAGTAGATTTTATGATGGCTACATTAATTGTTACAGCCTCATCAAGAACCGCAATGAACACACTTATCCTGCATGGGGCAACTCAACCACTTATTGATTTCTTAAAACCAAAAAGGGAATTCATCCAAAACAAAGCTAGGAATGCAGTTGGGTTTACTACTAAGATGTTACCGAAGAAAAACCATTCATCTTATATAGAGTAAGTTGTTCTTTTTCTTCTTTTATTAAGGGCTTAAGTTTTTTCTTAAGTTTGGCAGATACAACTATAAACTCCTCATCATAAAGTGCATAAAAATCTGCCGTATCAAGAGTTAATTTTATAATCTGATTCTCCGTTATCCCGCCATAAATTGAGGCTTCAATTCTTGAATAAAGTTGTTCAATTTTCCAAGGCTCAGATAAATCTTCACAAGCTTTATCAATCATTCTGAGTACAAATTTTGAATCGTAATTTTTTAAAGTCCCGTCCTCTGAAAATACAGGAATATTGTTACTAAATGGATTAGAAATTCCTTTGAGTCCTAGAGCAGATATACACATAGGGTACAAACTACTTTAACATACTACCTGTATGGGTTGTCAATCATTTTGAGAAGTTTAAGGTTTTGATTATTTTGAAGACAAAATTAGATTTCCGTCATCTTGAAATGCATATTTTGCTACGACCTCCTGATTTGGTTCATCTGCCATCGGAGCACCTACCGGTCTATCATAATAAACAACCGTAATTAAGTTATCATTTCCAATTGAAAGCGATCCTATTTTTATCCTATCACCCAAAGGAATAGGTGCTGCATAAGTTGCTCTTCCATTCTGTTCGCTGGCAGCTATAAGATAATAAAAAGTACCGGACCCGCCGGGGCTATCAACCAAAATCGCAGCACTTCTTGTACTAGCCAGACTCGTCTGGTTTTCTATTAGCGCGGTATGCTGTCCGTCCGGGCTTTTGTAAGTGCCTCCGGTAAAGCTTAGTTTTTGGCCATCCAAATTAATCTCGTAATTATTAAATAATGATGGTGGTGCCTGAAAACTTGAGGGAGCCATAACAGTTTTAGGCCTACTGTGCGTAAAAACAAAAAAAATTATTCCAAAAACTACTACTGCCCCGGCAAGAAGCCATGCTAAGTTATCCTTGTTTTTTTTCCTCTTTTTGGGCATAGAATAAGTATTCCAAAAATTTTCACAACTTACAAGTTGGTATAATATGTTCATTATGAATGATACCCAAAGACTAGATAAATACTTAGCAAATTTAGGAGTTTGTGCAAGAAGAGCAGTAGAAGATCTTTTAAAAAGAGAAAGTCTTACAATTAATGGTGTTAGAGCAGAAGAGCCCGGAATAAGAATAAATCCAGACAAAGACAAAATTTTATTGAATGGGAAAGAAATCAAAAAACCAAAACTTGTTTACTATCTTTTAAACAAACCAAAAGGCGTTATCTCAACAACTTCTGATGAAAAGGGGAGAAAAAACGTTACGTCTCTAATTCCTACAAGCCTTAGGCTTTATCCTGTGGGAAGACTAGACAAAGATACCACCGGACTAATTTTGTTAACAAATGATGGGGAACTTACCAATCATTTAACTCATCCAAGATATGAAGTGCATAAAACTTATAAGCTGACAATAAATGGAAGAGTCAATGAAAAACAGTTGAGTAGTCTTAGAAATGGAGTAAAACTAGAGGAAGGGCTAACCCATCCCGCAGAAGTAAAAGTTGTTCGGGAGGGGGACATATCAATATTAGAAGTAACAATTCATGAAGGTAAAAATAGACAAATTAGACGAATGTGTTTAGCGCTTGGCATTAAACTTACCGATCTTCAAAGAATAAAGCTTGGCCCCATAGAAATCGGAAACTTAGGGGTTGGCAAATACAGAGAGCTTACTGTGGCAGAATTAAAACTACTTTCTAACAAATAGAACAGCATTTGGGATAGCTCTCCCCGGACCAGCCTTATATCCGCCGGACCAAAGGGCAGTGGAACCGCCGCTGTCTAGATTCAATGCTCCATCAAGACCCATAGCTTTTAGAACTTGAGCCATCTCGGCAACCGTAACATTATGTACAACTCCAATATATGCAATATTTCCTTTATTTCCTACAAAACTCCTATTCCCTTTTGATCCCTGCTTTGGATCACTACCACCACCAAATCTTACCTCCCCGCCACTAAGCAAAAGTGGCTGATTAGCAAGTACGCCATCTACACTTGTATCTCGTCCCCATTCTTGGGATGCACCAACGTATCTCATGGAGCCGGGTTGAAAAATAACGGCCGGTACCGTGCTATAAACATTGTTATCAGAGTTAAGATAATGTTTGTTTTTATTCATAGCAAGTGTATCAAAAGAATTTGATTTTCCGGCGCATGTTGGATAGTCGGCAGGACAGAAATATGATCCATTAACTCCCGCAAAAGCTCCACTCCTAGCAACGTAATCCCCAAGAGATAGAACCGGACAATTATCATGACAATCCCCATCGCTTGCAGTATCTACAATTACGCGCGTTGATCCCATATCGGCAGCAACTATATCAACTACATAAGTACTGCCAAGGGCTGATACAACTTGTCTTGAATAGCCTGCCCCAGGTGGAGTATTGCTTGTGGGAAGATTGGCCGTTGATAGAGTAGCTCCTCCCGGAGTTGCGAGAGTAGCGATTCTATCTTTTTCCTTATCAGCACCAGTTTTTAAAACAGTCAGAGAAGCATCTGCTGATGCATAATTTCTTTCTGATAAATAAACGAGAATTTGAGCATATTGCTTTTTAAGATCATCGGTTTTGCCTTTCTGGGCATCAATATCTGTAATTTCTTCATAAATAGAAGAAGTTTTCTTATAAGTTTTATTTATATTATCTATTTCTTTTTTAAGATCTTGGTTAATTTTTACCTGGTCTTGGTTCTGGAGCGCAGTTAAAGTATTTTGAGTTTTAAAAAGTTTATCGCTTAATACTGAATTTTTAGCTTTCTCATCTTTATAAACAGAGTAGGAGAGGCAAAGAAGAACTGCCGAAACTACAATAATTACTCCTATAGTAGAAGCAAAAATAAGATTAAACTTATTTGATTTAATTTTTAATAAAACCTTTTTAAAATCAGCCACAATTAAATCGTATCACAACCTCTGAATCATTTCTTATTATTTTCTGAAAAAAGAGAATGGTATGGGATACTTTCAACTTGCGAACTTATAAATGGCGTAATGCTTTTGACAGGATTAAAATTAATCATTTGAAAAAACGCCATAAACATGGCTCCAATTAGGCCAATTGTAAAAGACACAAGACTAGATTTTCTTATTTTTAATATTCCAACGTCAACCATTTTAATTAACTGCCTTTGCAAGCTCTAACCCAAATTCATCACTAAGAAGCGACCATAATTCTGTCTTACCGGAATCAAATCCAAGAGCCCACATTCCAACTCCACCAAGATTTTTGTTTTTTGCAAAATCATATTTTAGTTTTAATGATTTTGTATCATCTAGAAAAATCATTCTCCAAATTCCATCTTCCTGATAAGCTTTCCATCCAACCTTTCCAACATCATCCCAACCTTCTTTTTCAGCCGTTATAGAATCTTCTGCATTTTGGTAAGTTTGCGCATTGGCTGTTGGCAAAAATTGAGCAAGATATCTTCTCCTGTTGTACCAATAATAGTAAGAATAGCCTTGATACTTAGCAACTTTTATCCCCGGCTCACTAACCGGATAGTTATATCCATACCATGGCAAACCCAAAACAAGTTTTTTTGCAGGCATTTGAGTAAGGAAGTCATCAACCGCTGTTGAAACATCGTACCAGTATTTACCTTCTTTATAGCCATAGAGTGGAGCAGTAGGAATTACAGTATCAGAGCCACTTGTGGCAAAATCATATGCCATCATAAATATTTCATCGGAATTTTGAGACAAACCCTTAATATCATAAATCTTAGGAAGCTTAACGCTAGAAGCATATACGGAAACTGATAGTTTTGATCCGGGGATTTTATTATTAAGCTCATTCTTCAATTTACCCACAAAGCTTGTAAATTTTTTCCTATATTCGTTTCCCGGATCCCCTACATATTCAAAGTCAACGTTAATTCCATCTATTCCTCGTGCGTCTACCAAATTTATAGAGTTCTTAATAGCTTTCTCCTGAGCCTTTTTGTCGTCCAAAAGATTCTTAATTGAGTCATTATCCATTTGGGTTATAGTCAGAACGACACGAGTACCATAAGAGTGGGCTTTATTAAACACGTCTGTTGCCTTATCGCTTTCAAATGTTTGGTATCCAACATTACTTTTATCAAGAGTTCCGTCAGAATTTATAGGCACTCCAAAATAGGATAGAGTTGTAAGAACATTGTAATCTACATTATCCAACTTATTAATTGTCCAGTATGGTGCGAATCCAAAAACCTCATATTCATTGGCTTTGGTAATTGGAGCTTTTTTATTTGCTAGTGGAGAAATAATCTGCGTATCCAGAATATTCATCCCAAAGACAACGGATAATATAATCAATAGGGAAATAGTTAGGAGAAAACTGGAAGCCTTATCCTTCTTTATTTGACGTAGGGCAGAGAATATTTTAGTCATGTGGTTACGGAGCTACCACTATAACAAGTGAAAATTTTTGAGTCAAGCAAAATCCCGGTAAGTTTTCAAGCTAAAAAAGGTAAGAATTATATAAGGAGATGTGAAAATAATGAGCGGGCGATCCAGCACAGCTGGACTACCTCCTATTTACTCGAAGCCACAAATTTAGTATCATAGTGTGCATGCCAAGATAGCCTAGGTGGTCATGGCGCGTGTCTGAAGAACACGTCATCCGGGTTCGACTCCTGGTCTTGGCACTTCGATCTACTTTGTAGATCTCAGTGCAAGCACACTGAACAAAAAGGCTAGCAACCTGAAAAAATATTTCGTTTATATTGTAGAATGTAGCGATCAATCCCTATATACGGGAATGACAACCGACATAAAAAGAAGGTTAACAGAACATAATACAAGTAAAAGAGGAGCAAAATCTATTAAAGGTAAACTACCAGTTAAACTAGTTTACTTTGAAGAACATTCATCAATAGGAGATGCTTTGAAAAGAGAAATAGAAATTAAAGGTTGGGCAAGAAGTAAAAAACTTGCATTAATAAACGATGCGCTTGCGCTGATGAGCGCAGCGAAGAAGCGGGCGTAGTTCACCGGTAGAACGCCTCCTTGCCAAGGAGGAGGTAGTGGGTTCGATCCCCATCGCCCGCTCATTATTTTTTCAAATAACGTTTTGCTAAGAGCAGGGCAGTGATTACTCTTGCTTCGGTAATTTTTCCTTTTTCTATTAATTTATCTATATCTTTAAATGATGTAGGGACCAATTCTATTTCTTCATCCCAATCGCCTTGAAGCTTACTTTCTTTTAAATCACGAGCAAGAAAGACATGTGTTTTTAATTTTACATAGCCCGGAGCAGCTGTAAGAACAGCCAGCTTATCTAGTTTTCCCGCTTTGTATCCTATTTCTTCCTGTAGCTCTTTATTTGCAGTTTGGCGAGCATTATATCCTTTCTCTAGACGACCCTTAGGAAGACTTAATTGAATTGCATCCAAGGTTTGAAAATATTCGCGTATAAGAATCACTTCACCTTTATCATTTATAGGAACCATCATTGCAGACTCGCCTAGATAAAGATAATGGTATGTAGCTAGTTCACCGGAGGATAACTTAACTTTTGTTTCGTTGACGTGAATATACTTGGTTTCAAAAACGGTTTTTTCTGAAAGAAGCTTTGGCATTTAAAATGTGCTTGCACTGAGTTCCGATTGAATCGGAACGAAGTGGGCAGTAGAGGGATCGAACCCCTGACATTCGCAGTGTAAATGCGACGCTCTACCAGCTGAGCTAACTGCCCATTCGTCATTCTGCTCCTCAGGGGCAAGCCCATTGATGCAAAACAACATGTGCCACATTCGTAAGAACGTGGTACTCTGTAAGTTATATTATAACTTACGAAGTGCCGAGGACAGGACTTGAACCTGCACGTCTTGTTTAAGGACACAAGAACCTCAATCTTGCGTGTATACCAATTTCACCACCTCGGCTTGAAATCTCTTATGCCTAGGTGCGAACACTTTCGGCGCCCTATGATTTTACAAAAAATGAAGCAAGATAACAAGCAGGCCAAGTTTGATATAATTTTGACAATGAATAAATTCCTAAAAGAACAGGTTATACCCCTATTATTAACATTTGTTACTTTTATAGTAGTTTGTGTTATTTTCTATTTTTTCATTCATATACTTAATTTGTTGCCTTCAAAAGAGAAAATTCATCCACAAATAAGAATTCAGGACGTGTTGGTTGGATTAACAATTTATCTTAAAACCTCAATTGATTTTGCAATATTTATTGGGAACCTAATGCGCACAAACCCCGGTTGGAAGAAAAGGATAGCAATAGAAATTGGAACAGCAGTAGGAAATGCACTGGGAACAATAGTTATTCTTATAATTTGGAACTTCTTTAGGGAAGTGCCACTACTTATGGCGATAATGATTGTTATTGCGTCAGCAGTATTACTTAGAATGGCAGAGGAAAGCTTTGAAGAGCTAAACAGTAAGCTAAAACCAAATCACAGCCTAAACACGCCATTGTTGTTTATTAATACACAGCTAGGATTCATAAATAATAAATTCAAACCTATCTTGGGGAAACTTATCCCGGATTTATCTCTAACAAATGTTAAAGTTATGTCTGTAATAAGTTTAGCGATGTTTGCAATTAGTATTCCGTTCATCTTGGGACTAGATGATTTTGCCGGATACATTCCGCTTTTCTCAATAATTAATGTGTTTGGCTTTGCTGTGGGTGTATTTTTGGGACACATGATACTAAATATCGGACTATTCTTGTCTCCAAAAACTACTACAAAAGTTGTAGAAGCACCATTTGTTTTATTAATAGGAGGAGTAGCTTTTGTAGGAATTGCCGCTTGGGGATTTTATGAAGCGATGCATTTAGTTGTAACGGTCCTGCTTCATTGATCCTTACCCGCCGAACTTTTATGCCGGCGGGTCAGGTTTCTAATATAACCAACTTATAGAGCAACAATAATTGCGCTCATTACTAAAACTATTACCAATTGGTATCCTGCAACAACTGCATAGTATGTCCAAGACTTACCTTCTGCTGTTACCATACCGACCATAACAGTTGCCATAAATCCTAACCAAACCCAAAATGCTCCGGTTGCAGCACTTGCGTAAGTTAGGTTACCCATCATACCGAGTACGACTGAAAGTACATATGCTTCTATAACTGCTGAAACATACATGAGTACGTACATACCTGTCATATTTGCTTTTTTAGCTTGACTGGTAGAAATCTTACCCTCTTTCATCCACAACTTTCCAAAAAGTGGACCGTACCAAACGTAGCCAACTATCATCGCTGCTACTCCACAAACTAAAACGGAAAGATAATTAACATTTGCCATCATAAATTACTCACCTCCAATCTTAAATTTACCTTAATTTGAGCGTATTCCTTTTGCTTATATCTGTCAACCCTACTAAATAATTTGCTCTATGCAAATTGTTGTAACACAACATTTAAGAGGGTCAAGTAATGTAGATTACAATTCTAGGAAGTTGGAGTAATAGGTTTTATTCTTATATCCTCATAAGTGGTTTTGGGCTTTCTAAAAATTCCTCGGCGCGTAGTTATTGGCGGAGCGGACTCTACCACAAACCCCTTATTCTTAAGGAACTCTTGAATACGAGGATTTGCTAAAATTGCGTAGGATTGTTCATTTGGAGAAGCAACATATTCATATGCTACCCCTGGTTCCCGCATACTCAAAAGCTGATCTGCCATACCTTTAAGTAACGCTATACTTCTTGAACCGTCTTTACCTGGACGCGTAAACCATGCCTCAATACTAACCCTTTTTCTCATCTCATCAAGCTTGGCTACATTCAAAGCCATAAAACCTACAGGTTTTTGGTTTTCAGAACTTAAAAAACTATATGGAATAGTATTTGATCTTCTCTCTTCATCAAGGTGATTTATTACTCGAGCACGGGTCACTTTAACATCATTTTTACTAACTCCCTTACCCATTATCGCTTCTACACCTGAACTTTCCAGTAGGTCCATTATTTTGTCGCCGTCTTCCGGCAAAGCTCTTCTGTGTGTTATTTGAGGCACTCTTATTTCCTGCTCAATATCAATTGCATTCATATAATTGAAGTGTACTTCATGAATTAAATCATTTCAACCAATTCAAGATTGGATTTTGTGCCGGAGAGAGGACTCCCTTCGACAAGCTCAGGGTAAACTTCTCGTCCTTTTGTGCCGGAGAGAGGACTCGAACCTCCACACCCTTGCGGATACAGCGTTCTGAACACTGCTTGTCTACCATTCCAACACTCCGGCAATTCGTCTAATTTTACTCTGTAGCCACCAAGTTGACAAGGCATCCGAATTATGGCAATAATTAATCATAAACATGAAGGCAAGGCTTGTTCTGCTCGCAAGTTTTTTTCTACTTACTCCGGTATTCCTTTTTTCGCTGATTTTTTATCAGATATTTCTTAGTCACCAAAACAGTCAAACAACTGCAGTATTGGGGGCCAATACATCATCTGGAGTTTCATACCAGGCTGTACCCTCAACAGAAGAGGACACAACAGTCACCCTAACTTCCCGCGAGGCAAGGGTAGATGTTCTTCGTGAATTCTTTGGAAAGTATGGATCACCCCTAGAAGCATACGCAGATGATATTGTTACCGCAGCAGACAAATACGGCCTAGATTATAGATTGGTTCCCGCTATAGCAATGCAAGAAAGCACGCTTTGTCTCAAAGCGCCCAAGAATACCAATAATTGTTGGGGCTTTGGTATTTATGGCAAAAAGAAAACAACATTTTCAGACCTGGGGCAGGGCATAGAAATAGTAAGTAAAACCCTAGCCAAAGACTACCACGGAAAAGGGCTTATAGAGCCAAAAGAAATTATGACTAAATATACACCTTCCAGTAACGGCTCGTGGGCAGATAACGTATCCTACGTAATGGATAGGATTTCCCTGGCTCTTTAGCCTCAAATTGCTACTATTTTGAGGCCAATATATCCTGTAGTTATTACTTGACAAGCCCATAGTTATGTGCTAGAATGCACGTTAGATCCTAAGGTAGCCCAAAACTACTTTAGGATTTTTTTTGCCCGAAAAAACAAAGGGTATCCTCATACTTCTAATCCCCGGTTTTAGTAATCATCAAGTTTCTCCGATCAAACCGGAGGACCTTGAACAATTACAAAAACTATGAAAAAAATAATCTTTTTTATACTATTAATATTAGTTACTTTAATTGCTCCTCAAAAAGCAGATGCTGTGGCTCATGCCGAGTCTGCTCAACTTAGTGGCCCAACAATAGAAAAGCCAAACATTATTGATGTGCGTACAAAAGCACTTGAGAATGTCTTTAAAAGACACAACTCACCTCTTGCCGGTCAAGCCTATGCGTATGTTAAGTATGCTGACGAATATGGAGTAGACTGGAAATTACTTCCTGCTATTTCTGGTGTTGAATCTTCCTTTGGTATAGCTCTTATGCCTGGATCATATAATGCCTACGGATGGGGCGGAGGCCACATTTACTTTAATTCATGGGAAGATGGAATTAGATCTATTGATGAAGCTCTTGGTGAAAATTATTATGCCAAAGGAGCAACTGATGTATGGAAAATTGGTCCTATATATGCTGAATCACCAACATGGTCTGTTCGTGTAAACGGATACATGAATGAAATTGATGAGGAATACCAAAGACTTTCTTTGTTCACAACTCTTCCTACTATCTAATTTATATAGGGTTACCAACCACAATTCTATATATATCAAAATATAGTGAAACAAACCTCGGCTTAGGATCTTCTTTACTACCAGGTCTATTCTCTTCTTGTGAAATACTCATAATTTCTTTATCAATTTGTGTCTTAGTTATAGAATATTTGATCTCACCACCCCTATTTTCGTACTTTTCTAAGGTGGTTTCAGTATCATCCTCTAGAGCAACTCTACATATAGCAACCAATTCTAGCGACATTCTATCTGCAATTAACAGCTGGTTAAAAGTGTGCTCCAACATTGTTTCATACATATTCATAAGGGACATAATAGCCGGAGTTATATTGGGATTATCTATGTCTATTTTATCTTGCAGTTGTGTTACTATACTTTGCAAATATTTAATATCGGAATTGATACTTTGTAGAGCTATATACAATTGTGAGTATTTATTTATTAAATCTAAATCGAGCAGTCTTAAACTTAACCCAGAACTTATGTTTAAATCAAAAAATCGGAGTATAAACCTATATCTATCATTTCTAACCTCGAGCGCAAGCTTCATTGATTCTAAATCTCTAGATAAATCCTCTCTCACACCAATTAATTCGTGTTCTATTTGCACAATCGTATTCCTATGTTCAAAATATTTGGTGTGCCTTAACTCTTTAACTCTGCTTTTGGAATTGAAGTAGTAACCAAAAAGTCCAGCCGAAAATCCTCCCAAAAAAGCTGAGATGAATAAAGCAATTGTTTCATCTGAAATAAAATCCCATGGTTTTGTTATTAAGGAGGGATTTATAAAAGAATAAACCAAATAGACAACAAGCACACCAATAACCACTCCACGTACAAAATAGGGAATATTAATTTTCATTATTATGGAGCAGCTTAGCTATTGGTGCGGGCGAAGGGACTTGAACCCCCACGACATTGCTGCCACAAGGTCCTAAACCTTGCGTGTATACCATTTCACCACGCCCGCTTGTTAGGATCGATACATTATAAAACAAAACTCACAATATTGGAATCTAAAGCAAAAAGCATTATAATCCTCCCTCATGGCAAACGAAGGACAACCAAAATACCACAAATTAACTGAGCTACATGATCTGAGGGCAGAGGAAGATATCGATCTTTCGCCAGAATTTATAAACTCGGCACTTCTTAATTTAAATACAGCAAAACAAGCCCATATTGACCACATGGATAAAAAAAAATTACTAGCAGAGGCTACACAAGCAAAAGAGATGGGTAGATCTAGATCCTCCCTTGCTGGTGCGTATGTTCTTGCGTTAGCACAGGGCGTTACCCAACAGTCAGAGGTCTATTTAGCCCAACTCGATCCTAGGCGTTTTGTTGCTCTCTATGACTATGCAACCGGCCTATACAATATCGGCTCATCTGTTATAGTTGCCGAAAATGCTATTTCTGGTGATATAAATCCTTTGAGCGATGATATTCCACTAAATAAATTTCAGATATTAGATCCCGAGGAAAAAAACGTAGCTCGTATTTTGGCGAGGAAGAAAATAGAAGCTATGCAACAGCTTTTAACAGAGGATTCGAGTGGATATAAACTAATTGATGAGGTTGCAAAAAAAACTACAAAATCAGGAGAATCACTAATTCCTGATGATTATTTTACAAATGATAAAAACCCAAATGAGAGTGAGGAAATAGTTGGAGCGGGTATAAATGATGGCTTAGCAATATATAAGCTGGTTTATAAAATGCTCGAACCAGTCTTTGCAAATTAAGCCTAAAATCCGTATAATATCTCCTTATGGCAAAGACAGATGACAAAACACCAGAAGTAAAAACAGAAACCAGGGCGCCAAAAGCACCGGCAGAAAGATATGCTTTAGAAAGAAAACCGGATGGAACTTTGGAAGTTAAAATTCATGTTCCTTGGTCAGAAGCAGAAAAAGTAAGGGAAACTGTTGTTTCAGACCTTGTAAAACAAGTTGAGGTTCCAGGTTTTAGAAAAGGTACTGCGCCTAGAAATATTGCAGAAACAAAACTTAAGCAAGAATCCGTAAGAGAAGAAACTCTAAAGAAAGTTCTTACACAAGAATATATTGCTGCCGTAAAAGCACTTTCTATAAACCCAATAGTTAACCCAAAAATTCACATTGAAGAATTTACAGATGGTACAGACATAGAAATCACAGCAGAAACCTGTGAAGAACCAAAAATTGACCTCAAAAACTACAAAGAAGAGGTAAAAAAGATTAAGCCGACAGCCCCAAAAATTATAGTACCTGGACAGCCAGAACCAGAGGCAGAAGAACCAAATAAGAAACTAGATGAGATACTGGATGCGATTCTCAAGGTAGCAGACGTACAAATACCTAAAATCCTTATAGAGAATGAGACAAATAGACTTCTATCACAACTCCTGGATGAGCTAAAAAGACTTGGCGTAGACCTAGACCAATATCTTGCTTCCCGTGGTAAAAAGGTAGAAGAAATAAGAGCAGAGTATGATGAGCGTGCAGAAAAAGATCTAAAATTAGAGTTTGTTCTTAGAAAAATTGCGGATGAAGAAAAGATATCTGTAGAAAAAGAAGATATAGAAAATGCAATAAATGGCATAAAGGATGATAAGCAAAAAGCAGAAATTCTTCAAAATCCTTATCTTTTGGCAGCCATAATAAGACAACAAAAAACACTGGACTTTTTGTCCAAACTATAAGATTTTAGCCTCAAATTAATATCCTATAAGACTCATTTAGCTTGTGATACTTGCCAAGGTTTGGTATAATACACGTGTAATTTTGTAAATACTATGGGAAACCCAAAATTAAAGAACAAAAGACCGGTTAATCACGAATCTCTTGAGGCAAAACCTCAGGCAAGTAGCGAGCCGGCAACTCTAAAAGGGGAGGCAAAAGCTTTTGCCAATGATGCCGTTAACATGCTTTGGCGTGATCTTCTTGTGGGCTCAAAAGATTCTGCAGTTCAACAGCTTTTTGGCGGAGACCTTAGTGAAGGACAAGCAGTAAGCCTTAAGAAGCAACAGGCGGCAAAAGCTGCAGAAGAAGAAGCTGTTGAGAAAAAACCACAAGTTACAGCAGAACACATGGAATACTTTAGAACCGTTAATAATGCAGATAGGGTTAGTGAAAGCAGAGTAGAAATGAGTATCCAAAGGAGTGTTGATGAGATTAGGATAGAAATTCAAAAGCTTATTAAGACCAGTAGGCTTGTTGAAAGAACTGTTAAAGATGCAACTGCTGATAAAGCACCTGTTAAAGCCGGTAAATACCACATTTCATTCTTTGAATTTGTTCTTAATGTTATTCGTGATGCAACCAGAAAGCTTGAAGACACCAATACAATGGGTGCAGTCTTTACGAGCAAAAAACAGCAAAGCAAATACTGGAACTCATACAAATCACACGGGACATCTTTTGGATTGTCCGGTGAAAGATCCTCTGCTACCCAAACAGGATAATTTGTGCTATATTGCTTTCCATGACTTCCGAAACAAATAACGGGCTCCTATCATATATTGGTACTCAAGAGTTTAAGACTGCAGCAGAATTCTTGGCAAGTTCGGGTTGGAAGGCGAGCCTAAAAGACCAAAAATCTTCAACCGTTGACCATACCCCCGATGAAATTGTTGTATTTGAGGAAAAACCGGAGATAGGCATATTAACACCCAGAGTAATTACGTTTAGAAACGGACCCGATGGAAACGTAAATGCCTCTATGGGATATTCTATTGATGGGAATCTTCTTAGAGAGCGGGTCCAAGTTGAGTCAATAACAATAGAGCACGGGACCTTTTCTATATCGGGACAATCTACAGAAGTGACAATACTAGATACCAGAAAAACAAATCCCACACCAGGCAAAAAACCATTAAAGCTAACTCTTAACAATGTGGGGGGATTTAAAGAAGAGGATACACGATTCTCGTCAGAAGATAACCAGATTACAATAGTTAACCCGGGACTCTACAATCACCGATAGTTGACAAAAATTAGCTATAGATTGTAAAATGATTTCAATGAAACTTAACAAGAACATTATTGGCATTATTCTTCCCCGTTAGGGAGGTGCCTTTAGTGATCTTGGCGAACCTCCCAAAAGGGAGGTTTTTTTATGGCAAAAATATGGAAAAGCTTGATCAATACAGAATAAACGAACAATATATGCAACTTACACCAAGACAAAGGTGGGAACGTGGCTTTGCAGCAATGGGCCCAGATGTTGCATGGAAAAATACAGCGGTTGAGATGGGCCTATCAGATGGAAGTGCAGATTCCATGAAAGAACTTAACACAAGAATAGGAACAATATATCCTTTTGTTTGGAATGATAAAACATGGGTTAAAAGACCATATGAGGAACTAGATTTACCACAAATAGCTCGAGAGGCCAAATTGCCATTGTCGCTTGTTGTGCGGACAACCGATCTAATGGTGAGACATGACATGATAAAAAGAAACGAATCACAACAATTTTCAAAATAATATGAGCAGTAAAGAATACAAACCATTATCAGATGAAGAAAGAATATTACTAGATGTCACATTTATAAAAAGGAATAAGCTTCCGGAGATGGACGTAAGAGTACAAAAGGAGGAAGAAATGGATCCGGAAAAACTTGCATTTGAAAGACGCGCTGCAAACTTTATACTACGAATGAACGGTGTAACCAATGTGCGATTTAGTGACCCACCATCAGATTTAGTTAAACCTGATTCACCGCTTAGATTACAGACTGTTGAAGATATTGACAGCTTCGGATAGGTTTGATATATTTAATTAATAATTATGAATAAAATATTAAAGGTCCTTTCCATTCGCGGTCTCCTTCTTGGAGAATCTGCGTAGTGGGGAAGACCTAGGATATTTTATATCGGACCTCCCCAAAAGGGAGGTTTTTTTATGGGAAAAAGGAGGTGAAAATTATGCCAAAACCAATAGAACAAAGAGATGGAAGTAATCCAAGAAGCGAAATTTCGTTGATAAGAAACGGATTTTTTGCTGCTGGAGATACAGATCTAAATTTTAAAACAGAATTTATAAAAAATGGTCAAAAATTTGATGTTAAAACCAGCTCCATTACTTTTTATCCAGAGAAAAAAACTGTAACTATATACACGCCAGTTCAAAGAAAACCTGGAAATCCATTGAGAGGAAATAACAGATAAATAATATGGCAACAGAAAAATTAAATTATCGCGACTTACTCTATGATACTGATCCAACTATTCCAAGAGTTGGGAAAATAGTGTGGGCTGGACATTTTTTTGAACATAAGAGAAGAGCATTCAAAGAGGCGGAAAGGGCAAAGAGAAGGGAAAGAATAAAACAGGAAGAAATGGAGCAAGAAACTGCTCTAACAAGAGGAAATTTAAGACTTCTTAAAGACCCGAGTCAAACTCAAGTAACGGCTGATACAACTCACGCTAATTCAAAAAATGTCACTAATCGTACTAGATCTTTTGAGAACTCAGTCCAAACAATTTGTGAAAGTCATGTAAATGAAGTCAAAATTGACAGAATTGATAGAGATCAAATAGGATGGGCAGCCATGACTTCGCACTATTATGGACCTGGAATTGTAGAATTAAGTCAACTACCTAATGGAAGGCCTTTTGGTGAATTTGATTTAACCGATAAGCCCATTACATTAGTCGCACCAGGTATGAATAGTAGCGTACATGGAAAACAAATGACGTATGAAAAATAAACAGTGCTTGCACTGAGGAGCTTGCGACGAAGTGGACCCTAGTGGACTCGAACCACTGGCCTTTACAATGTCAATGTAACGCTCTAACCAACTGAGCTAAGGATCCTTAGGATCAAATTTTATCAAATGAAGCTATACAAAACAATCGTTGTAAACCTATAGTTGGATTTTGCCCATGCTTTTGGTAAAATTCTCCCTTATGTCCGAATTTCAACCAAGATCAGAAACTATGGGACCAAATCCACTATTGAAGGATCTCTTATTTCAAGTAGCGTATGGTTCTCGTTTCTTACCCAGAGATGTTGATGTCATAGATCTAGGTAATTTAGCCGATGTAATGACAGAATACCTGACAATATCTCAATCAACTCCAAAAAAAGAGCTTGTTGGATCTTTAGGTTACTCTACTGCTGAAGGGACGTTGTTAATCCCTCAAAAACCCACTGTGGGAAAAGATGGAACGATAATGCTTGAAGATAAAGAGAGAAATGTAACTAGACAAGCTGTAGAAATTAATGGTAAATTTGCACTGCCCGCAATATCCATCCACACATTGTTAGCAGGTTATACATTAACATCTACGGAATTAACGGCAATATTTGCAAAATAGACCTCGCCCATTGCGGTACCTGCAATTTTTGCGTCTAATTCCGAGGTAAACATGGTATTATTCAGGGGTGAAAGTACCCCGGAATGGGATAAACCGGAAATTGTTTCACGAATTTCTACTTGGTACAGAATAGTTGAAGAGTGGGTTAATCAAGTAGCCGGTAATAATCCGGAGAGATGGCAAAAAGTGTATAACTCTACGCAAAAAGCCTTAATAGGGGATCTCATCGATGCATATGACCTCAAATATTTTGAAGGGGACGCGGGATCAAATTTAGTTAAAAGGCAAAAGTAATTGTTTATTGCTATAATCAATTAATGACTAGGTTTGATGCTTATCAAATTCTTGGAGTTCACCTCAAAAACCCAAATCTTATAAAACATTCTTTGGCAGCAGAGGCTGCGATGCAAGGTCTTTGCCGTTACATCAATGCAGATCCTACAAAAGAAGAGGTCGAAGAGT
>DASZRC010000027.1:0-68884 GCA_035549315.1 Patescibacteria group bacterium | reverse complement strand
AACCTTGGCATTGTTCTTGGCGTTCTTTGTGAATGCTGCGATTTTAATAGTAGCAGCGGCAACTTTTTATACAAACGGACTTCATAATGTGGTTGAGATAGGGCAAGCCTACAAATTATTATCTCCTCTTGTTGGAGTGGGCGCAGCAAGCATATTGTTTGCCCTGGCGCTCCTTGCCTCAGGACAGAATTCCACAATTACAGGGACTCTTGCCGGCCAAATTATTATGGAGGGCTTTCTAAATATCAAAATTAAGCCGTGGTTAAGGCGGATTATTACAAGGTTATTGGCAATAGTTCCGGCAGTTTTTGTAATTCTTATATATGGAGGAAACAGTCTTGGCGCTTTGCTTGTTCTTTCGCAAGTAATACTGTCTATTCAGCTTTCTTTCGCAGTTTTTCCACTCCTATTCTTTACCAGCAAGACCAGTATAATGGGGGAGTTTGTTAACCCAATCGTCCTTAGGGTAATTGCCGGCGCAATAGCTTTAATCATCGCGTCACTAAATGTGTGGTTGGTGGTAAGTATACTTTTTTAGAGAATTTCCCCCGTTAGAGTTATCCACGGCATTTTCTTCCCCAAAAACCAAAATCTAGGCACAAATAACTAAGAATGTCCTGTAGTAAAAACAAGAAAATGTGGATAACCTGTGGGGAAAACCAAAACCATAGTCTTATAGTTTAGGCTCGGATACCAAATGATTTTTTTGATAAAATAATGTATGACCATATCTCATAAACGCGATTCCAAAGTTATAAAAGTAAGCGAGGTAATGACCTCTTATGAGTATGACCACATGGATAATTCCATAAATGGAGCTGTAATTGAATTAAATGGCAGGTATCCTACTGAGGGACGGGTTTATAACGAAGAGTGCAAAGAATTATCTTTTGTTATAAGAGGTAAGGGAAGGGTTGTAGTAGACGGGAAGGAAACAAAATTTACTGATGGCGACCAGATTTTAATTGATCCTTTGGAAAAGTATTATTGGGAAGGGGAGGCAACACTTTTTATTTCTTGTACGCCTGCTTGGACTCCAGAGCAGCACAAAAAGACAGATTAGTTATCAATAAATAGATCTTTTAGTTCTTCGTAAGTAGAGTCTATATTGTCATGCATTTCAAAGTAGGGAATAGAGTATTTTTTGCATTCTTCTTTGAGGTAAATACTAAACTCTTTGATTCGCTCAATAACTCTTAAAAGTTCATCATCATCATATCTTTTTGTCCAGGCAGCATCCGGCAAGTTCTCCCATTTTCTTATTATTTCAAGCTTTGTATTTGGTTCTGCTTCTGTTGCTCCAAAGAAGCAGGCGCGAACCTTATCCGGAAATTCTTTTTGAAGTTCTGCTACGTGTTTTGGTAAAAGTCCGTCTCCTTCTAATAAATATTTATCAACTTCATATATTAAGTTGAGGCATAATGGTTTTAAAAACTTCCATAACTTTTCAGCTTTTGGAATCGCTTGTTGTCCGTGACTAATATCGTGTTCCGGTGCGTTTTCAAGCACTGTTATTAGGAAGTCTATGGAAAAAGATGGTATTCCAAAATCCTGTGTAAATTTTCTTGATATTATACTTTTCCCGGATCTTGCAGCACCACCAATAATATAAAGCATAAGTGGATTATACCAAGGAGGTAACCTAAATATCTAAGAACCAAGATCTAAGAACTAATTATAGAGTTGTATCGAGGCGTTTTGCAGTGTCTTCCCAATTTACAATGTTCCACCAAGCTTCTATGTAATCGGCCCTTTTGTTGTAATACTGCAAATAATAAGCATGTTCCCAAACGTCCAGTCCCAGGAGTGGAATTTTACCGGATGTTAATGGGCTGTCTTGGTTGGGGGTACTCATAAGAGCAAGTTTGTCCCCGTCTTTTACAAGCCACATCCAACCGCTTCCAAATACCTTTGTAGCGCCTTCCGTAAATTGGGTTTTGAATGTTTCAAATTCTCCAAAGTCATGCTGGATTTTATCAAGTAGGGTGCCGGATGGTTTTTGGTCCTTCTTTGGGGCCATCATTTCCCAGAACATAGAGTGGTTATAGTGACCGCCACCATTATTTCTAACAACCGTTTTTATAGCATCCGGAACTTGGTCAAGACTTGTTATTATTTCCTCAATAGATTTCTCTTGCCAATCAGGATAATCTGCTAGCGCTTTATTAAGATTATCTACATATGCTTGGTGGTGTTTGTCATGATGCAAATGTTGTATGTCAGTGCTTATATATGGAGCCAAGGCGTCGTAGTCGTAAGGAAGTTCCGGAAGTTTAAACATATTATTATCCTAATTCTACACCATTATAATTTTGTAAGAAAGAGTTAATAGATATATGATAACAGTATTAAAGATTAAAGATTAAAGATTAAAGATTAAAGATGCATTCATTATTCGTTATTCGTAAATCATTAATCATTTTTTGATCATGAAACTTCTTGACATTATTTTTCCCAAAAAATGCGTAAATTGTCGTAGATTCGGCGAATACGTTTGCCATAACTGCATTGTAAAAATAGAATATTCTGATAACTATTCTTGTCCAGTTTGCCTTAGGCCCTCCATCAATGGAATGACGCATAATGGGTGTCTAAAAAGGGGTGGGATAGACGGAGTTGTCTCTATTACAAACTATAACAATATTGTAAAAAAGCTAATTTTTCGTCTGAAATATCCTCCATATATTAAGGCACTTGCGGTGATAATTTCTAAAGTCCTAATAGAGGGGTTGATACAGAATGAGTCATTCTACAAATTTTTAGAAGAGTATAACCCCGTTATAATTCCCATTCCATTAAGTGAAAAAAGACTGAGAACCCGTGGATATAACCATGCTGAGTTGATTGGTTATTATGTCGCACAATATTTTGGCCTTAAATTAAATACGGACTTATTACAACGTATCAAAGATACAAAACCACAATATAAATTAAATAAAATTGAAAGATTTGAAAATCTTAAAAATGCATTTGAAATTACAAATATCTATAAAAAGTCTAAAAATTTATCCGTCGCCAAACGAATCCCAGAATCTGTGATTTTGATTGATGATATTGCCACAAGTTTTGCAACACTTAAGGCAGCATCAAGCGTTCTTAAGAAAAATGGCGTTAAACGCGTTCTCGGCGTCACCTTCGCAAGGGAGATTTAATGGGTATGCTCTACTACTAACTTTTGTGGAGATGGAGGGTAATGAACCCTCGTCCAAAATTGACTCTCTAAAAACATCTACAAGCTTAGCCAAATCTTAATTGTCGTCTTGTTCTGACCCAATTGGCGGGGAAAACAATTCCAAGATTCTTAGTTTTGGAGTAAGGACCAAATCAACTTCCTTATCCTATCTCAAACTTTGTTTTTACCTACACCTATCCGCTTGAGAAAAGAAACGGTGTAAATAGTGGCTGTTTTTTAAGCAGCTAACCCACTAAAAGCATAAGCTTTTGGTGAGAAGGCATCTGCCAATTTTGGCATTAACCCACGGCCTTTGGATATAACTCCGTCAGCATTTATTTTTGATACAATTTTGCGATTAGTATCATTATCGGCTTGCAGTTTTTAATGAGCAACCTTGTCGATGCAATGCATCCCCAAGGCCATTATTATACCAAATTATAGGTCTATTTTCAAGCCCAATCTGAGGCTAAATAGGAGACATTTTAGGTAGTTCTGGGATGCGGAGAGAAAATTAGGAAACTAGGTTTTTTATTTCCCGCGCTTCGTCGCGTTCCATAGTGTCACGTCTTTTGTCCCGCCTTTTTTCTCTTTTATCTTTGCTTTCAACAAGAGCTATTTCAACTTTAAAATTTCTGTCTTTTAAATAAATTGCCAGCGGAATAATTGTATATTTCCCTTGATCCATTTTGCTTTTCAAAGCCAATATTTCCTTTTTATGGAGCAATAGTTTTCTGCTTCTATCTTCTTGGTATCCGCCAATTCTAGAAAACTTATATGGAAAAATCTTTCCATTAACTAGATATGCCTCAAGACCACTTATTCTAATATAGCTGCCGGTTATGTCAGCATGTCCTTCACGTAAAGCCTTTACCTCACTTCCAAGCAAAGCAATGCCTGCCTCAATTTTATCAAGAGGCTTATACGTATTGGCAAATTTATTAACAACTCGCATGAACCTATTATACCAACAATAATAAATTAATGATTATTGATTGTAGATTAATGATGAATGATATAACGAATCCGCCAGCTGGCGGACGAACGGCGAATTACGAAAAACGAATTGCTATCAGCCATAAGCTAATTAGAGGTCTATGGAGTAAAGTTTGTTGTCTATTGTGATGTAGATTTTTTTGCCGTCTTCATTGACTGCAAATGATGTTGCACCAGATAGTTTGGTCCACATATATTGGTTTTGGACTTCACCACTTTTGTTGATCGATATTATCTTGGCGGCCTTTTTATCCAAGACGTAAACGTTTGCATAATCAACCCCGGTAAATATTTGTGAATCGGGTGAAATGTCTCCTGTTAGTCCATTTACAATAAAGCTATCTTCTTTGCCTCTGGTAAACCTTTTTATCTTTCCATCGTCCATTATCCAGATTGAGCTGTCAATTGCCATACTTGTTGGATTATTAAGTGTTACGTCCCCCGTAAAGTAATCACCCTTTGTTGTTCCGCCAGCATATTTGTAAACTGTTTTATCTTTGGAATTAAGTCCGTAGAGATTGGTTCCAAAAGTTCCCATAGAAATTGTGTCAGCAGCATCTTTAACAGCGGTTTTAGAAGTTCCTCCTGCAATTGGACTTCTTGTAATTCCATCATCTCCCATTATGAAAACGTCTGTATCGCTAGCTGTTATGGCAACAGTATTTTTATTATCTGTTGAAAGATCTTCTTGTTTAGTGCCGTCTGTATCTAGTACATATCCTTTTCCATCTTTATCTGTCGCAACAATCTTTGAACCGTTAAAGTAAACAAGAGATACATTATCAAAAATAACTTTGTCTCCTGTTACCGTATTTCCTGTTCCGAGCTCTCCAATCTTTGATTCTACCTTTCCTATAAACTCATCAAGTTTTTGGCGTTCAGGGGTTCCCGTCTTTAATTTTGCTTGATCACGGTCAAGGTCTGCTTTTAGTTCATTAAAGTCATCTAGCGCAAGACCCTTGTTAAGGGATATTAAATCACTGGCCTCATCATACTTTTTCTGTGCAGGTCCTAAGATTTCATTTAGGACAGAAGCCCTCTTTTTAGCATCCATTCTTGACCTTTCAAAAACAATACTTCCAAGAAGTATTACAACAAGAATAATAATTGCAGCGATTATTAATTTCTTTTTGCCTCCTGCCTTAAAGCTTGGTGCGTTTATTTTTGGAGCCTTAATAGAAGGCATATGGCTTTCTGCTTTTTCATGTTTTATTTCTTCTTCAACGGGTTCATCAAATACAGATTCCCCACTTGTGTGTGGTTGTTCAGTTTCTCCTGATTCGTCAGTATCAATAACTTCTCCTGGGCCTGCGGCCATCTCTTCTTTTTCCGAAAGATTTTTATATTGCAGTACAATTGCCGCTTCACTTCCCAAAGAATCTTCATGAATTAAAGGAGCAAGACTTTCTGATATCTCAGAAACTTCAAGGTGGTCAAGAACTTCTGTAAGCTTTGCTATTGGTAATTTGTTTGCAAAATCTTCTGTTTCAATTAATACAATGTCATTATTTTTTAATTCTCCGGAAAAAGCTTCTGTTATCCCAGGTGTTCCTTTGGCAATAACACCAAGTTTATCTTCTCTTTTTAGAATCACACTTCCACCGGTAGCAATAACAATGTAGAGAATGTTATCTGTTAGGGTTGCAAGTAAGACAGAAATTCTACTTTTATCCTCAATTCCATCAAGGGCAGCATCTACACTCTCTTTAATCTTTTTAAGATTTTTCTCATCTAGTGAGAAGTATTCTCTTTGAATCCTTTCAAATAGTTCTTTTCCTTCAGCAACTATTTTTCCTGTTTCACCACTGGTTGTTGGTTGATCAGATTGGTCGGACTTAATACTTAGAACAATATAGAGGTTCAAAGTGGAATAAGCCTGTGACCAGCCAGATTCTTTTGGGGTAGCAACAATTTTGGACAGCAAAACGTTCGTATCCATGCGTACTATAAGAATAACACTGTAAACACAAGTAGCGCAATAGCCGCAAGGAAATGGTTAAACGCCAAGAAAAAGAAGATAGGGGAGAACTTAACTTGGTTTATGATTCTATTTAGGCTTCTTATTTGGATCAAAATAATCAAGGCAAACAGGGTATATAAAGAAATCAAAATAATAAGCGCGAAGCGGAATAATCCGTCTTGGTCTGAAAAAATAGATAATATTTGGTTTATAGCATCCATTTTACCTTGGTCCTCCAATCAAATCCGCAATTATTCTTGTGACTAAAGCCGGCTCCGGAGCCCTATCAAACTCAAAGTTTTCATTGGTTCCGGCAGTTTGCATAAAGACATCTCCGTAGTCAAAAACAGATCGTATTGTACCAATTTGGCTGTAGGAAACATCTTCTATAAGATTAAGTCTGGTTTCTGCTACTTGTTTAAAAAGTATTCCGGATAGATTAAGATCAACAATTCTTTTATTTGTGACAAGCCCAACGTTAAAATACCACAATGTATACTGCACAATAATAAACCCAATAACTATTAGGTAATAAAATAATACTGCAACAAGTTGAGTCTCTGGAGACACAGTAAAGAAAGGCGCAAATAAATCAGAAAACAAAGAAATTAATGGAGGAATAAAAATTAAAATTATTGCAGCAAGTAGCCAAGGTACATTTGTAATAAGGTCCCGCCTTACAAGTAGGATTATCTCCTCATCCTCTTCCTGATTTTCAAAAGTAACATCTGCCGGATATTTTGCAAGGGAGCTTAAGAAATGAATATTTGTTAATTTCTTTTCAGGAGCACTTACCACATTTTGCGGCTCGTTAGTCGCTACGGTTTTGCTATCTTTATCTTTAAGAACAAACTCTCCCTCTAAATCTTCCGGCATACTTCTTACAATTATACCATTTCAAATGGATTTCCATTTAATTTCCAATTTTTAATTACTAATTTCTAATCAATTGTTAATTTTCAATGTTTAAAGCATTAAAAATTCAACTCCGATTTGATCGGAGTCAATAAAAATTAAGAATTAAGAAATAAAAATTGCTAGCCCTAAGCTTATCAGCTAGCCTACTGTTTTTCCGTATTAAATAGTGGGCCAACTATTTGGAGATTACCGGGAGCCCTAAGATTAAACCAATTTTTAAACTCATCTCCGGAAATATTTTGGGATCCGCCATCACCACTTATATTAATAGAATTGGTTTTCCCTACTCCAAAGTCTGCGTTCACAGATATATCGGTGACATTTGAATATGGATTTATATTTCTATTCCTAAGTTCTTGGCGAACTTTATCCTCATTCCATGTATCTGTTCCGGCAGGATTGGCTTTGTCTGTTTGGTATAGATGTTCATTTGTTGATGAGTCAGCGCGTGCAAGAAGAATTACATTTACAATATCTGCAACCTCAGATGGTTTTAGCCAGGCGGTTTTGTTGTAGGATGCGCGTGATCCCCAGTCACAATAAAACCAAGGAGAGCCTTTGTCATAAGCGTTTGATTGTAGATCGGAAAATGATGAAGCGGATCCGGTTGTTGTGTCTGTTGCATGTTTTGTGTAGGAAGTCCCTGACCATCCAATATCTCCGGATGAAAATACGTATCCACCATGAGTAGATGAAAACCAGGCTGTTATTGGGTTGCCGCCAGAGGTTAATACAATTCCTGATGTTGCGTTAACTGCGTCTATCCAGGCTTGGGCATTTTGTTCTTGTTTTACAACTTGGCATGATTGGCTAGGACAAATTGCATTAGCTCCGTTGTTTGTCCTTGATAAGGCGTATGATCTTGCAGCAATCGCTTGAGCCTTTAGAGCTTCTGCGGGCCAGGTGGCTGGAATCTCATAAACGTGTTTTAAGTATTCTTCTATATTCCAGTTTGTATCAAATGACTGACCATATTCATTGGTTCCTGTTACGTGAATATTTATTCCAGTATTGTAGCCTGTTGTGTAATCCGCATTGTAATATGCTTGTAAAATTTGCTGTGCGTTCTGTCCTGCTTCTGCTCTTCCTTTTGCTCCGTACTGATTTAATCCAACGCGATTTGGAACTCCGTATGTAAAAAATGCAATTCTTGGGGAGAATCCTGGATTAACAGATCTATCATCAGAACATCCCCCTTGAGATGTGTAAGCAGTGGTTGGAATATTAAGACTTCCAAGCCTTTGGTTCAAAATATCTTTCTGGCGGGCAGAGAGTTGAGCTATCTGGTTGGTAAGAGTTGCTTGGTAATCCTTTGCGCCCTTAACAACCTTATCAAGTTCTCCTTTTTCACTAGCTAATTTATCTTTAACCGATGATAACTTTGATTCTTCATCTTCCAGTTTTGCTTTTCTATTTTCTAAGTCAACCAATTTTAGGGCAAGAGAAGTTATTGTATCCTTGTCTTTATCAGCGCCTTTTTTTTGGTAAACAATAAGTCTTGTGACATTTGCAGCATCGGTACTTGACGCAAAAATTAGTAGTGGGGAGAAGAAGTAGCTTTTAATATAGTAGTCGCGAACTGTTTTATTGAATACATCTTTATTTGCTTCTAGTTCCTTATAGCCTTCATCAATAAATTTTTTCTTTTCGGCAAGGTCTACTTCTATTGCTGCAACTCTATTTTCAATTCCCTTAAGTTGCGTCTGAAGACTTGCAACTTGTGATTCAAGAGGGGCCGTGGCTTTTTGTGATGAGCTAAGTGCGTTTTGGAGTTCTGATAGTTTGGTATTGATTTGGTCAAGGTTAAGGGAGTTTATATCATCTTCAGAAAAAACCTGAGTAATAGGAGATAGTTTCAGGAATACAAATAATCCCAATAGGAGCAGTAAGAAAAACTTTCTCATTGGAGATTTTATTATATCAGATTGAAGCTAATCAAATCTATCTCAAAGCTTCAACTTTACGCACATTATTGGTATAATAAGGATTACTCACGAGGGCGTGTAGCTCAGTTGGTAGAGCGGGTGTCTTATACACACCTGGTCATAGGTTCGAGTCCTATCGCGCCCACCCCTAATACCTATTGCCTATAACCTAAATACTTCCTCCCGGTCCAAGACCGGATTCATTATTCCCCTCAATACTAGATTGAATATCACCCAAGACTTCGTAAAGCCTTGAACGCTTTGCAATTTCTGCTTCCACCAAATCTTTTGGCTTACCGTATTTAAGACGTGATAGTTCCCGTACTAATTCTGCAACTCTTGGGTTTTCCATTTTTTTCTCTGCAGCAATATCCTTTGTAAGGTCAAGAGAGAAAGGAGGCGTTGGTTCGTTTCCAATAAGAGTTTTAATATATGCATGGTAAACCTCTACGTTAATTAAATCCGCCTCATTAAATATTGGCTGGAATTCATGTTGTAAATAATTTGCATCAGATACTCCAACACGGAAAGAAATTATTGTACCGGCATTTCCAAAAATTGCGTTCTTAACATCTTCTTCAATTTGTCCAATAAACTGGTTTGCAACAATTAAGTTAAGCTTGTATTTTCTTGCCTCAGACAAAATCTGTCCAAAGTCAGGAGTAGCGAAATTTTGGAACTCATCAACATATAGATAAAAGTCGCGCCTTTGGTCTTGTGGAATATCTTGCCTACTCATAGCAGCAGCCAAGATTCTTGGAACAAGAATTAGACCAAGAAAAGCAGCATTATCTTCTCCAATCTTTCCTTTTGCAAGAGAGATCAGGAGAATTTTCCCTTCATCCATAACTTTACGGAAGTTAAATCCGGATTCACTTTGTCCAATAATATTTCTTACCATACGGTTTGTAACAAATCTTCCAAACTTTGAAACAATGTAATCAAGAACTTCTGATTTGTGGAAGTCAGAAGTTTGTGCAATTTGGTCTGTCCAATAACGTCTTACCATGGGATCCTGAAGTTTTGGCAATAACTCCTGAACAAAAGAAGCATCTGTTAAGACCCTAACAACTTCTACAAAAGTATTTCCCTTTTCAGTCATAACGGTTAACATTGCATTTCTAATTGCGTGCTCAAAACGCGGACCAATAATACCTGTTTTATTAGGGTCGTAAAGTTTGTACATAAGTCCTATGATTGAAGAACAGATAAGATCTTTTTGTTCTTCAGTGTCTGCGTCCAAGAAGTTAATTCCCATGGGGCGTTCTGTATCAGACGGGTCAAACAAGATTACATCCTCAGCTCTTTCCGGCGGAATAAGAGGAAGAATCATATCTATTGTGTCGTGCGGGTCAATAAAACAGACTCCTTTTCCTTCCCTAATATCTTGCAGAATCATGTCTTTTAAGAATTCTGATTTTCCTACTCCGGTTTTTCCAATGATATACATATGTCGCCTTCTGTCATCATCCCCAATAAATATTGGTCTTTCTTGTCCTCTGTAAACACTCTTTCCTAAGAATAGGCCATGGTTTGGAATATTAGCAGGAGCCGGAGCAACGCGAGCTCCAAGCCAGTGAATGCTTGGTGTCTCAACGGTTTTATTTGGAAAGTGGAAAATGGTTGCAAGTTCATCTGTTGCTAAGACGCCAAGATTTTTTGGAATAAGTGGGAGTTGGCGGTATATAAAATCAACAATCGCCATTCCTTTGAAAAATTTATTTTTTTCCGTTCCAAAAGAATTAAAGGATGAAAATTGAGAAAACGCCCCTTCTATATTTGATAGGTGGATATCTGCTGCCTCTTTTGTTGGGGCTACTGCCATTATTCTGACGTAAGTCATAAACCCGGGCTTTGTAATTTTCTGCTCAATTGCTTCTAATTCTTTTTGGTCAACAGAGTACTTTGCTGTTTCAGGATTTGCCTCGCGTTTTTTGGTAGTTGTAATATATTCTCTCCCTGCTTTTTTCCAAGCATCTCCGCCGGGAGTTATTAATATTTGTATGGCAGCTGCTTCTCCTTCTACCATTTTCCCAATAGTGCTTGTGATTGAAGACAATGGATCAATAGCTAGATCCTTATAGGTTTTGATTGGTAAATAATTAGACTTCTCAAGTTTTAAGGATGCATAGGCTATTTTTCCAGGGTGTTGAAAAAGATTGTAGTCTTCAACTTCCAAAATTTGTGCGTCAGGGTAGGCCCCATGAATTTGTTTCTCAACCATGTCCTTTAATTTATTTGAAACTCCAATGTAGAATCTAATGTCTTGTGGACGCGCAACAATTTCAAAAGAAATGCTATCTGCAAGTTTTAGGAATGACAACATTCCTTTTGTTCCTTTCATGGATGTGAGGCTTGAGAAAAGCTGTTCAGCTGCATCAATCTTTATTTCATTTTCGCGAGGCAAAGACACTTCTAATAAGACAGTATCAATAGCTCTCTCTTGTCTTTTTTTACTTTTCTGCCAGAACCCAAAAGCAATAGCAATTCCTACAAGACAAGCAATAATAATTGAGGAAAGTAAAAACGCAATCACAAAAGCAAGAACTACATTAATTACTAGTGTTGAAAATGAATCAAGCTGCATTTTTTATTTCTCCTTCCGTTTGTTGCGGACGACTTATCTGTTGGTCCTGCATTTTTGTAGCGCTATTTTTTCTGCTAAAAATACTAGTTAGACCCGAGAGAATATTGTTTTTCTTATTTACCTTAATTCCCTTTTTCAAATTTTCTATCTCTTCTAATCTTTCTGCTCCCCATCTGTTATCATCAGGATGGACTTTTGGCTTTTCAATAATTTGGATATTGTCCCCTGTTAAATCCTGGGCAAGCGCTGCCGTATGTGTTGGCTCTCCTCCAACTTCTTTTGCAACTTTTGCAAGTTCCTTTTCTATCTCTTTTTCGTGCACGGTATCTACATTGGCTGCAACAACATCCATGTGGGGATTGGGTTCAATGTGCTGAGCTGCTGGAGCCACATTTGATATCGGCTGATGTTCTACTATGTCAGGCATGTCTAAATCATAGCACAGGGAGGGTTTGTGAGCAACCTAATTAGCCTCACAAAATCCTAACAGAATTTAACAAAAACAAGTTTAGCTTTGGTATAATATAGCCTCTGGAGGAGTGTCACAGTGGCCCACTGAGGGGGTTTGCTAAATCCCTGAGTCGTAAGACTCTCGCAGGTTCGAATCCTGTCTCCTCCGCCTTTGCTCGCCGAAGCGAGCTACGGCGGACAAGTCCGCTAGTGGTTTGCAAAGGGGCTATCGTATAATTACATAATGGACAATTCTCCCTGGCTTAAATTTGATAGGCCTTCTTTTTTGTCACTCTCAGGCGATGTTGATTCTGATATAGCAATAATAGGTGGGGGAATAGCCGGAGTTTCTACCTTGTATTTTCTTCTTAAAAACACAAACAAAAAAGTTGTCTTGCTTGAAAAAAATAAAATAGCAAGTGGGGCAACAGGACATAATGCTGGATTTGCCGTTAACTCTATGGAAGCAGTAACACAAGAGCTAATAAAGGAGTTTGGAAAGGAAAAAGTGAAAAACGGTTTTTCTGAACTTAGGTCCGCTTGGGATTTGCTCGAGAAGATTATTAAAGATTGTGGAATGGATGAAATTAATTTTGTACCGGACGGAGGATTAGTATATACGACTATCGAATCATTTTGGGGAGGCATAGAAGAAGAGATGGTAGATGATGAGATTGGTCGAGGAGCTTGGAAATATTTGTTAGCAGCCGAATTTGCTCCTAATGATATTGATGAGAAATACAAAAAATATTTAGAGGTTATTCCTCAAGATGATATTTTGAGAAAACTAAGAATTATTGATAAGGGTTGTGTTGGAGCAGCAATTCCTAAAAATGATTATATTAAAAAAGCTAGAGTTAACTCTGGAGAATTATGCTATAAAATAATTTCGTTCCTCAAGAAAAATTATTCTGATAGATTTGAAGTTTTTGAACAAGCAAATATAAGTGAAATAAAAATTGGAGATGGCGCCATCTTATATTCAGGAGAAAATGTGATAAGAGTAGAGAAAGTTGTTCTTTGTACCAACGCCTACAATGACTTCAAAGTGATTATAAATGATAGAGAGGATGATAGATTAAAAAAGTTGGGTAGATCGGTTGGATATATGGTTGCCTATGATAATAACGACAAGGATTTTTTAACAGTGCTTGTTTTTGATGAAAGAAAAAATATAACAAACGTCCCATATTTTTACTATCACAAGGTTTCCAAAAATGGGAAAGCATTGGCTGTTGTAGGCGGGCCGGAAAAAGAATTATCTATAGGAGAAGAATATGATTGGCAAGAAGAATCAAAAGTTAATGTTGATAATGTGTATAACGAATTTTTAGAAAGAACATTTGGAGAGTCCGTTCCTAAATTTGATTACCATTGGAATGGTATGATGGCATATACTCCGAATCATGCGAGGTGGGTTGGTAAAGATCCTAAGTCAGATAGTCTTTTATATAATCTTGGTTGCAACGGGATAGGTCTTCTGCAATCGATTATGGGAGGAGCAAAAATTGCAAGAATTATTAATGATGAGACACTTGCTTCCTCAATGTTTGACCTTCAATAGCTTTCACCTTGTTGGTAGCCTCGATTTCGGATATAATATGACAATCTGGAGAGGTCGCATAGTGGTCTAGTGCGAAGGTCTTGAAAACCTTTGTGGGTGCAAGCTCACCGCGAGTTCGAATCTCGCCCTCTCCGCACTTCGGTGAACTCAGTACTTCGATACTGAGATTGCTGAGGAATGGAAGATGCGAGATGAGAAGTTTACCCTGAGCGAAGTCGAATGGGAATCTCGCCCTCTCCGCACTTCGGTGAACTCAGTACTTCACAAGTGAAAATCTCTCCCAATAAAAATATGACAGAAAATAATAATATGCCAAGCGATGAAAAGGGGTTTTCGAGCAGAGATCTCTTTGCAAAATTCAAATCTAAACAAAAAAAATCTATTGGAGAAGTAGGTAGCGGAGATGAAGATTTAAAGGCTATTCTAGCGGGAATTCCAAAAGAAAATTGGGCAAAATTTTTGGCAGGTACTTGGATTGGTGTTGTTGGAGGATTGGCATATACAATAGCGTTGGAGAAAGGTGTAGCAAGCATTTCGGGTAAGGAGTCAAAAGTAGATATTCGTGATTATATCAAAACAGCTGTGGAAGTTACCGCAGTTACGTCCGTAGAGCTTTTAGTTAAAAATGTTACTGACAAGATGGGGCTCCAGATTGGATTAGGTAAAGACAATGTTAAAAAAATGGCGGAACTAATAAATAGAGCTCCTTTTGAGATGGGGGTTATAGCAACAGGTGTTGCCCCGCAGGTAGAAGAAGCTACATTCAGATCTCTACCATCCGTTATTGTTGGTAAAGACAATAAATTTTTAGATTGGGGTGTGGGTATAGGAGCAGCAGCTGCTTTTGCGTTGTATCACGCGATTGAACTAGAAGAAAATAAAGATACAGGGAAGAAGACGCTTAATTTAAAAGCTAAGCCCGTTGTTCAATTTTTTGCTGGAGTTTCCCAATGGAGATTTATGAGAGAAAGAGGATATCGTAATGCCGCTTTTGCTCATTCTTTAACTAATGCAGAATTATTAACGAGTGAAGCCGTTGAAAGATTAATTAAGCCTAATAAAAATAATTCCAGAACTTAAGATCTATATTATTGGAGTTGGTTTGATGACAAAAGATAGCAGTAGGATAAAAGCGATTCCTACAATATTCATCCCCATAGACATTAATACAAACTGAGATTTTTTTAGTTTTGGAATTCCCATCATGTTAAGCCCCGGATCTTTTGGAAGTGGGGACAAAATAATTAAAGCCCCAATTACCGGAAACATCCATCTAAAATGTTTTGTACTTATAACTTTATCAAAATGGTTTCCGGCAAGACCTTCATAAATTGGTTCTATTTCACGTCCTAAATTATCTTTTGTAAAGCTAAAGAAAAAGTAATCACTTACCATTGCACCAAAAATTGCAGCAAGCCCAATTCCGGGTAAAGAATAATACTCCGCCAAAATTAGTAAGGCGGCAGCAGAAATAGGCGCAGTGAAAGTTGAAATAAAGAAAACCCCGGCAATAAAAGCAGCAGAATACCCGGCCCAAATAAGAAGATCATGAAATGGTCCAAAACTTCCTAAGGTTAAGGAAAGTAAAAAGGTGAGTATTAAAAAAGTTATATTTTTATATCTATAAGATTTCCATTCCATGAGTTAAGTATAGCAAATTAAAAGTAATAAAATTATCTAGCGTGGGGAGTATTTATTCCAGACGGTTGGTAGGGTACTAATTTTATTTCGGATTGTTCAAGAACTTTGTGGAGTTGCTTATAGTCCGGTTTTTGGTTAAAGGGAACATCTTGAACGGTTCCTGTCTTTTTGTCTCCACTAGAAAGAACGGCAATAGTAGTAATAAGGGCAGCAGTAAAAAGCATAGCCGCTTTTTCTCCATTGCTAAGCTTAATAGGTCCCCCGTCTACAAAAAAACCATCACCTTGATAATTAGGAGTTTCTGGCCATCTACTCATATTTCTCGAATTATAGCCTTTTTTTCCTAAAATGCAATTATGCTACAATTGCTTATATCTTTTATATAAATCTAAGATCCAAGATCTAATATCTAAGAACAGGCTTATGACTGGCTATTCAAGTACTCCACTTTATAAAAAGCTTGGGATAAAAGAAAATTCCCGAGTTATATTTATCAACGAGCCTAGCGATTTTAAAGAATCCCTGGGTGAGCTTCCTTATTATATAGTGGCTAAAAACAAATTGGATGGAAATTTTGACTACATACACATATTTTCTAAGTCAAAAGAGGATCTAGAGACTCTATTTAGACAAGCTTTTGTTCATCTCAAAAAAGATGGTGCTCTTTGGGTATCTTGGCCCAAAAAAACATCTGGCGTTGTTACAGATCTTGATGAAAATATAATTCGGGGAATAGGTCTTAAAAACGGCTTGGTAGATGTAAAAGTTGCAGCAATAAATGATATCTATTCAGGTTTAAAATTTGTCTATCGGATAAAGGATAGATAGTTATTACTTGCGATAAGTTGTAGAATCATAAATATGACATTGGAAAATCTCCCGATTCAAATAAAAGATATTCTTTCTCAAGAGAAGTTTTCCGAGAGTGAAAGGCGAGGATTGAATTTGCTTACCGATTCAGACTTGAGCGTTTATAGTCCTGGAATAAGTACGGGAGGTATAGCAGAGTTAAAAATGGCTTTGGGTAACAAGGAAAGAATTATTACTGCAACTAGCATTGATGATAAGGGAATAGATGGGGTTGTTGATATTGTTAGGGTAGCGGGTTTGGAAGATAGAATAAAGATTAAAAAAGAAGACGTTTCTGAGCCTTTACCATACGTCGATGAAAGCTTTGATTATATCTACGCAAGACTTCTTCTTCACTATTTGCCAAAGGATAAGCTTGACGCTTCGCTAAAAGAGTTGCATAGGGTTCTAAAAAAAGGCCACAAAATGTTTGTTGTTGTAAGATCCTTGGATGATCCTGAACGAACTTTACCAGGTGCAACTTATGACGACAAAACTAGTATGACTAGCTATCCCTTTACAAAACCAGACGGATCCCTAGATTATTCTAATATGATAAATAGGTATTTTCATTCAGCTGGCTCTATTACATCACATCTTAAAGCATCCGGATTTGAGATTGAGGATATTTTGCAGCATGACGAAAGACTTTATCAAGACTTTGGTAGATCCATGATTAGTCCTCATACATCTAATGTAGTGGAAGTTATTGCCGCTAAAGTTTAGAAGTTTGTATATGCATCTTCCTCAAAAGCTGGAGTTTTAATATGTCCGGTTATTTTATCAACCCAGTCACGATCGTCATCTGTGACCTCGACCCCTTCTCTTAATACCATATCATGGAATCATATCCAGAATTGATTAGAAAGTCAAATATTATAAGCCTAAGTTAGGGTAAGTTTTTTGGAAGTTTTATATTGCCGGAATACAAAGCAGTTGCAAACCAAGCCCAGTTTTGGTCATAATAATTTTTTCCGTTTCCCCAGTATCCATCATGGTTTAGCTGCTTATTATAGTAGTCTTTGTAAATTTCATCCGCTATCTTTTTGTCCCTTATGCTAAATACAGAAAGTGGGCCGGTATAGGTGCTAACACTTTGTTTACTATCTATTACTTTTCCATCTGTAGTATATACTGCATTTATCTTTTTATCCTTATTCCATTTTTCTCCAAAAAATATTTCTGCAATACTTAGATAATCTTTTGCTTCTTTGTTGTCAAACCAATTTGCGTCAAGCGCTACTCTCCAAAAAGTCCTAAATGCATCATAGCCGTACATGTCAGAGTTGCCGGTAACAAAAATTGTTGCTTTGGTAATTTTTCCGGACCTACTTAACAATATCCAATTTGGAGGAAGACCAACCGTATTGGGGGTATCTAGATTAATTTTTTGGAGTAAGTAATATGAATCTTTTGCCAGATTTTTCCAAGGATGATCTTTATCAACAGCGGAGAATATTTTGTACGAGGCAGGAGAGATGTAGGATGGGTTTATAACAAATCCTTGGGGTTTATTAAATTGTGATCCTCCCAATAAATAATATCTGGTGTTTTGTTTAACAACATTAAATTTCCATATGTCAGAAATTATTGCCTTTGCTTCCGCTAAATATTCCTTATTGTTCCATTTGTATGATGCAAGTATTAAAGCCAATGCAATATCTTCATCTGCGTCTGTTGCGTTTTCTTTATAGATAACTTTTTCTTTTGCAGGAGTTGCTCCTCCCCATAACCAAGAAAAAAGTTTATCATTTTGTTTGTGCTGAAGATTTTCTTTTGTCCAGCTCCAGGATTTTTCAAACGTATCTTTATCATTTATTATCACACTTCTTAGCAGTATGTATGATTGTCCTTCAGAAGTTGTTTTGTATTGTCTATCAGGGTCAATGCTTTGGCCATTTTCTGTAACAAAATTATCTTTGTAATATGTCCACGTCTTTAATAATATCTCATCATTATTAACACTCTGAATCAATGTGTTATTTGCATAAGCATTTTTAATAGAAGTCTTCTTTTGGCTAACCCCGCTTACTATTGGTTTGCTCTGGTAGAAATTAAATTTAATATTCAAAGAGTTGGCATTAAAAAGTAATACCCCCAGAGAAACTAATATTAATAACGGCATAGCAATTACAATTTGTTTTGACACGCTTTTGATATTTGCAGAAAATAAATCACCAAAATTTAGTCTGCTGTTGGAAACAAAGAAACTAATCTTTGCACATATTAGGTAGTAATAAATTCCGCTTAATAATATTGGAATAAAAACAAAGTTGTTGTAGACAATTACCTGGCGGGCTGCAAGATAAACCCAAACAATAGAGGGTAATAAATTAAAAATTATTTGTAACAGTCTAAATCTAAAATACTTGGGGTCTGCTTTACTTTTTGTTCCGGTTGGCTGCCATGACATTGCGTCCTTTGTTATTCCGTCAAAAATTGCATATAGATGAGCCCATCCATAAACAATTCTGGTTGACCAAGCTTCAATGCCATAAACGGCTCTGTGCCAAAGAGGATAAATGATTTGTATAAATATTATTGAAGGAAGAATATAGAGATATGTTCCCCAATAAACTTTTTCCGGGAAAAAGATTAGGACGGTTAGCGGAATAATTGGCGCTATAAAAGAACTAATTGCAGTATGAATATAATATAAAAATCCGGAGAAATATGAGAGGCGAGCCTTTAATGAAATTTTGGTATGCCAAAATTTATGAGAGGACAAAAGTGTCATTGACCCCATGCACCACCTGTATTGTTGTTTGAAGAAAGAGACCATGTCGTCAGGACAAAGGCCTTTGGCAAGAACTATTGGGATATATTGTATCGTCCATCCCTTCATTCTCATGTTGAAACCGGTATGTACATCTTCTGAGTGTTGAATAAGCGCTGTCCCTCCGGATTCTGCAAGTGCGTCTCTTCTATACAATGCATTTGAGCCAACGCAAATTGAGGCGTTGTGGCTTTGGCGAGAAACTTGGCACATTCTATAAAATAATTCTTGTACTTCTCCTGCGCCCCTTTGCAGCCAATTCTGATTTTTGTTTACATCAAAATATTGCGGGGATTGGACTAGTCCTACATCTTTATATTCAAGTAAGTAAGGTAAAAGTTCATTCAAAAAGTCTGCCCTTGGTTTAAAGTCTGCATCAAAAATTGCAATAAATTCTCCATTAGAAACTTTGTACCCATATCGCAGGTTTCCGGATTTTTTAAACCATCCTCTTTTTGGTCTGACTATGTAATTGAATCCATATATTTCTGCCAGAGTTTTGACTTCCGTTCTTGCTGAGTCATCAAGACAATAGACTTGGATTTTCCCGCCAAAGTTTTTGGTCATGTCTAATATTCCATTCCACGTGTTTTGTAATATGGATATATCTTCTCCGGCTGTTGGCAGAAAAACATCAACCCTTCTATCAAGACCCTTGGACCATTTATTAACCAGATATTTATGTTTTTTAATGTCAAAATCTTTTGAGAAGAAATTAACAATAATAGAATCTACAAAATAAATTCCGGTAAGAACAAGGTACACATACAGTGGCCAAAGTGCTGTGTGATTACCAAGAAAATCAAACAGACTAATATAAATTCCAATAAAGCTTATTATTGAAAAAAAGATAAGAGATCTATTACCCCTTTTAAGGTACATATATTTTTCTTGATCTGTGGGAGCAGACGGTAACGGAGGCGTTCTTGCCGTATCAAATTCCATAATTTTGTAATAGGACAGAATATTCATATTTAAAAAACCTATTTATAAATCGCAGGTTTAATTGCAGATATATAAGAATTCAAAGAATCTTTTGAGACATCAACTCTCCAATTAACATTTTCCTGTTTGCTTTTATCTTCATTAAAAATAACAACAGCTTTTATGTTTGGAAAATTGTAGGGAATATCCCTAAATGCATCCCCGTACCAACCCGCTTTGTTTCCGCCAACATCTGTTGTGTTTACTTCCCCAATCATTAATGGTTTGCCCGGAGCTATGTCTGAAATGGTTTGATAGGAGGAACCAAAAATGTCTGTAAAGCTTGTCCATTTGCTCCAACTTTGAGTTGTCCCCCAGTTGTATCCATCTAAACAAGTCCAGTCTACGTATTTGTCGCCGGGATAAAGGTCTTTATAGGACGGGTGGGGAACATCCGGAATATTTGGACAAAATACCCAGAGTATATTTTTTGCTCCGTGTTTTTCAAACATATCATGAATGTGGCGCCATGCATCTACAAAATCTTGTGGAGAGCTCCCTGTATAAGGAACACTCCATTCAAGATCTTTGTTATTCATTTCCCAAGCAAAAGCCAAATAAAACGGTTTGTTAATTTTCTTTAAATTTTCCCCGGCTTTATTTAAAAACTCGTCACACTTACCTTCTGCAATGCTTTTGTATATTGATTCAGTTTGCACGGGACAATCAGAAAAATAATATGGGTTAGAGCTAAGCATTGGGGTCCATCCGTTTTTTCTTAGTAAACTAAATTCTTTAACAAGAGTGGGATCAATAAAAGATTCCCATCCTCTGTAATAATGGGCTATAGAATATTTTTTCTTTGTTAAAGACTCAAAGTCTAAAAGTTTTTGAGGGTTTAACTTTTTCTGGTTTGCATCATAAAATCCTTGTGTCCAAGCACCAAGTAAAATTTCTTGATGCGGGTGGTTATTAAGCAGTGTATAACTGCCACCTAATATCAAAACAATAGTGATAAAAATAAAAATAACTTTAGGTATCATATAAATTTAAAGATAGCCACACCCTTTCCGGCCTCTGCATTGGGACAGCCATTATTTAGGTCATTGTTGTACGTATTAAAGTATGCATGCGCATCGTCAGCATCATTAATTTTGAAAATTTGTTTGGTTTTGTAATTGTAGATGTACATGTTTTTATAAGGATAGCTTGTGGTGAATGTATAAATAGTAGTTGTTATGCTATTGTCTTTTACCTTTAGGCGAGGCGTCACAATATCTGCATTCAATGGTTTGAGGTAATATGTTTCCAGTGCTCCTTTAAGATCCCAATCTGCTTCAAAAACCGGTGCCGGTCCAACATATGGACACACTCCATCAAGAAGTATTGTACTTTTATTGTTCACAGTAGGAAATTCTTTATGTATGTCGGCAAGAACTTTGGTGCTCTTGGATCCTGCATCGGCCCAAAAAGATGCAATTGTATTAACGGTCAAAAAACTTCCGGCGCATATCAAAGATAGAATAATGCAAAACATTACCTTTGCTGCTTTTTCCGGCAAAAATATTTTACTTAACCATCCGGATAGCCCAACAAAAGTCATAGCCACTCCAATGGCTGCTGCAATAGCAACTCTATTCTCAACCCCCGTTGGAGAAAATCCAACTTGGTTGTTTGTGAAAAAAATTGCATATCCCAAAAAGAAAATAACAAAACTAGAAAGTGTTAGAGTTTTCATTGCAGAAATTGTAGGGAATTTAAAATCGGGGTCTGATGCAAGGGAATATAAATGATAGAAAATAAAAACATACATTATTCCGGTTAGTGCAAGAAGAATTGGATCGGTATGGGCAGAAATTATTTCTCCCCATATGTATGGTAGGTTAATAAACCAAGAACCGTAATTTACATGTATCGCAGATCCCAAAACATGTAGGATGTAGTTTATGTCAATGCCTCCGGTAAGGCGCCTTGTTGTAAGTGCTTTGAAGACCAAGGTATAAAGAAGAAATATGGAGATTACGCTTATAAAAACCATATTTGACCGTCTTTTCCCATAAACAATTCTTAAGAAAAGATTGTATGGGTTCCACAAAATAAATAAGTTTATTACAAATAATGGAATAACAACTTCATAACTTAATACGCTTAATAAAAGGGCCACTATACTAATTACTTTCCATAGACTTTTTCTAAGTGTAAAACGTGATACGGATTTTAAAGCAGCAAAAAGGCTTATAAAATAAAATAGTACGCTAAGGTTTGCTTGATGTACCGCAAACCAAAATCTGTCTGTTGAATAATTGGGGAGCAGTACATAGACAAGGGGAATCGCAACGGATAAAAGTCTTGGTACTTTGAGCTGCCTTAGAACGGTATAGAAAAATACAACTATTCCAATAAATATTCCCAAATTTACCAGTTGGTAGCCAAGAGGTGATGTTCCAAAAGACCAATATAGAAGCGCTTCATAAAAATTTTGGACGGGGCGCATTAATGTATTTGGTGTTGTTGCTGTTTGGAATAATCCAAGTAGTGAATGGTTTTGTGACAAACTAAAGTTTCCCAAGAATGACCAGTCATCACTATAAAATGAAATCTTATTTATATAGAGAACAGATGAAATAATTACTACAAGAGTTAGAAAAACATAATCATTAAGATATCTTTTTCTTGGGGCAATTTTTTTAACCCTTTTGACATCATTTTCCTCGCTTGATTTAAATAATTCCGGTGTAAGTTTGCTATCAATTTTTCTTATTATTTTATAAAGTTTAAAACCTACCCTTACCATAATTTTCTGCGCTTTCTTTGTAAAATCATCTATTTCTTGGGTAAATGGAACACTAAACATAAGAATAATAGAAACACTTGCCCAGAAAACCATTCCAATGTTTTGTCTTCCTATGAAAATAGAATAAAGAAGTCCTGCCAATGTTATTAACCCCAGTGTTATATGGGGAATAAAAATTTTAAAGGACCTTTTTGGTTTTGCGTCATTTTCCCCTTTTGGAGTAACTTTGTATGATAATTTTTTACCGGTAACCAAACTTATAAATGCCAAGAACCAAACGGGCCATGCCGCAATACTAATAAGTTTTCCGGCAACTAGCATTTCCCCTTCACTTTTTCTATATACGTTGAACCTTTGTAGGAAAACAGACATTAGCCAACAAATTATGAGGGTTACGGAGTAGAGCCCAAAAAATTTGTAGAGGTCTACATTTGCTGCCCTAAGTCCTAGGAAAAAATAAAGACTTATCAAAATTATACTTAGCGCCATGGCAAGTCCTGTAAAATAATGTTGTTGGAGAAAGAAATAATATACTGTTCTTCTTAGCCCCATTCTTTTAAATAGTTTTGGGCTGTGGTGGAAAAATATATCCATACATCCATACGCCCAACGCATTTGTTGACTAAAATATGCCTCCCAGGTTGATGGGCCCTCCCCAACTGCAAGAGGTTCTGAAATGTAAACGCTCTCCCAACCGTTGGCATGGAGTTTCATTCCCGTTATTAAATCTTCAGTTATATGTGCACTATAGTGATTAACATTACGTAAGGCTGCAACTCTAATAATATGGTTTGCCCCAATAAGTAGAGTCATCTTCATACTACTTAATCCTTTTAAAACAGATCCGTAGAATGTATAAAGTTGTTCCGCTGCTCCTCTTGCAATTATTGACTCATCTGTATTTCCATATATTTGTGGAGTACCAACAAAAGCAACTTTTGGATCCCTAAAGTATCCTAATGTTTTTGTGAGAAAAGTTTTTTTGGGGACAAAGTCTGTATCAATCTGGGCAACAAAATCATAATTATCTCCATAGACTTCATACCAAGAATTGTGGTTTCCGCCTTTTGTTTTGGTGAACTTTCCATTTGGGGTGTTAAATTCTTCCCTGCCATGTCTTGTAAAATAGTGGACACCATATTTTCTACAAATTTCTTTTACTTCAGCGCTATCCCCTTCATCTAAAAGCCAAGTGTCATGCGGGTATGACGCATCTACCATAGCAGGTAAACATTTATGTAGTAAATCTAGTGATTCACTAGCAGGAACTATGGTTGTTATAAAAGCTACTTTTGATCCGGCGGTCGGTTTTTGGTGACGAATATCTTTTATGTTGGATGAAATTGCCCATGTCAAAATATCCATTGTTATTGGTTGCCAGATAATGTAGCTTACGGTTAGAAATAAGAGAATATCTATAAAACGGAGTTCTCCGGCAAAGTTAAAAGGTATATGGTTTGGTTGAAACCACCAGAGAGCAAAGCCGAAAACAAAAATTAGAGACAGGAGAGTGTAGAAAAATTGTGTGTACTTTGGGAGTCCATAAAACTCAGGGTTTTGTAAGTTTTTTCTGTTTAATGTTTTCTTTTTCTTCTGCATCTTTTAAAATTCCTCCTCCAAAAAATATTTTGAATTGTTTAATAAAACCAATTGTATGGGTCAAGCCGAGGCTAGGACCTAATAAAGCATTAAACCTTAGTCAGGTTAAAGAATTGTAAGAATAAAATCAGGAGATATTTAGTGTAACACGTAGGGTTATAAAAGGGAAATTAGCTAGCAATTCAGGTTCAAAGTAAGCATTTTAACGTTTTTTTGACCAATTTTTAAGCAATTTATCAACGTATGAAAATTGTAAGAAAATGTAATTGCGTACCCGTGGTAGAATATATAAATTATGGAAGAAGAGAAGCCAGGGCAATATCCCCCACTCACAGCAGATAAAGCAAAAGCAATTGTTTTTGCAACATTCCCGCTTTCTCAAGGAGATAAGCTTGCTCAAAGAAAAATGTTTTCATATGCAAAAAGTATTAGGCCTGATTGGGTTATGACAGACGAACTAGTGGAAGACGTCGGGTTGGATTCTGCCCTTGAGGGAAAGATGGCAAATGTAGTTTTGTCCGGTAATCATCCTAGAGAAAACAAAGCCGGAATGATTTTAACTCAGGGTAGCGTTGGGGAAGATTTCAGCGGAGCGGTAGCTACTTTTTATCAAGAAGTTACAAATAGTCCCATAGATAAAAAGCTTTTGGTTAGAGATCTTATTGCAGATTTTATAAGACGGGACCATTATTTTCTTGTTGAAAAAGGCGGAAGGCCACGCACGCCTTTAAAACCAGGAGAAGAGTTAACGGCACAGAATGACCCATATCATAGCAACTTTGTTTACTATGTTGTAGAAAATCACTCAACAAGGGTTGAAGAACTTGATGAAATGCTTTCTGATATGAGGAAAAATTACAAAACTTTATTGGCTAATCCGGATGACCAGCTAATGACAGAGGCAAAAGAAAAATTAGAAGAAATAATGGGAGTATATGACAAGCATCATCCCCAAGAGCCGGTTGCTGTAGGATAGGTTTGCAACTTCACATCTAAAATCTTATAATCCGTTTTATGAGTGCAGATCAAAAAGAAGATAGGTATCAGCCAAATCGATTCTCTCAGATGGGACTTGAGCTTTTACGTTTAGATCCCAGAACACGAAAAATTTTAACAAGAGAAGGGATTGTTAATGCTGCGCAAGTAATTGCCATAGCAGATGAAGTTGCTATTAATAATAGAATTCCAGATTTGGATTTTGGATTTTTTGATGGTAGATCTTTTGAAAATATTCGCGATGTTCAAGCTGCAAGAGAAAGTTGGGATTATGATAAGCCATCGGTAAGGGTTAGGAAAGCAGCCCAGTTTTTTCGGGAACAAATGGTTGATCCAGGAAGAAATGATGCTGGGGTGAATAGAGCTGCCTTGGCTGAGATAGATAGATTGAAGGCACAAATAACAGATGGCAGTAGATTATTTGAGCTTGTTAAAAGAGGTATCGTAACTCCGGATCAAATTCCGCAATTTCCCCGTAAAAAATCTTAGTTTGACTTTTAAACAATTAGACCTATAATATAGATTATGGAATCAAGACGCGGTAAATTTGGTAGATTCGCTTTCTGGAGAAAGCCGGAAAATGTGGCGCCTGAGCCCGAGCCCTATCCTGAAATTACACTAGAAACAGCTAGGCAAGAGTTAGACAGAGTTAAAGGCTTGTACTCATCTCTTGATTTATCCGAGGCTAATGTTGCGCAAAGAACTTTATATTCCTTAAATATACTAGGAGGGAGAATCCATAATAGGGGCTTAATGGAAGATTCCTATAATAAGGATAGAAAAGAGCAGACATTGTATCTACCTCCCATAGGAAAAAGAATTGTAGATGATGTCTTGGGTGGCCTTGATCCTGAGCTTGCAGCATTAAGAATTCAGGAAGCAAAAATGAAATATTTGGCAGCATACCAAGAATTAGGGGTAGATATGAATCTCCATATTATGGCTTATTATGCTAAATATCTTCCGCCCCGCGATCCTCTCCCTAATCCGTTTGAGGAATAGCTACTTAATTTTACTTTTTAACTTATCAATCTTATAATACTTAACTTGTGGCATAAGAAATCACAGAATAATAATTATTAAAAACTTATGAAAAATGAAAGACAAAGAAGCGCTATTGAGAAGGACGAAGGAAGGTATGTAAGGGGTGCAATATTCTATGATCCAATACAAGCGGATAAAGCATTTAATTCCGTCTCCGGAATAGTAGATAGAAATCCTGGTGCACAAGTGCATTTGGTTCCCCCGGGAAATAAGAATATGAGTACGGTTATTGTTATTGGAGATGATGAATCTTATTGGCGTTTTGATAATGATATTATGAGTGCTTTGAAAGATAAGAATGGAAGAGAAATTAACGTACATGAGTTGGTAGTTGATGGTTTACTTAGAAAAAGAATAGGAGAAGAAATAGAAGAATCCTTAAAGCAAAAGCTTGCCTCAAACAACTAACCTCTTAACTTAGAGGTGACTTAAATTTACTTTTCCCCACTTTAATCATATAATTCCTTTCTATGAAAGAAAGATTTGGAAATATTGAGGAAGAGGAAGGAATATACCTAAGAGTTGCAGAAGTGGATTCACAGGATGAAGTTTCCTGGGCGGGAGATGGAATATTGGCAGCTATTAATGGTGCAAGCGTTAATGTCGCAGGTCTTCCTTATGGAGAAAAGTTTCTCCTTATTGTAAGTGCAAGGCAAAAACCCAGGGAAACAGTTGATAAGGCGATAACTAATGCACTTGCAATATCAGGACGAATAATGCAATTTGACGATGATCTTATTTCTAGGGTTGAAGGAATTTATAGTGATCAAGCACTCAAAAAATATTCTAATGGACAAATGGATCCAATAAGACGTAACTAATCATGGCGGAAAAACTCGGACCAATTTTTAAAGAAGAAGGCGTATATGTTAGGGCAGCGATTTTTAAATCTCTGCGTCAATCGCTCGGGGCGTATTTTGTAGTTGATAGAATTGTGAAGCAAAATCCCGGAGCAACAGTATACATAGAAGGTAATAAATATATGCAGGCTGTAGTTGTTATTGGTTTGGGGCCAACATATGCACAAGATGAAAGGATTAAAAAGGTTCTAAGTAAAGGTGGAGAGATAAAGGAAATAGAATGGAATTTTGTAGATTTCTTAGTAAGAAAAAGAAGGGCAATAGAAGTAAGTCTATCAATGGAAAAAAGGCTCACTAACCTCTCCTAATTAACCTTGAGCATTTAGCCTCATTTTTTGATAAAATGCAACCATTATGAATCATGAAGCTGGATTAGTATTTAGAATGAGAGAAGCGTGGGGAGATAGAAGTAGAAATCTTTCGGAAGCAGATAAAAAAGCTGCTATGTTCTACTTCTCCGGATACAGGCAGTCGTTATTAAGAGATCTAAAAAATAAGAGGGATGAGCTTGTGGCTGATATAAAGACTGCTACAGCAGATAGGACTAGGCTCTCGGTCCCTAGCCTAATAGCCAATCGTTTAGTGATGGAGATTCCTCGGGTAATAGACCATGACGCGCTCAATCAAATGGCGGCGAATAAAGTTAACAATTTTTTAGTTTTAGCTGATGCATCCATGGGTTCCACCTTAGTCTTGCATTCAGTAACAGAAGGGGAAGAATATATCGCAGGAATTGCGGAAAACAAAGTGAGCGAAACTATTGGATATGTAGCAGAATCTTTTGACCCAAGCATAGATGCAGTACGTGGTGCAGGGATATATATAAAGATGATGGAGGAGGCAAAGCTAGGTAGTTCCGCCTTAATTAAGGATAATTCTGGAGCGAAGACGGTAGAGGATAAATTAAAAAGTTTGAGAAAGGGATTTTCAGTTGCGGGATATAGAGGGCTGTGGGTTCCGGAGTTTACGCTCGCAGGAGCTCAATTAGCAGTTGATGCATATAAGTATTTGTATGCGGTAGTAAACAAATAAAAATGAAAGAAAGATTCGGAAATATTGAGGAAGAAGAAGGTGGGTATCTACGAGCAGTAAGGGTACAGGCATATATTTACAAAGAAAATGAATATGCTGAATCCCCAATAAGAAATAGTTAGATCTTTCTTCCACAAACAACTACATTCTTTATCTTAACTTTTAATTTATTTTGTCTCATATATGAGTCAAAATATTTCTAAATTTTAAATTCTTGTATGGAAACGTTGTTTGGCTGCCAATTTTTTGTAGGATATAAAAATAAAATAAGCTTTTAGGCATATATTTTGGTAAAATACGCGTTATGGCAAATCAGGAAAATGATTTAGTGTTTACATACAGGGTGATGTGGGGTGAAAGATCAAGAAATCTGTCAAAAGCAGATAAAAGAGATACTCTTGCTTATTTTTCCGGCTACAAGCAAGCTCTCATGAGAGGGCTTAAGGATAAAAAAACTGATATTGCGGGAGAAATAAGAGATAGTAGGGAATCTGGCAAAGGGCATTCCGTTCCAGGCTTAATTACAGCACGATTAATGGTGGATCTTTCCGGGGTTATGGGTAAAGATGCACTTGTTGAGATGGGCAAGAATGAAATGAATCACTTCTTTGTTTTGGCTGATGCATCAGTGGGTGCTGGTGTAATTATTAATTCGATTTCTTCGGGAGAGGAGTATATAGCAGGAACCGCGGGACAAGTCGTTCAGGAATCAATGGATTATGTTAGAGTTGTAAACGGCGTGGAGCTAGACGCTGTTAAAGACGCAGAATATTATCTGAAGTTAATAGATCAAGCAAAAAGACGTAGTGATACTTTAATTAAGGATAATTCTGGAGAAAAAACAGTAGAAGAGCAACTAAAGAGTATGAGGAGACAGCTTTTTGCTGCCGATTATCATGGATTGTTGATTCCGGAATTTACTCTTGCGGGCGCACAGCTTGCAGTCGATGCATATAAGTATTTGTATGCAGTAGTAAACAAATAAAATGAAAAACAGATTGGTAAACTTGAGGAAGATCAAAGGAAATTATATTTTGATAATTTGCCTGATAATGTAAGTGGCTCAATAAAAAACAACTAACCTCTCCTAACTAACCTTGAGCATTTAGCCTCATTTTTTGATAAAATACGCACATGACAGAACTAGACAATCCGGGTGCTCAACCAGAAGAAGATTTTGCATCACTTCTTGAGCAATATATGGGCGAGGAAGATCTTGCAAATTCTCTTTTAGAAAAAGAAGGTAGTAATAGGCGTTTGGGTAGAGGTTCTAATTTGGTCAGGAAACCCAATATCTACCGTGCTATTAAAAATAGTACAGTAGACATGATGGACGGTAATGCGCTTGGAGCCTTCAACTCGGTTAGAAAAATCTTGCATTTAGAAATGCCCGCCAAGGTCAGGTTGTTGGCATACGTAAATCTAGGTGATAGTGCACTTAAAGTCGCCCGCGGAGAGACTGAGCCAGCTGCTAAGATTAACTGGTATGAAGAGTCATGTAAGTGGTCAGATAAAGCTTTGGATTTAAAACTGCCAGATTCATCTGGGCAAGTTTTTTCTGCCGCTGTCATGCAGGCCTGGGCAAGAAATGAACAGGCAGAGATAGAGGAAGATCCAGAAAAACGAAAAGATTTATTAGAACAGGCATATAAAAACCTTCATGATATTCTAGACTCCGTATCTCTTATAAACAATGGTTGGGAATTTACTTTTCATGCCACTCTTCATAAATCAGCGAGAAAAGCGGCGTTATATGTAAATACTCCAGAAGATAAGAGAGCATGGGATGAAATATGGTTTGATCATGCACGGAAAGCAGCAGAAGTTTCTCATAGGAGTGATAATTCTCATGGGGAGAGAGTATATATATACTGGTCTGCTCAGGCTGCAGCTGCGATTGGATATGGTGAGGTAAATAAAGACGAGGCTAGGAAATGGTTTGTTGTTGCAGATAATTCTGTAACTCGTTCTATAGATCTTGCGCAGGATGGAGAATCTCTAAGGGCGGAGTATGGTTTGGCGGCATTCATTACAAGTAATTTGGTTAAGTTATCAGATACAGATGAAGATAAGAGTCAATGGTTGGATAAAAATATCGGTTGGAATAAGAGAATGGCAGATTCGGAAACCAATCCTTCTAGGCGGGTAACGCAGCTCATATATTGTCTAGCAGGAATAGATGGGATGATTAAATTGAAACCAGAGGATAAGGAGACTTGGGAGAAAAGAAAAATAACTTATCTTGAACTTTTATATCAAACTCAATTAAAGATTGCGCAGGATTTTGACCGCGTAAAAGATCCAAGAAGGGCTGCTAATGCTCTCATTGAGCTATCAAAGACGGCATCACGTATAAGAAAATTGGACAAAGCTAATAGAGCCGATTGGGATAATCGATCTTATATTGCGAGTTCTTCTGCAGCCGAGGAATTTAATAAATTAGGTTTAATGGTACATGAGTTAAAAGCATTAAATAGAGGAAGCAATGCGCTCGATGGAATGATTCAAGCTGCCAATTCAGATACGGACCGCGAAAAATGGTCAGAGGAGAGAAAAAGACTATCTACTAGAGCGGATGAATTGAGGCTTAGAATGAGAGAGGAAAGAAACTTAGCTCAATTAATTCAGGTAACTACGTCTTTCGTCCAATAATTGCCACGTTGTTTGGCTGCTGGTCGGACGTTTTTGACCGTTTATTCAAAAGTACTTTACCTTATTGCTGGTTGGATTTATAATTCAATCCAATGACAACAGAAGGCGTTCCAATCCCACAAGATCCTCAATTTTTAAATCACCAATTATTGGGCTTATATGATTTACTTCCAAGAAGAGACATGAGATTTAAGAGGGTTGAGCCAAGTTCATTAGAGAAAGCATTTGGTCTACCGGCAATGGAAGTTTCAGATGTGCCCAGAACATCAGAATTGAAAGACAGAATTATGGTTGGGGTCAGGGGATTACTTCCACAGGCTCATATAACACCGTCATTTAGAGAGGAATTAATAGAGATATTTGAGGGTTTATGCGATGCGGGGGCATGGAAAGAGATTGAATTTAACCCTAGAGAGACGAGGTTTTTAGTTGGTCCTCTTGCAGATGAGATGAAAAAGGATTTTGTCTACGATATAGTTGTTGTTAATTCACAGGATGGAGCGGGAATTTTCGACCCAAAAGATGCAAAAGTTATTGAGAAGCTCGCATATAGCAGAAAATATAGGGGCTCATTACAGAATATTAGAGTTATGGAAAGATTTATTCAAAATCTTAATAGAGAGGGCGGAAATAATAAAGATTATGTTCCGGATCCCAATAGTCCAAGTGCGGCAAGATTACAAAAGTGGAGACAGGAGTTTATGGAAAAATATCACGAAGAACCCTAAGCCATTAAGTTTTTCGTCCAATAATGGCGACGTTGTTTGGCTGCCATTTGTTTTTTAAAATTCTGGTTAATAATTTTTTAATAGAATAAAATTTATCAAAAGCATAAAAAGTCTTTATAATATAAATTTTGTATCCATACCTTCTATGATATGGTAAGATATAGAATAAATTACTTATTTTGGTTATACTTTATGGCATGTCAGACATACTAAAAATTATCGGAGGAAACATTAAAAAATACAGAGAGATGAAAGCGATCACTCAAGAGGAGCTTTCATCAGCTTGTAAGCTACACAGAAACTATATCGGTTCGGTTGAAAGAGGGGCCAGAAATTTATCGGTTAAATCTTTACAGAAGATATCAATTGGATTAAATGTTAAAATAGAAAGACTTTTTGAATGACAAGCTTATCATCAACATCAATATTTAGTCCTGAAATACTGCATAAATTCGACATCCATGAGTTTAGACATGCTAGCGCTATTCTAAAAAATGATTTCCCTGAGGAATTAAAACAGCTTTCGGATCTTCTTCAACAGTTTCAAATAACTCACGAAGATATTATTACCCCGGGTGGGAGGAAGTCACCAATTGCAACAAAATTCGATAATGTTTTATACGGTAATGGCTGGAAAGAGAAAAAATGGGATGTGGATGTAGTGATAGATGGTACGAGTAATCCTTCGCCTACGCATAACGTCGACTACTATAAGAACAAGATAGCTGTTGAATTAGAATGGAATAACAAAGACCCCTTCTTTGATAGGGATTTGAATAACTTTAGGCTTTTGCATCAGATTGGCGTGGTTAGTGTTGGCATCATAGTTACCAGGGCAGATGAATTGCAAGAGTTATTTAATGAACTGGGTAAGGGTTCATCTTATGGTGCATCTACTACGCATTTAGGGAAACTTATGCCAAAAATAATAGGTGGTGGGGCAGCGGAGTGTCCTCTTTTAGTTTTAGCAATAACTAAAAATGCGTGCGTTAAGGAAGTTAAAGAGCAAATAGAAGAAGCAGCAGGAGAGAACTAATTGCATAAAATTAGGGCTTCAGTCACATCGCGATCTTTATCCTTAAGTCTTCCCATCGTTGAGTGCTTGTGAGCGACTTCCGTTAGCTCCGTTTTGTAGCCGATATCGTTAGCTATCTTGATTATTTGACTTAGTCTAATCATGCCAGTATTAGAGTAGGATATTAAAACTGGTATTTTGAATTTGTTTGCCTTAGCTAGTAAGTCTTTGAATGCTTTAGGTGCCAACGTTTTAATGCAGAAAGGAGATTGATGGCGGTCTGTCCTGTATCTTCCTTTATGTAGCACTATTGGATAATCATACCTGCATAAATCCTCAATAGCATGATAGAATCTTGAGTAATGGACAAACGAATAGGGCGGGTCAGCATATATAAGGCCAACTTTAGACATAACTGACTTATTATCTAGTAGCGTTGTGTAGTTTTGAGAGAAGGATTTGCTCAAATCATGATATTTATTCAGTTGCGTAGCCAAAATTAACTCTTCCATTTTTTTAAGAAAATAATCCTCAATGCTTCTACCTCTATATAAAAATACATCTGTAACCGAACTTAGAGTTGATAAGTCTCTAAATTGAGCAAAATGACCAGTTCCTGCGCTGCAATAGCTATAGGCATGAATTAAGGCCACATTCATTAAATTCCCCAAAGCTAGGTTTTTTTCTGATAACTTGTCTATTGCATATTTTATGCTGTCAATTTTTAGTGATTGATCTAGGCTAAAATACATTTCCGAAAACAAAAATATAGTTTGGATGTAGGGAAACAAGGAATTTTTATTTGAGCGCTCAATATATTTGTCTACAAGCCAGTTCTTGCCTTTAAACATTTCCATGTTTTCTGGGTTTGGAAGACTTTTAATAAATTTCAAATATTCAGCAAGAATTGGTTTAGTCCACGTCTTAGTTGCAATGAACTTATTGCTTAAATCAACGCTCTCTTTAAGCTTAGAGTACACGTGATTGTAATTTTTCTCATAGTCATCCTTAATTAGGGCCCAAACTTGTTCACGACTTACTTGGATAGGGCCAGATTCAACTGTTCCTTTAGATATAAATTCTGAATACAGTTGAATATCATTAGAGTAGATTGGATATTTATCTCTAAGATAAATTCCAACTCCGCAAGTTCCTGCAAATATATCTAAAAGAACCCCGCCCTCAGGTAGATTCTTGGCCACGATTTTCTCTATTTGCTCTAATAGTTCCCGCTTAGAGCCCATATATTTCATTACATGAATATATTTTTTAATAACTTTTCTATGCACACTATAATACTACATTGTAAACCTTTATAAAACAATAGGTAAATAGTATGATTTTGCTTCTCTTTTGGAAAACCTTTCCTTATTAGAGTTTTTTTTGTTGAATTTGAAGATAAGAACAAGTCTTTTTGGTCTCCGAATTCCTAAGAGGTCATTTTTTAGCAACAATAACAATATCTGATCCTCCAAAAAATTTTACTGACAAGTTATCCATGAAAGTCACTACATCTACTAAGAAAAATTTTATAAATCTCACAAATTTGCCAGCATAATTATTTACAAATAAATAGTTACGAATTGGTCCTTCTTTTATCTCAGAGCTTATAATCTTAAAATTCTCTTTTTTTAATGTCTTGATAAGATCATTCTTTTTATACCTCCTGAGGTGTCCGACTCTCTTATCAAATTTTTTTGTTAAGCCAAGTTTATTTAGCGGAGCATCAATGGATGGAGTTGAAAGAATTAGTACGCCATTTTTATTTAGAATTCTATACATCTTTTTAAGTGCCTGAATGTCCTGGTCAAGATGTTCAATAATTTCTGTACAAATTATTAAGTCAAATTTGCCAGTAGGGATAGTATGTGGAAAATCTATTCTTTGAAAATGAACGTTATTTATTCTCATGTCTTTCGCAGATTTTATACATGCTTTTATTGCTTTATTTGATATATCTATTCCTTTAACACTGTGTCCTTTACTTGCAAGGTATAAAGAGATTGTTCCTGCTCCACAGCCTATATCGAGGACTTTTTTCTTCCCCTTGTCATACCTGTTAATAATTGGTAGTAAAAGCTTATATGTAAAATCTTTTTCTGAAATTAGTTTAGTTTGTCCAGAAGTTTTTTTGTGATATTCCTCATGTATTTTTTTTCTATTTTCCATATGTTAATTCCAATGTTCCGAATGATAGCATGAGTAGACCCAAAAGTAAAAGGATTTTGATTAGTAGACCAAGAACTATTTTCAATTCTTAGGAGAATTTAAGTAAACTTCTATTCCAGACGGGTCGTTAATTGTAAGGCTTTGGCTGCAGGAATCATAACTTCCAGTTGCCAATACTTGGTAGTTAGAATAGTTCGAGAAGTCAACCTTATTAGAATATGGAAGCCTAATGATATCTCCATTCTGTTTCACTAATACAGTACGATTGTACGTGTGTTTTGGTGCGAAATAATTTATCCATAAAGATATAACAGGCAAGTCGGATGCGTTATCCGTATCTTTTACGTTCAATACTTTAACTATTCCCACCTGGCTTTGATTACCCTTGTCACACAAAATCGCTCCTCCCCCGAGTATTCCGAAGATAGATAAGGCAAGGAAAACACCTGCTATTCCTAAAGAGCCTTTGAGTGTAAAGCTAAAAGCTTTTTGTTTTTTTATTTCCTCAAGTAGTTCTGTAATTCTCTTGAGGGGATTACCAACATGAATATCTAAAAGTTCATCTTTATTTTTAGAGTATTCCGTATGTTCTGAAATTAATTTCCCAATAGGGTCTTTTGGTGTTTTATCTTCGGTAGCCATATAATTAATTTTTGCTCCATTTTCAGGTGAATTTCAAGAGTTTCTTACAATTCTCAATTTAAGGTACATTTTATAGTCATAAGCTACAAACTATTAACTAATTTAGTATACTATTCTTAATGCCTAGTGAACCTATTATAGTAGTTAAGCGGAATGGAGAGCAGGTTAAGTTTGATGACGCTCGCGTCATCCGCTCCATGACCCGTGTTGGCGTACCAAAAGAACTCCATGATAGAGTTCTAGAGCACATTAGGGAAAAGGTACCGGCAAACGGCTACATCACAACAGATGAAATCTTCTATCACATCCGTGAATTCTTAATAGACAAAGATAAAAAAGCCGGCCTCCGTTTTAATCTCCGCCAAGCAATCTTTGAGCTGGGGCCAACAGGCTTCCCTTTTGAAAAATATCTTGCCGCAATCTTTCAAGACCAAGGTTACAAAACCCAGACAGATGTAATTATGCAGGGTGAGTGTGTGAGCCATGAGATAGATATAGTCCTCGAAAAAGATGGAAGAAGGGAAATTGTAGAAGTAAAATTCCACAACCAGACTTTTGGCAAGTCTGATGTCCAGGTAATTCTTTATACCTATGCAAGATTTTTAGATGTAAAAGAGAAAAACAAAATTGATGCTGTTTGGGTAGCAACAAATACCAAGCTTACAACAGACGCCATAACTTATGCAGAGTGTAAAGGTGTTAAAACGCTTGCATGGAATTATCCGGAAGAAGGAAATCTTCAAGACTTTGTAGAAAGGCCCAAGATGTATCCGGTTACAACGCTTACAGATATTTCAAAAGAAGAAAAAACCAGGTTCATTGATAATGGGATTGTTATGACTTGTGATTTGGTAAAGGTTCCGGATGAACAATTGAGTGGAATGTACCAGATAGATCATAAGAGAGTGCCAGGTATAAAAGAATCTGCTCGTCTGATCTGCAACGGCCGTGAAAGTTAGTGGTATAATATCCTCCTTATGGGTTTTATTGAAGATCTCAGGAAAATTAAAGCAGCTAGAGAGGCAGAGATGACTGCTGGAGTTGTGAAGGTTGCGGAATCTGTTGTGGGAGAACAAATAGAGAAGCAAGGCGCAGAAGTTGAGATGCATAAGGCGAGAGTTTTCCTAAATGAGCAGATTGGAGTTGAGAGTATTTTGGCAGCCATAAATGAAGAGTTGCTAGAGGGACAAGGGAAAATAGACTCTAGCGACGGAGTCGTAGAGGGAGAATTTGGAATGGGTGGTGGAGACGATTACATAAAGACAGGATACTATTCTACGGGTGTTGCAGCCTCATATTTAGAATGGGCATCTGGAAATCACGTTAGGCGTTTTATCGTGGGTTTGGCAGGAGGTTTAAAAGTCATGTATGACCAGTCTTATTTGGATGGAGGGAAAAATGAAACTATCGCGGAACAGGTAGAGAGATATACGGGAACTGCAATACCAGTAAGAGAAGTGGGTGGTTCTTTAACTACAGACATGAATCAACTCCAAAAGAATATCCTAGATGTTGCTAAAAGAATAGAGCCTTTTAGAGGTCAATCGCGTTTTCCGCAATTAAGGTTTTAAGCGCCTTTTCTACACTTTTGAAAGCGAGTTTATCAAATGGGAGTTTGCTTGGTTCAAAAAATTTGTAACTTGCAACATCATCGTGAACCGTAATTTCTTGACCGTCGGGAATTGTTCCCGTAAATATTGACCCCAGGGTGGGAAAGGTAATTCCATCATAAGTATAAATATCATATTCTGAACAAAAATATTTTAAATCTACAATAGTAAGATCTGTTTCCTCCTTTAATTCACGAGCCATTGATTCTTCTATATTTTCATCCAAATCTACAAATCCTCCGGGAAAATCCCAATAACCTTTCATTGGGTCAATTCGCCTTTCTATAAGTAATATTTCACCTTTAGAATTTTTCAACAAAGCCCCGTTGCATGGGACTGGATTAATGTATTTGTGGTAACCGCATTTTGTGCAGATTAATAAATTCTTTTCTTTGTATTCCAAAACACCGGCGCAAATAAAACAAAATTTATGTTGTTTGGCAATCTCTTCAATAGTCATTTTTACGTTTGTCATTCTGATACCGATTTATCGGAGAAGAATCTTGTATTCTTCGGTCTGATATTCTACTTATGATTCTATCACTTCCATGCTAAAATACTATTATGCCTGCTTCGGCTAATCACGACCAGCGACTTTCGAATATCTAACTATATGGAAATTATTAACATCATCCTTCTTATCTTCATAGGTTTTTTGCTTATCATTCTTTCTTGGGTTTGGCCTCCTGATAGTCCTTGGAGTCCATGGTGGAGAACAAATGGAAAGAAGGCAATGGCAGCAGCAACTCTTGCCAATATCACAGAGAATGATTTGGTATATGAATTGGGTAGTGGGGATGCAACATTTTTGGTAGTAGCTTCCAAAAAATTTGGAGCACAAAGTGTGGGAATAGAAATAGACCCAACGCGCCACATAATTGCCATGATAAATGTTAAGAAAAATAAATTGGGCAAAAAAGTTAAATTAAAAAAAGCCAATTTTTTTGAAGAAGATTTATCTTCCGCAACAGTAGTATTTGTATATTTAGTGCCAAGAGTTTTGGAAAAACTAAAACCAAAACTTTTAAAAGAACTTAAAAAAGGAACAAGGGTTGTAAGTTTTAATTATGAATTTCCCTCTGCGTCAAAAGATTCATCTGGCCCGGAATTAACTTTTGTACAAACGGATAAAGAAAACAAAATGCACTTGTATAAGGTTAGTTAAAGAGTTGCGGGTTAACGGGTTAAAGAGTTAGAATATTAAATATGGAAAAGAATAATCCGGCACAAAGATTAAAGTCATATCTTACAAAACTTAAAACAGTAGTTAACGAGGTAGATATTAATAAACAAGTTTACAAAGAAGGAACAAAAGTAAATCAAGTTGCTTTTCATGCCGCTCAGTCTGCCAACTTTTGGTTAAGAGTGAAAATTATGGGGTTAGAATTTGAAAGGGATAAGGATGCAGAATATGGTAGTGAACATAGTCTGGAAGATATTAATGCATCAATAGATATGGCGCTTGATGCAGTTGAAGATTTTGGAACAAGAAGTCTAAAGCTAGATGATAAATTGAGTGAAGAAACCCCAATGGGAGAAATGGTAATTGATAGTGTTGGGGGAGGATTAATTTTTATAACAGCCCACACCGCAGAACATACCGCAGAACTTACAATGATCCGCGACTACCTCTCCAATAAAGAATAATCATTTTCATAAGGAGGTTGAAAGTCTTGCCGTCTTATCAAAACTGGCAACCCACCTTTACCTAGAAAAATATGCGGGATTCTATCTGGTATTTTATACCAAGTCCAAAAAAGTGACTCAGTTTCTTCTGTTGCGCCATCCCTCGCCATATTTGCATGATCATTTAGTCTGCTTATAAACTCAAATATCTTTGGATCTAGATCCCCAAAATTTTTTATTTTTTGCCCAACTCTAATAACTTTTATTTTTGGATCAACATCATTTATTGCAGAGTCAGCATAATCTGATGAATATAATAACAAAACAGATTGTTTGAAATAACCAGGCGGTAAGAGCCCAAGCATTTCATCTGCAATTTGGCTACCGGTTATTGATAAATCATCAGGTACTAATATGTGTGTGTCTTTTGGTATTTCACCAAGTAGTGCTTCTTTATCTATATTATATTTTTCCAGTATTGCTCCCATTTCTCTTGAGTTTCTATTGATGACTTTTTCTGCTGGTTTCATTCCGCGGTCTACCAAATTTCTATATACCCATATTCCGCTTCCTGGATTATGGTGAACTACCGCATAATAAGGTTTATCAGATGTTAACGCATTTCCTTCCCTAGCTGCTTTTTGGAGGTCTCTATTAAATTGTCTTTTTGGTATATATTGCATTGAATCAGCAATTGCATCAAAAAATCCTTCCGGTGGAGAATAATCCATTACTGCTGTTGCAAAATTTCTTGCATCTTCTTGTTGAATTGGTAATTTTTTTTCTGCAATTTTATATTGGAACCCGGAAATTGCGCTTTCTATTGATGACATGGAGGAATTATATCAAACAATAATTTCAAGATAAACTAAATGATTCTATAATTTTTGTTTTGTTTGGGTGGTCAACTGCGTTGGTAACAATAAGTTTTATATCTTTTGCATCAAAAGATCCAACCTTAATATTTTTTAGTTCTTCTATTTTTTTCATAAATTTTTCATTTGGTTTTGATGTGTAGCGAACAATTGTTGAGCTCCCTATTACAACATCATTTGATCCATAAGATTTATCATCCGGGACGCCTGCATTTTTCAATTCTTTTCTTATTTCCATTGCTAGATTCCCGAATCTTTCGTCGGTAAAGGCTTTTAATGCAAGACTTGTTGGTAAGTCCCATAATCCCCTTAGGTCAAAATTAATCATTTTATATTTTGGGATGACTCTGCCAAAAACTTCTTTGGTCTTTTCTATATCATCATCATTAAAATGCGGAGGGTCATTTATAACTCTAATATTATTTATTGTGATGTGCATTGATTCCGGGGGAAAGAAATATTGTTTTTCATCAAGCTTTCTTAATGGCTCTATTAATTTGTTGGTAATAATTTCTGTTATCTCTTTTGGCAAGAATACAACGCTAGTTAGACAAAGTCTGTTGTCATTTGCGTAATCATCTACCGGTTCAACAACTTGAGAAGGATTATTGCCGCTTTTAAAAGCCCGCTCAATTCTTTCTATCTCTTCTGATTGTTTTTGAGAATAACTATCCATCTTACCCAATCATTTTTTTGACTCTTAATGCGGCCCAGCGCAGCTTATCCATAACTTTATAAACTTCATAAGAAGCGGGTTTTATAACTAAGTCGTAGCTTCCTACAAATTCCACAAGTTCTGCACCATACCCTTGTTTGAATCTATGGAATCCATACCAAGGATCATTCTTATCTGGCTCCGGACCTAGCGCTCCCCACATATCAAAATCTTTTAATCCCAATTTTTTACCAAACTTTATTGCTTCCCATGCAACTAAGTTATTAGACATTGTTTCGCGGTACAGGCGGCTTGAAGCGCCATACGGATAATAGAGATGGTCATGGAAAACAAACAAAACCCAAGATGTTAAAACTGCATCGTTATTTGTAGTTCGTTCGTCGTTAGTCGTGGGCTTATAGGTTGCATTAATAAGATGATATGTTAAGGAATTGTGGTTCGTGGTTCGTTTTTCGTTTTTTGATAAAATCTCCCATAAGTGTTTATGATAAGAAGGGGTGTGCGCATAGAATCCTTGTCTGTCTGTTGTTTCTGTCATAAGTTTAAGGTAGTTATTAAAAGCAGATTCTGAATTATCTTCTTTTACTTTGACCCCGTGTTTTTCTGCAACCCTTATGTTGTAGCGAGTTTTTGGATGCATATTTTTTAACAATTCCTCTTCGGTATGTTGCATGTTAAGAACAAAAGTGTATTTGGTAAACAGTGGATGTGCTGCGCGTTTTAAATTAAAACCTTTGACCATTGACCATTGACCATTGACCAAATTTGGTTCGAGTTGAATAAATATGCATTTATTTTCTATTCCTATTCTTTTTATTTCTTCCAAGATTTGGGGGGTGGGTTTGTTTCCTTTTGGAAGATAGCCAATGTAGTATTTTGTTTTTGGAACCTTATGAAGGGTTAGTGTAAATCCATCGACAACCTGCCTGCCGGCAGGCAGGTCTCTGACAAGTCCGCGTCTTATTACTTTTACTCCGGTTTTTTTGCGAAATTCTCCCCACTCATAGGATTGGAGTGGATGATCAACAACTTTGTTGTAATCATCTCTATTTTCCTCTGTGATATCAATGAACTGATCCATTATTAGATTATATATCAAGAGGAGTTATGTGTATGCCGGTAAGATCAGGAAAGCTAGCTCGTCTCCATTCAAGGTCTCCCCAAGATCTTCTATTCTCACCATTTTCATCTACTATCCCATTCGCCGGCTGGTCGGGATGAGCGAGTAATTGATCAAAGTCCAGAGCGTCAGCAATTTCTTCTGGATCTATTTTTCTAAACATCTGTAGTCTGTATCTAGGCTTTCCTTCTTGGTCTTTAATAATTACGTTAAAAACTCCAAGATGTTCGTCATCGGTTTTCTTGTATGTTATGTCAAGGTGTGTGTCTATAATTCTAAAACTAATACTATCTTGATTGGGATCTTTAAGATATTGATCTACTTCTTCGGTGGAATTACCTTTAGTTGAATTCACAAAAAAATCTTCAAACTGCGGTGGCCAAAAGTGTGATAGGTTACCATCAGGTCCATAGCTAATGGTGATATTTGTTATAGGCCCTTCAATATCTGCTCCGTCTGGATTATCTATCGTTTCTCTCATAGTCCTCAATTCATTTATTCGGTAGTCATTTCCTTTTGGGTTATTAAAGATGTAGGATATTGCTTTACCTTCTTTATCCGATTTAATAGTTAGGCATTCATCTTCGGCATGTTCCGTATCGTTGAGGCTATCATTTCCTTTTTTCCTCCCAATTTTGTAAAAATTAATATATCCATCAGTGAAATTGATAATAGATGCAGAAGATTCTTTAAAAATAATATCTCCATCTTCTAGATCTGTTTGATAATCATAATAAGCCCTTATAGTTTCATTATTTGATTTTCCTGTCGCAAAAAAGTTATCTGGATCGGATTCTATATCTCTATAACTTTCTTCAAGTGATATATCAGCTGCATCAGGAAAAGCTGCTTGAGCTCTTGCCTTGAGTTCTGCTAGGTTTTTTTCTACTTCGTTTTGACTCGGAAGGTGAGTTTCAATATCGTCAGGCATAATACATTGTTTAACATTTACTATACACTATTTACCATATACCAAATACTAATTGTAGTTCGTCCGCCAGCTGGCGGATTCGTAGTTCGTTAATTTTTAATCTGTTAATGTTTTAATGATATTATCACATCCACTCCGGTTCATTGGCTATTCTTTCTATATAATTTGCTTTCAAAACTTCTTCCGGAAGTTCAAAAATAAATCTGGAAATAGAATTACTTACAAGTTGTCCAAAATATAATCTTCTTTTTGCAAAAGTAAGATAAAGTTTGTGGCGGGCCCTTGTTATTCCAACATAGCAAAGTCTTCTTTCTTCTTCCAGTTCTCCTGTATCAAAAGTTGATTGGGAGTGGGGGAATAATCCTTCTTCCATTCCAACAATAAACACTGTCCCAAACTCTAGTCCTTTTGCTGCGTGCATTGTCATAAGAGTTACAGCGTCCGGATTTTCCCCAACTGGCCCACCTTGCCTGCCGGCAGGCAGGTCTGGCATCGCTCCATTAGAGGAATATTGCTGTTCAACAAGAGCTACGTTTTCCAAAAATAAATTAAGATTTGGAAATTCAATTGCCACAGAGCGCAGTTCTTTTATATTCTCAAGTCTTGCCTTGTCTTCCGGATCTTCTTCATTGTAAAGACTTAGGTAAGTAGATTTGTTCAACACGTCATCTAATACTTCTATTGTAGTTTTCTTGGATAAATAATCATTTTCCTGGAATTCTTTTACAAATTCTTGGAATTTTTCTAATCTTCTTTTCCCAAGCTTTGTAATTCTTTTTAGAGCAACCTTGTTTTTGGGATTTGCAAGGTAGGCAATGTATGAAAGAACATCTTTTACTTCCCGTCTCTCATAAAATCTTGTGCCACCTACTAATATATATGGAATAGAGTTATGCAAAAAAGTTTCTTCCAGGGCCCTTGATTGCGCATTTGTTCTATAGAGTACGGCAAAATCAGAAAACTTTACGCGGGGGTCACGTGATTGGGCAAGGGTAATTTCTTCAATTATAAATTCTGCCTCATTGTGTTCGCTATTTGCCGGAAATATTTTTATTTCTTCTCCCTCATGGTTTTGTGTCCAGAGTGATAAAACAGGGTGCATTGTATTATTGGAAATCACAGAGTAGGCAGCATTCAAAATATTTTGGGTAGAGCGATAGTTTTGGGAAAGAGGGAAAGTTTTACTTTCCGGGAAATCCCTTTTAAATTTTTCCAAGTTCCTAAAATCCGCCCCACGGAAAGAATATATACTTTGGGAGAAATCTCCAACTATGCAAACATTTCTTTCCTTTCCAGCAAGAAGTTTTGTAAGTTGGAATTGGGCCTCATTTGTATCCTGATACTCATCTACCATAATATATTGGAATTGGTCTTGGTAGCGGGACAAAACAATTGGGTCATTTTTAAACAACTCAATAGTTTTTAGCATAAGGTCATCAAAGTCTAGGGCCTCATGGTCCCGCAATAAGCCTTGATATATGGGGTAAATTTTTGCAACTGTTTCCTGAAAATATCCCCGCGCAAAAGATTCATAAGAGGCAGGGTCAATCATTTGGTTTTTTGCCTGGGATATAGTTGCAAGTACTGACCTTGGTTTTATGTCTTTAATGCTAATATCTAGAAAAGAAAAAGCTTCCTTTACAGTTTCTAATTGGTCTTGGTCGTCAAATATTTGGAAACCTATTGGGATATTTATACTTCTTCCATCCCGTCTTAATATTTTTGAACATATTGAATGAAACGTTCCAACAATTGGTTGGCCGGATATTTTGAACTCGCTAAATGTTTTGGTAATCCTCTCAAGCATTTCTCCGGCAGCTTTATTTGTAAATGTAACTAGTAAGATATTCTCCGGTCTTACTTTTTTCTCCACTACCAAATAAAGGGCGCGATTAATAAGTACACGAGTTTTCCCGGATCCTGCTCCTGCCAGAACAATAATTGGTCCTTCTGTTGCTACAACTGCAACTTTTTGTTCCGCGTTTAGTTTATTGAGAATGTTTTCCATTATTTTTTATACTTTTCTACCGCGAAAAGTATCAAAAGCTCTAGCCACGGTCTTGTTTCGTGCTCTCTAAGCTCGTTCGTTTAGTCGGGTGATTTCACCCCCTCCTCAACAAGTTTGTGAGGAATCCCCCTGACAAACTCACTCCTTTCTCATGCACTCAACTTCGAAGTGGCAAATTGATTCGCATGCATTTCAAAAATCGGGCAAAATTCTAAGAATCTAATGTTATGATGCTTTAAAATGTTTTGCATATACTGTTATAATAGTTTAAATTGAATTTAAGAGGCTAAATCTCTTCAATTGTATCATATGAAAGATCTACTGCTCGTTGCTAACTGGAAAGCGCACAAAACGGAAGATGAGGCACGCCTCTGGCTAGAGGAATTTAATAGAAAAATATTCGAGGCAAAGCTGGATCTTACTAATAAGCAAATTTTAATCTGTCCCCCATATACTCTTTTACAGCTTTTAAATGCATACGTTGTGGCTAACGCTCTTGAGTTCAAGATTGGAGCCCAAGACGTTTCAAGGTTTGTTGCAGGAGCATATACGGGTGAAATTCCTGCTGAAATTATTAAAAAGATGGCAAGTTATACAATAATTGGACATTCGGAAAGAAGACAGAACTTTGGAGATACGGATGAGGTTCTAGAGACAAAAGTTGTTAATGCTGACGCAAGTGGTCTTAATATAGTTTTTTGCGTTCAGGGTGATTCTACCCCAATTCCGGAGACTGTTAAGATAGTAGCGTATGAGCCAATAAGCGCAATTGGTACAGGAAATCCTGAGTCGCCGGAAAATGCAGAAAAAGTGGCAAAATCAATAAAGGAAAAAAATAAGAACGTTGAAAAAGTTTTGTATGGTGGAAGTGTTACTGCGGATAATATTAAGAAGTTTACAGACATCCCGGATATCTCAGGTGTTTTAGTGGGCGGCGCAAGTCTTGAAGCTTCAAACTTTTTCTCTCTTATTGAAAGATGCTAAAAAAAAGTTCCCAAAATTGGAAATTGGTGGTACTTGCTATTGGTTTAATAGCATTGATCTTTGGGGGATTCTTTATATACAAATTCCACATTAAAAAAGAAATAGTTCTTAAAAAAGAACAGAAAACCGGAAACATAAATATTTTAATATTGGGAATTGGCGGAGGTAACCATGATGGGCCAAACCTTACAGATACAATCATTGTTGCAATGATTAACCCTACAAAAAATACTGTAAATTTGGTTTCTATTCCCCGCGATTTATGGGTGTCGGATGTTAATGGGAAGATAAACAAAACCTATCAATTAGGTTTGGATAAAAATGATAAAAATAAGCTTTTGGTTAAAAGCGTAGTAAAAAAAATTACAGGTAAACAAATTGATTATGTAGTTGTTATAGATTTCTCCGGTTTTGTAAAGTTGGTTGATTATCTTGGTGGTATAGATGTTAATGTTGCCCATACTTTGGATGACTACAACTATCCAATAGAAGGAAAAGAAACAGACCTTTGTGGTCATCCGGAAGATGAGGTAAAAGACTTTATTGCTACGGGGCCTGCCGAACTTGATCAATGGAAATATTTTGAATGTCGCTATAAGCACCTTCATGTGGATCAGGGAGTTCAACATATGGATGGGGAGACTGCGCTTCAATTCTCAAGGTCAAGGCATGGAATAAATGGTGAGGGAAGTGATTTTGCAAGATCAAGGCGTCAGCAGGAAGTAATATCTGCAATAAAATCAAAAGTATTATCTCTTGGAATAATTCTTAATCCGGTTAAGGTTATTGGGATATTCAATATTTTAAAAGATAATATTGATACAGATGTGACCCCAAATGAATATGACGACTTTATAAATTTGGCCCAGAAAATGCAGAAGGCAAAGATAGATAGTTTTGTTATAGATTTTGGCGATCAAAGTGAGGGTAGGTTTGGTCTTTTAAAAGAAGATATTCCAACTGAGACAAAAGGTTTTCAATACAATTTAATTCCTAGAGTTGGAGACGGTGACTTTTCTGAAATTCAGTCTTACGTAAATTGTGTTGCCGGCGGACATGTATGTGAGATCATGGCCAAAGGTTTGGGCATTGATCCAACGCCCACTCCCTCAATTACCACAAAACAAAAGTCTAAATAGTTATTTTTTCTAAAGCCTCGATTGTTCGTTCTGTGTCTAAGCTAATAATCTCCGCATATCCCAGATCTGTAGCTAATAGGGCATGATTTATATATATTTGAGTTTCCTCAATTAGCTCTACCTGTTTTTTGCTTGCTGGTCTTCTATTTATACAGTCTGACTGTATGGATTGAACAGATTCTTTATCTAGATCTTTATATCGCGCGAGTGGACAGGTAGGAACTGATGTGAACTCTAGATTGGCAACTTCCAGCTTAGAACGAGCAAGGGAATTACTTGTTTCCGAATCTGCAATTATCTTTTCGCCTGTTTCTCCACAAGTATGGCAATAATGTTCCGCATCCAGAGCTGGTCCAAGTTCTACTTTCATTAAGGGATAACCACGTTTATCTCTAATATTTAATTTTGTTCCGGTTTTCAAGTACTCACCAGCAAGATATGGGTCGCTAATTTTTATCTCTCTAGGCATCCTGCAATTATATAAATAGAATTTTCAAAGTCAAATAAAGAAGCTAGTTGCCTGTCGGCAGACAGGTCAGTTGTTGAGTTTGTACAACCTGCTATTTCCGTCTTGGAAAACAACTTTGCCTAAATTATTAAACTTTGTTTCATTAATGCTTGGGTATTTTTCTCTTTCCAAATCTCCAATATATACGTACTGAGTTTTATATTTATTCAATAATTGTTTTGTTTCAGATAGACTATTTGATTCATAAATCCTTCTTACTTCCTCAATTCTTGGAGCCGGGACATCATAGGTTCCACGCCACAGCCATTCGTGTACTGTCCATCCAAGTATTGTTGGAAGGCCGGTATTAGACGATATTCTTCCATAATCTGTATATGAATCGCCCTGTGCCTCTGCAATAACAGGAGTTCCCTTTATATTTTTATTGATCCAATTTATTGCAGCATAGTCATGTGGGTATCTCTCTTTTAGATAAGAAGTTCCATCTAGACCTTTGTAATTTGTTAAATCTCCGTAGTAGCCCTTAATTGCAAAATATGGATAAATAAATATTCCTATAAGTATTAAAACGCTTGCAAGATAAAACAATATATTTTTGGTTGAAGTGATTATCCTAACAATGGCGTAGGAGGAAACAAGAGATAACATTATGAACGATTGATAAACTAACTTAAACATAGTGTTGGCTCTGTAGTGGGCCGGATAAATATCTTTTAAGTAAATAAACTCTGGAATTATTATTAAAATTGTTGAAAGTCCTATTAAGATTAAGGCAAAGTAGTCGGTATCTAATATTTTCTTTTTTGTTCTAAAGACAAAAAATACCAGTGAAAGAGCAAAGAAATAAAACGCTCCATAGAGAGTTAATAATTCCCACCATGAAGATTTTTGGCAATGGTTTGCTTCAAAAAGGAATGGTCCCAAGTGTTCCATCTTTGTTAAAAAGGAGGGTGCGCATAATACTCCAATGCCGCTGGCAAAAGGTTTAAAAGTTAAACTAAAAGGAAGGGTAAATATCACAAAAAGAATTGCCGTAGATAAAAAGGGAACAATAGTTTTTTTAATTGCCGGAATTAAACAACTGAAAAATGTTTTGTTTTTTTTTATGTGTGATTTAATATCAATATAGTTTCTTGCAAGAATGGCAAAACCAACAAGTAGCATGTAGATTGCACCATCCCAGGCATTTGTCATATACATAATTGCCAAAAAGAGAGCGATTGTTCCAAGTATTATCTTATTTACCCCTTTTACAAAAAGCACATAAGACAGGGCAATTAATAAAAGCACATACATCAAATCCAATACATGTCCATGAAGATCAGAGACAACAAAAGAATAGATAGGGAATTCATGAATTGTAAAAGGGATAAATCTTGTTGCGTTGGGATACCAATAACTATTTGGGAATGTTTGGGGCAAGAAAGCAAGTTTCCAAAATGGTACTGGATTATCTACGTCATAGGGTTTAAATAATGAATAAATAGTATGCAGGTTTCCTCCAAAAGAAACAAAAAAAGCAGCAAGTAGTCCACCTATTAATGCTTTGCCTTTTTTTGCAAAACCATTTACCAAATTCATGACTAGTGAAAAAGATAAAGAGAAAGTAAAGGCAAAGAGTGTTGCAATCATAAGGTTGAAAGTTAATAGAGACGGCAAGAAAGATATCTTAGTTAAGACGGCAGTTGTTAGATGTCCAAAATAATAATAATTAATTGAGAATGGGGTAAACCACATGTCATTTGGGGGCATGTAGGTAGATCTTAGGATTGAATTTAGGAAACCAAAATCCATAAATTTTTCAAGACCGTTTATACTTGGTTCATGCGCTCTAATATATGACCAAAATATTATGCAGATAAGAAAAAGTATTTCCTCCAAGATAAATGCTTTAATTGGAAGAGATTTTATTTTATATTTGGTTTTTTTAAAAAAATAAAAGTTGCCCATTAGACAAACCCACAAAACCAATATTATAGACAGGATGTTAAAGGGAAGGATTCTAATAAAGCTTAAGACAAATATGATATATGTGGTAATTCCAAGACCAAGTACTTTGGAAAACAGATACCCCCTATCCAAAAAACCAGAGAAAAAGAAGTCGGTTGTGGGAAGAAAAACTATTCCTACAATAAATATGGGTATCCACCATTGAAGAACTACCAATAGGTCGGGCATGTTATAAATATTTTAATCTAAATTCTTTTAAATTTCTTATCATTCTTATATTTTTGGGAAGATTTACTTTAGCAATGTTTGGTGTAACCCAAAAAAAATCTACATCCGGGTTCTTGGAAGAGAGATACATTAGAAGATCCAGATCATCATCTATAAATCTTTTAATGTTTTCTTTTTTAATGATTTTATCTTTAAAAATATGGGGCTGTTGGTTTTCAAAATTGAAATACATTTTCTCAAAGAACTTTGATATCTTATGCTTCCTATTCCATAAATTGGTTTTTCCTTTTAGAAAAGAAAATCTGCTTGAGACAAGATATATAGAATACTTATCTTCATTAAATATTTTTTCCAATTCTGATATATTGGTTTTTATTGGCTGACGAAATATTGGGGTATGTAGAAGTATTCTAAATTGTTGTTCAATTTTCCCAGGAATTCTATAAGACAATTTGTGATTTTTCTTTTTATAAAATCTCTCTATCAGTGGGCCTGGGATAAAGGGGGGATAGTTAACAAAAATTTTATCAAAGTCTATGCCAATTATTAATTTTTTGCTCATGTTAATTTTTCAAATATTCCAAGAAGTTTAAAATTCCAAACTACCCTATGTCCGGTACCTGTTTTGCCTATAAATTCTGCCCTGTGAGTTTTGTACCAGTCGTAACTTTCTATAAGTATATCCTGATTTGACCTTTTCGGTTTAAACCCTAATTCTTTTTTGGCTTTATCAATGCTTACGTAAGAATTAATAGGTAAAGTTTTATAGTGCCAGGCAACAATCGGTGATAAATTAAGGCTTTCCAAAACTCCCAATATTAGTTGTGATGGTAAAACAGGAAATCCAACTATTTTTGATTTTGACTTTGCATGTTTTATAAGAGCTCCCAAGTCTTTTCTCCAGGTCCCAAATTTTTCTGCTCCGGCGTTAAAGATCTCCCCTCTCTTTTTGGTAATTAGTGCATTGTAAATTAAGTCGCATAGGTCATTAACCTCAAGTAGTTGGTATAGATTATTCCCATTACCCAGAATAAATACCGGTTTATTTTGATAAATTGCTTCAAACCAAAGAGTAAATACCCCAAGTCTTTCCGGGCCTAAAAATGTTTTTGGCCTAATAATATTTACAGGGAGCCCTTTTCCTAAATATCTAAAGCAGAGTTCTTCTCCTATTACTTTTGATTCACCATAATGTCCAATTGGGGCAATTTTGTCACCTTCGGTTTCCGGAAGATGTTCCGGGACACCATAAGTAGCAGTGCTTGATATAAATACAAGTTTTTTTACCTTATGTTTTAAGCTTGATTCCAATACATTTTTTGTTCCATCAACGTTTGTTTTAAAGATTTCTTTCCTAGCATGGATTATTGGTAGAGCTGCTGCTGCGTGAACTACGTAATCAACATTTTTAAAATGGCCTTCAATTTTCTTAAGATTTCTTATATCCCCCTCAATGTAGGTAATTTTTTTCTCTATATCTTTTGCGGTGAACGGGGCAATATCAAGACAAATTACTTTAAAGCCTTTTTTGAGCAGAAAACGTGATAAGTAGACGCCTAAAAATCCTGCACCACCTGTTATTAAAACCGTTTTCATAAGCTTAAATTCTACAGCAAAGGTAGTGAGCTTACAACAGCTTTTTTAAGGAGTTTTTTTAAAGATGTAAATTTTGGGGTGGTCATAAACTGTAAAGGACTCATCTGCTGTGTCATCGGGTATTTTAATGTTTGTAAAAGGTATGGTTGGGTAGGACGTAAACTCGGAGACAAGTTTGAATGGTAGCTTGCCACTAAACAGTGCTTTGTAGTATTGGCTTGCTAAGGGATAACAAACCTTATATTTATTACAATTACTAAGTTTTTGTATAGGGACGTAAAGTCTATTGGAAGCGATTATAAGATAATTTGATCCGCTCAATTTAGAGGATAGTACTTGCCACTTCTGAGCATTGTCCGGCTGATCATACATGGTAAGTTCTGAAAAGTTATAAGTATTTGGAGAGTTAAGTGGGAGCCTGTCATCCCAGTGTTCAATTGCTATGGTGCTATTTTGGGGTATATTTTTATTGATCCAATTTGTTGCGTCTATTCTTGTATTGACTCTGCTATATATAGAAACAAAAGATAGCGGCCAAATAAGAACCAATAAAATTACTACAAATTTTAAAAATGTTATAGCATAGGAATTTTTTATAAAGGAAGCAAACAATTCAAACAGTTTATAAAAACAAAACCCTCCAAAAATTGCCAGAAGTGGATAAATTGGAAGTAAATATCTCATAAACCCAATTGCAAAACTTCCAACAACCGCAAAATAAGAAATAAGAAATGCTGATATAAGAATTATTTCCGCTTTTTTGTCTTGTTTGTATTTTTTAAAATTAAAAAAAGTAAGGGCTAGGCCCGCAAAGGAGAGCACAGAGATTATTGGACCAAGTCCCCATAAAAATATATTCTTCAGCTCATATATATAAGGAATCTTACCCACGTACTGAAGCGTATAAGGGAATATGTATGGGTTTTTTGTCATCATTGACTGGAGCATATTTTGGTTTACAAATTCTTGGGAATCTATAATTGCATAGGGTTGGCTGATAGAAAATGTTATGAATGCGATCAACATAATTAAAACCCATTCACTGATTAGTTTTTTAACAACATGGGGTAAGTGGTTTATCCAGAGTTTTGGCTTGTGGGGAGACTTTGTAAAAATAAATAAGAAATCCAATGTTATCGCCAAGGTTATAGAAATAATTATTGGTATCGCGCTAATTTTAGTTGCAAGAGCAAGACCAAATAAAATACCTATAAAAATTGCACTTTTTAAACTAGGTTTCTTATAAAAATTAATTACAGTCAGAAGAATTAAGCTGATTATAAATGTAAGTAAAATATCTGATGTAAAGAAATGGGAATATTGAATAGGTAAAGCCGATACCGCGTAAACAAAGGCAGCTAAGAACCCAGACTTTTTATTAAAAAGAATTTTTCCTAGCAAGAAAATAATAATTATTGTTCCTGTGTCAGAAATTATAGAGATAAGTCTTCCAATCAGATTAATCTTGTCATACTGTAAAAAGCTTGGGTCAATATTGCCTGCAAGTAAGGAGGCGCCTTTTAAGAGGTAAAGAGGGAAGTTTCCGTATGCAAAGAAATGCGGATTTAATGGACTTTGGGGAGTAAGAAATTGATCAATATTTTTGGGGAAAGATAAAGGCGTTGTATACATTACAATAGCCCTTTCGTCCGGGTGTTGACAGCATGTTGCATCCCAATTGATTCCGTAAAATCTTAGGAAGAACCCAAATAAAATAATTATTAAAAGTAATATTTTTTCTTTTGTATTCATTTATTATTTTTATTTGTGATCTTTTTATTTTCAAAAATAAAAACAGTGGGTCTATCAAATACACTAGCCGTTTGTTCTAAATTAAAAACAGGATCTCCCATATATGTAATTTTACAAAAGATATCACAAGGAGTTTGATAAATCTTCCTATAGTTAAGTTTATCAGCAAAGAGAGATTTGTAGAAGTTGTTTCCGTTTGGAAAGTTAGAATTATCTAATATTCTTGATTGCATAATTCTTTGGCTTGGTATGATAATGTAGTCTGAGTTATTAAGCTCCTCTGATAACGCTTTTTTACTTGTATCTACATTGTCCAAATCATAAAAATTAAACAATGTGATATGCGGATAATAACTATTAAATGGAACTATTCCAAGATCATATACCTCACTTAATATCTTAGAATTCTTATCAATTGTTTTGGTAGAAAAATTAAGAGCTTCTATTCTCGTATCTTGGGATAATTTAACGGTCTTTGCATATGATATTGAATATATAAAACTAACTCCCAAAACAAATAAAATAATTAAATTAAAAATTTTGCCATTAATTATATCTTTAATTTTAAAAATAAATATAGCAATTAATATATATAAGAAAGAGAGACTGGGGACTGCATATCTAGTCCACTTAACAAAAAGAGCTGATTGGGAAACAAAAATTATCAGAAAAGAAAAAACTACTAATCCCAACAACTTATTCCTTTTTGTAATTGATAAATAGGATAGATAGATAAGACTCGGAATTGAAATTAAGGTTAATAAAGGATTTATTAAAAAAGGGAGAACTTTTTCATATTGATACAAGATAGGTATAGTATTAAAAAAAGTTCCAGTATAGAAAACCGGAAGCGTACCCAATGCAACCGATCCTTCATAGTTCATGCTTGAAATAAATCCTTGGCTATCCAGTAGATTGAAGGGTGATGATACAAGATAAGACATTGTTGAAACTAAAATAAATAAAAGAAATATAAAAATTTTCTTAGCTATTTTATCTTTTGGCTTAAAACCAAATAATAGTGCCAGAATAAAGATTGGGATAAGGCCTATGAAAGACAGCTTTAAAGAGCATAAGATCCCAAATGCTATAGATGAATAAACTATAAAATTATCCTTACCGGATTTAACAAATAAAAGAAGTAGATAAATTATTAACAGTGAGAAAAAAGAAAGCCACATCTCAAATGTCCCAAAATTAGCAAATTGAATATAGGCAACACTAAGACTCGCAAGGCTTCCTGCAAGAAAAGCCTCTCTTTTCCCTGCCAATAACTCCGTGGTTTTAAAAATTAAAAAGATTAAGAGTAATGCAAATAATGCAGATGCAAGCCTTGTTAATATTATGGCTGTACTAAAATCAACAATTAAGTTATTGAGTCCATTGCTTGCTATTTGTGGAATAGACCCAAGCACAAAAGCTAAGTATATAGGTAGGGACCCGTATGCAAAAAAATGAGGATTTAGATTTTTGGGGAAGTTTAATTGAGAGATAGAGGATGCAATATTTCTTTCATCGGGGTGAAAATAGAAAGGTTCTCCCCAATTAATATTTACAAATATAAAAATTACAAATAAAAAGAAGGATGCAAAAAAAACTGCTTTTAAAATTTTAGTTTCCATTTAGGAGAGAATTAAATTGGACACTTTTTTACCTAATTCTACTGCATAATTTGTCCCTCTATCCCAAGGGTAAACTTGTTGTATGTTGGCAAGATAAACGTTTTTTAGTGGCGTAGTCATAGGGGGAATTTTCTTTGAGTGGTTGGTTGTAATTATTGGTTGTGCAAAAGCTGCCTTAAATAATTTCTTAGAAATTATGGCGTCTTTGTACTTAGGATTAATCTTCTTAAGCCATGGATCATATAGTTTTAGGATTTGATCCTCGTTCATACTAAATCGTGGGTCAGATGCTGGCATATAATTCCCAAAATAGACAATGTGTTCATTGTTGTATCCTTTGTTATCCATAAAGTTTGTATGTTCAACTATAGCCAAGATTGGAGATTTTCCCTCTGTCATGCTAAGCCAGTAAGTATCATCCGGAAGAAACGGTTTCTTAAATCTTATAACCAAATTGATTGCCCCAATTCCCTGAAGCTTAGTGTATTTATCAACATAAGACGCTGGAAGGCTCGGCGCAATCTTTGCAAATATTGGGATGGGGGAAGTTACAAGTGCTTTATCAAACTCTAGGTGTTCAATTCTCTTCTTATCATTTTTTTGAAAACTTATTTTAATTTTTTTATTTGATTCCAGATTTGTTACTTTTGAATTATAAATAAACTTACCGCCTTGTTCCTCAATTTTTTTCTCTAGCGCTTTTGCGAAATTTAGAAATCCCCCTTTTGGATATGCAAGAGATGGAGTTCTTTTATAGACTCTAGACCAAAACCATGCAAGAGATACAACCTTTGCATACTCACCAAGTTTGTTATCCATAAGTGGTTTCCAAAGTTTTTTATAACCTTCTTCTCCCATGGATAGTTTTAGGTATGGTTCTGCCTTAAAGAATTCAAAAGGTTTCCAGAAGAAGTTGTAGCGTAGTAAAGCCAAAGATGCTCCCATCCTTATTCTATTGGGAAGACTTAACTTTGGAAATTTAAGAAGAGAGATTGGTGAGTCAAGTTGGTATATACCATTCTCAACAAAATTAGAGGTTTTTGGTCTTTTTATAATTACCTCATATCCTATTTCTTTTGCTAGGTCTAAAACGCTAAAGTCATTTGTAAACCAATGGTGGTAGTGTTCTTCTAGGGTCCAATCCCATTCTTTTTCTTTGTAGCCTATTGCTAGCCCTCCGGGTTTTTCTCCCATCTCTATAATTGTTACCTTATGCCCCTCCTTTGAAAGATAGTAGGCAGCAGCAAGGCCCGTAAATCCCGCTCCAACAATACCAATTTTCATCCCCTAAAAACTTCTCCTTTCGTTCTGATCAATAAATACAAATTAGTCATAGTCTCAATTTTTAATTCCATAAATAATACCAAAAATATTTAATGGGGTGAATAAGAGTAATTTTATCAGATTTTGATATATACTACTGAGTGTAAAATGCTCAAAACAAATTTAGGAAAAATTATATTGGCGTTTTTTATTTTTATTGCTGCCTCAGTTTATATTACATATCCTCTAATTGTTAATCTTGGAAGTCTAACCACCGGATTTGGTGATGAATTGGTTATTTCCTGGATCATGAACTGGGTAATTCATGCATTGATAACAAATCCCCTAAGTCTTTTTCAAGCAAATATCTACTATCCTTACACAAACACGCTTGCTTATTCGGATCTTCATTTAATTTCAAGCATTATGGCAGCACCAATTGTCCTAATAACACGTGAGCCAATTGTTGCAATAAATTTTACTATGATTGTTTCTTTAATATTATTACCTTTTGGAATTTTCCTTTTAAGCTATTATTTAACTAAAAATTTTGCAACAAGTCTTATTGCCGGTTTTTTGGTGGTTTTTTCTCCCGCGGTTTTAGACAAGAGAATCCATCTGCAGATGCTTGCTTTAGAATGGATTCCATTTTCAATTATTTTTTTCCTAAATTTTGTTAGGTCAAAACAATTTAAATTTATTAGCCTTGCAGTTATTTTCTCAGTTATTCAGATTTATAACTGTTTTATGGCAGGTTATTTTTTGATCTTGTTTTATTTTGTCTATTTTACTTATGTTTATTTTTTTGATGGAGCCAAATTTATTTTATTTAAAGATAAAAAAATTTTACTTTTACTGTTAGGCGCCATTGTTGCCATACTGCCTTTTGTAATCCCTTATTATCAAGTCTCAAAAGAGTTCAGTTATACAAGAGATATAAGGGATACTATACATTTTGCATTACAACCGGAAGATCTTTTATACCCAAACGAAACTACAAGATTACAAAAGCCCTTACTTTATTTAAGTAATAGAAATAAATATCCTGAAAATGCAGAAATAAAAACGGGGTATCTTGGTTTTGTTTTTACAGTTCTATCAATTTGCGCTTTAATATATGTAGCAAAAAATAGGAAAAATAAAAATAATGGGATTATAAATATATTTTTGATAGCATCAATTCTTGGATTGCTTCTAAGTTTTGGTCCTTTTCTCCATTTTGGAAGGGTTACTATCCATCATCCTTTGCCCATACCTCTTCCTTATTTACCATTTTATTATTTAGCGCCAGGCTTTAAGGGGTTTAGAAATTCTTCCCGTTTTGAAATGATGTCTATCATTTTTATTGCCCCGGTCATTGCATATATGTTGGCAGATTTTTCCAAGAAGAAAGTAAAAAATATTGGTAACACTTTTTTTGGATTATTAATTCTATTGATAGTTCTAGAATATAATTTCCCAATGCAATTTTATCCTGCGCTCCAAGCAAAAAATTTTCCCAAAATTTATTCATATCTTAATAGCCTTCCCACAAACTCAAAGATAATAATTATGCCAATCTTTAATTGGAATATGTGGGGCAATGGGATGGAGATAGAACGAGAGTTTTATTCAACCGTTGAATACAGGGCAATGGTTAATGGATCAAGTGGATTTTCTCCGCCCCCGTGGCAGAATAGTGTTTCCTACCTACATATTAACTTTCCAAATAAAAAGTCTATAGAAAAATTGGCTCTATTAAAACTTGATTACATTATTGTAGATAAAAAAACGTATGATTTGGGATTTTCAAAAAGAGAAGAAAAAGAAGACGGTATGGAAATAGTTAATGAACTCAATGAAAATAATAAATTATCTTTAGTAAAAAAAATAGATAACTTCTACGTCTTTAAACTAAAGCATAAATAGAAGTGCTCCCCCGGCAATTATTAAGATAACAGAAACCGCAGTTAATAAAATTGGCGTTGTATTTCCGGTTGGTGGAGGTGTTGCAATTGGTGGTGGTGTGTTTATAACAATTTGTGTTGGTGTTGCCGTTGGCGGAACAAGGGTTGCCGTAGGAATAATAGTTGCTGTTGGTATTGGTGTTCCGCTTACGGTTGACGTTGGTGTTGGAGACAGGGAAATAGTTGGAGTAGGACTTAGGCCCAGTGTTGGCGTAACAGCAAGAGTAGGAGTTGCAACAGCAGGAGTTGGAGTAGGGCTACTTGCAGGTTTTGCTGTTGGTTTTGGTGTTGGTGATACTTTTGGCGTAGGTGTAGTTGTGGGACCGGATCCTGCAATTTGAGACCCTGCAGCAAAAATACTAAAGCTTTTTGAAACACTTTTAGTTATTCCGGTTTTGTCTTGGCTCTGAATATTAATCTTGTGGTCACCTATGTCTAATGGTTGACTTGGTCTGTACGTCCAGGACCCATTGCTCCCAACAGTAACAGATGCCGTTATTGGTCCCGGATCAATAGAGATAGATACTGTTTTCCCTGCCACCCCTGTTCCTCTAAATGATGGTTGGCTATCAACAAATGATTGTGAATTTGCCGGAACAGATATTGATACGGTTGTGCTGCTCGTATTTTGTGTAAGTGGAGCTTTTAGTTGAGAAGATACAGTTGATTCCTCAATGTTTGATATATCTGTAAAGTCATATTGCTGTTCAAGTGTTATTGGCGGAATTGTGAGATTTGGCTTATAAACAATTTTAGTTTCTGTTTTAAGATTTTGTCTGTATGCAATAAGAGTTAACTCCTCATTTCCGCTCAAAGTTATATAGTCTGTTAATGTGTTATTCCTGATTGAATTGGTAGGTAATATATAATTCCCATTGGTTTGGGTTAGGGCAGTTATTCTTTCCGCATTGGGAACCCTTAGTTCAACAATTGTGTCACTTGCTTCTCCTCCTTGGGGAAGTAATATTTTACCCGCAATAGGAGATTGGGTGGGCGGAGAGTTTGTTATTTTGGTACCCGTTGTAATGGTGTATTTATTTCCATTCAAAAGGTAAGTTTCTCCATCGGATAATATTGAAAACTGATATTTTGTTGTTGGTTTAAGATCCGATACGGTAATGTAGTGTGAATAGTAAGCAGTTTGTTCTCCGGTTTTTTTGTTTCTGTCGTCATAAACAAGGAAAGGACTACTTGCGCCATCTTCTACTTGGACAGCTGCTACGGTTTGGCTATTTGTTGTAAAGTTAACAGTAAAAGCACTATCTGTTACGTTGGAAATTATTACATTTTGGGGTACTTTTTCAGGGCCGGCCCTACTTACAACATTAACTCCTCTTTGAATAAAGATAGAGCTTACGCCAATACCTACCAAAAGTATAAATAAGGCAACTACTGTTGGGATTCTTTGATTCCATAATCCTTTTTTCATATTATAATTGTTCCTCTGCTGATGGTGACGCTTGTTGAGTTTCTATGGTTTTTGCGGAGTTAGATGCTCCTGCTTGATCAGTTGTTATAGGAAGATCAACTCTTTGTGCTCCCAAATCTACTTCAACAACTTTCTTAGTTTTAAGTTTTTCAATTGTTTCACGGTCAAATTGGGCAGGAATTGGCGTAATTATAATTGCCGTATCAGGCGCAATAGTAGAAGCCGTATTGCTGTGATAAATTGAGAAAGCAATCCAAGAGATTATAGCAGCTGTTGTTAGAAGCGTAATATATAGTAATCCTTTGAGTCCGTTAAACATATTTATTTTGTAACAAAGTAAGCCCTTCCTGTAACTTGGGCTGTGTATTTTCCTTCTTGGTCAACACCCGTGATTATCTTATCAATACCTATTATTCTGTCAAAATCAATCACGCTTTCTATAAAGTTATTAACATTTTGCTGAGTTCCCACAACCCCAATAGTGAAGGTGAAAGAATATATTGGGCTTTTTTTAGAATTTGGATAAACTTCAACTTCTCCAAAGGTAAGCCTTGATACTGTTACATTGTTTAAGGTCGCTACATCTTCTAGCTTTCTTGTTAGCTCTGGAATTTTTGTAGTCTGGGGAACAGCAGTATAGATTATTGGTAGATCGGTTTGAATATCTTTGTATTCATTGTCTAGTAGCTGCAGGTTTGTTAATTTTTTATTTAGTGCATCATAAACAAGCTTGCTGTCTTGGTATTGTTTATTAAGGTTTCCAATGGTAGAAAGAGTAGGCGCAATAGCAAAAAGGCCAAAGAAAGAAACGGTGATAAGGGTCAAGATTATATAAATATACCCAATTATTTGTTTTTTTTGGGTATCAGTTAGTCTCCCAATGTATTTATCTGAAAGACTTCTTATGGTTTGGGTAATATTAGTTAGTTTCATCTGGTAAATTTGTTGTTTGCTTTAATTCAATTGTCATTTTAAATTTAACCCCTTCATCTGTGCTTGATATGTCATCAAGGCTGATAGAGGTAACATTGGGATTTTTCTTAAGCTCCTCTATAAAATTGTTTATTGGGAAAATGGAAAAGGCTACACCATTTATGTTTATAGATTTTTGGCTAACGGTTAGATTTGTAGACGAAAAATCTCCGGTAGACATAGAGGCGAGGATTTCTTTCATGATAGAGATTTTGTTTTCAGCATCAGTATCTATTGTTTTAATATTAGCAAGCCTGTTTTGAATGCTTCTGTAGTCTGCTTCCTTTGCTGCCTGAGCTTCTACAAAAAGATCCGCTTTTTTTATTTGATCGTGGAGGTCAACTATTTTTCTATCTATGGTAAATCTGTAGGCTAGCGCCCCTACGGCTACAAGTTCTGTAACAACTATAATGATTCTTCCCACGCTTATTGCCCACTTGAGTATGTCATCCCTAAAGGATACTTCGCTCTTGCCAATAAGATTAATCTTCACATGAGGTGAATTCGCCATAAATTTAGTTTAGAGATTTTGGGGTGTTTTGTCAAAGCAAAATTAGCTTCAATTTTCCTGCAATTATTTAGAAGCAGCAAATATGCGAATTACTAAATGCGACAAGTCAACATTTTATATCTGAGAATGAGCTTATTTAGCAGATTTCTTAGGGGCTTTGGGAGCAACTGCTTTTTTAACAGTTTTTACTGTCTCTTTTGTTGTGGTTTTTGCTTTGGTTGCGCCAATCTTTGCAAGTTTTGATAAAGAAGACTTCATTCTTCCGGCTTTGTTTTGGTGAAGAAGGTTCTTTTTAACTGCTTTATCAACAGCAGAAATGGCCTCTTTAACGGTTTTTTCTGTCTTTGATTTCTTTGCAGAATTTATTGCCTTATCAAGTTCTGCGCGAAATTGAGAATTTCTTTTTTCTCTTTTCACGTCTTTTCTTAGTTTCTTAATTGCAGATTTTATTACTGGCATGTGGCAATTTTAGCATGTTATACTTATAAATACAAGAATATTGGCCACGCCGGGGACAATTTGCAAAACCTTCCATAAATATTTGTAAATTGGAATTTGGCGTTTGGTCATTTTATATATATGGTCAAAGATATTGTAAAAAAAAGTATAGAGGCAATAGTTTCCCGCCAAACCAATATTTTTACAGCGGCCACTTTCATAATCCTTACCACCGTTTTTTCACAGTTCTTGGGCATACTTAAATATAGATTGCTTGTTTCTCTTTTTGGAGCTTCTTCCGACCTTGGTGTGTTCTTTGCAGCCTTTAGGATCCCGGATTTTATTTTTCAGGTTGTTGTGGCAGGTGCATTGTCTGCTTCTTTTATCCCAATTTTTACTGAATACGTAGCAAAGGGTAAGAAAAAGGAAGCCTTTGGTTTTACTTCTGAGCTTATTTTTATTGGAATGATTTTCTTTATGGTAATTTCTGCCATAACTATAGTTTTTGCATACCAGCTTTGTTCCTTAATTGCTCCGGGGTTTTCACCAAGAGAGCTGACTTTAATGGCAAATCTTATGATAATAATTCAGCTCTCACAAATATTTTTTATTTTGGGAACAATATTTACAGCAATACTTCAATCCTTCCAGCATTTTTTAATTCCCGGTATCGCAACAGCTTTTTATAACTTTGGAATAATTTTGGGTCTAATTATTTTTTCTTATTTTCTAGGGTTTGGAATATATGGGGCAACGATAGGAGTATTAATAGGATCTATTTTCTTCTTTATACTTCAGCTGCCATTGGTTTTCTTTGCCGGCTTTAGATTTACTATGGTTCTCCAATTTAGCCAAGGTCTTATAAAGCTTGGAAGACTTATGGTTCCAAGGACTATGACGCTCATAGTTACTCAGATGACAGCGACGGCAAATGTATTTTTTGCATCATTTATTTCTGCAAGATCTTTAGTTGTTTTTGATTTGGCCCAAACTCTTGCAATGGCACCGGTCCTTCTTATTGGTCAATCTATAGCTCAAGCTTCTTTTCCCGCTATGTCATTAAAGTATGAGGACAAAAAAGGATTTTTGGAAATTTTTGTAAGTTCTTTTAACCAGATACTTTATCTCACAATGCCGCTTGCAGCACTTCTTATAGTTCTTAGAATTCCTCTTGTCCGCTTATTTTTTGGAGCTTCAAGGTTTGATTGGGATGCAACCGTTGATACGGGTTTAACTCTTGCTTATTTTTCTATATCAATTGCGGGGAGCGCCATTATTTATCTTTTGTCCCGCGCCTTTTATGCATACAAAGATTCAAGAACGCCGCTTTATATAACTATCTTTTCAGTCCTTGTTAATATTGCGCTTTCATATCTTTTTGTACTTGTCTATCATCTTCCAATTTATTCACTGGCATTTTCATTTTCCATTGGAACAATTGCAGCAACTATTGCTATGATTTATTACTTTAATAAAAAAGTAGAATTGCCAAAGATGGATATGGCAATTAGTTTTCTTAAAATATTTATTTCAACTGTAGTTATGGGGGTTGCAGTATATGTGCCAATAAAATTACTTGACCAATTGGTTTTTGATACAACAAAAACTTTTAACCTCCTTATTCTTACCGGGATTGCATCACTTTTTGGTATAGTAGCATACGTTTTCTTTACTTGGCTCTTTGATATTAAAGAAGCTTATTATGTAATTGCGGTTCTTAAAAAGTTTGGAAACAAAGATAAAATCTTAGGACAAATTGGAGAAATAATGGACGGTCCAAAACTCAACATGTAATCAATTTGGATTATCTAACCCCTAGTGTTTCTGCCCCATAAGTCAAACCTAGTGGTTTAATGTTTACTTGTCTTGGTCCTTCTTCAACTTGCCCGGCGTGTAGCATATCAAATCCATGATTCTCTCCACCAATTTTTAGTACATCTTCAACCATTTCCCGAGGAACAAATATAGCGAAACCAGCACCCATATTGTAATTTCCATACATTTCATAATCGTCATTCCCGGATTCTTGCTGAATAAACTCGAAAATTGGTTGAGGTTGGGGAATTCGCTCAATATTATATGTTAAATCCTTTTCGCATCTCATTATTTTTCTCCATCCATGGCCAGTAATATTTGCCATATAATGAATATCAATTCCAGACTCAAAAAGATCTCTTATGAGAGATGCATATATATGAGTTGGTTCAAGTAATGCCTCTCCGTACATTGTCCCATCGGAGATTTGTGTTGCGTAGGCTTCGGCTAGGCTAACTTCATCTTTTTTTGAAATATTTTCTGCAAGTGTTCGTGCCAGAGTTAATCCGTTAGCATGTATTCCGCTGCTTCCCACTAAGATAATAGCATCCCCAGGTTTTAGCTTGTCCCCCAAGGTTAATCTTTCTTTCGGTTTTATAACTCCATATGCGCTTCCTGCAAGATCAATAGTTTCTGGGTTTACAATTCCTTTTAGGGTTGGGGTTTCTCCTCCTCCCCATACTGCGCCAGCCTCATCAACCGCTTCTCTTATGCCCCTGGTTAAATCATTTGATCTTTCTTCATCATCGAACCAATCGGAACTTCCAACGGCACAATATGCATTAACAACAACGGGATCTGCTCCAACGGTAAGAAGGTCATTTATGATCATTGCAACATTATCTTTTGCGATTTTGTCGTAGTATGTATTTCTTGTGATTCTTCCTGTGTTGTATGCAATATCTGATTGATCTTGGAGTCTAATTTTTCTAACTTCATCTGCAACAAGATTTTTGGTTCCAAGACCTTCAACCACATGAGCGGTGTATCTGTCGCCTTCGTCTATTACAAAAGCAGACTCTCCTCGGCTCCTTTCGACTTCTGTAAAACCAAATCTTTCCAGGTTTCCAGACGTTTTTTTTGCTTCTTGTTGAGCATTTCTTTTGAAAGGATCCATTGCATCGTAGTTAACACCAGTAGAGGAATAAGTTATTGGATTTTCCTGTATCATATGAAGAATAAGTTTATTCTATCAGTCAAGCTATAGAAGTCAATAATTTTTTGGATATCCTAAAGTACAAAATTTAATTTATAATTCTATTGAGTTAAGGTTAAGATGATTAAAGATGCACCGCGTTTAGGAATACTTGCTTCTGGTGAAGGAAAAACATTCGAAAGAATGGTAAGAGCGACTCATGAGGGAAGAAAATGAAAGCAAATGATACCCCTGAAACCCTGCAGGAAAGACAGAAAAAAGTTGCAGCGGACTTGGCAATAAAACATTGGAATAGATATGCGGATGGGGAAGACTTGGTAGAAGTTACCGAGCCAAGATATATTAGAGAGGGAGAAGAAGGCTTGATTCCAATACTCATTGCCAGATCAAAAATAGTATTCCCCAAAGGATAAATTATGTTAAAATTCAGTCATGGTTAGAGATACAGAAGCCTCACTTAGATTAGCAGATCCATCAACATATAATGATCGCGGAGAGATGGGGAGGTTTGTTGTTGATGCAGTTAATGCAGAGTATAGGCAAGAAGCTTTGTGGCCGCAGAAATTGGTTTTGCATTGGGATGGAGCGTTTTAAAAATTCATGATCAAGGTAAGAGAAAATGGGAGGAGTTAAACCTAAGAGTGCAGCTTAGAGGTTTCAACCAAAGTCCTTTTACCCATGACTTATGGAGAGTGGCAAATGAAGTTGAGCCTCCGGAGAATTTAAATCGCGGTTTTATTGGTGAAACTTTAAGATACAACAACACAGGTACGGTAATGGATGCATTTGATTTTATTGTTGGAGATAGTAGATTGTCTAGTATTCTTGATGGGCTTTCAGAATCAGAAAGAAAATCAAAGATAGAGGAACTGTCTGCAAGACAAAGGCAGGTTTTGAGAGCAGCAGAAAAATTAACAAGAGATACAGCTGAAAGGCGCGGAGCCAAGCCAGATGAAATAAATCCAAGATATCTTATTGAAAACTCCGCAGATTATGTAGCGAAAAGATAATTAGCCTCGACTTCTGGTATAATTCTTCAATGAGTCAGTCAAATATCCGTAACTTTTGTATTATCGCGCATGTTGATCATGGTAAATCTACACTTGCTGATAGATTGCTTGAGATGACAGGGACTATAAGAATGTCAGAGATTAAGGATCAAGCGCAGTTTTTGGATTCCAGCGCAATATCCCGCGAACACGGGATTACTATTAAGCTAGCCCCGGTCAGAATGGATTACGAGCTTAATGGAGAGAAATATGTTCTTGATCTTATTGATACCCCCGGTCACGTTGATTTTTCTTATGAGGTTGTCAGGACTCTTTATGCTTGTGAGGGCGCAGTGTTATTGGTTGATGCAACAAAAGGAGTTCAGGCCCAAACAGTTGCAAACTACAATTTTGCAAAGCAACTTGGCTTGACCGTTGTTCCGGCAATCAATAAGGTAGATCTACCAACTGCAAATGTAGAGCGAGTAAAAACTGAAATGGTTAACACATTTGGGTTTGCTGAGGATTCTATCCTTGAAATCTCTGCCAAGACGGGTATTGGGGTGGAAAACTTAATTGCAGAAGTTATAAAAAGAGTTCCGGCACCAAGCGGAAAACTAGAGTCGCCTACTCAAGCACTAATCTTTGATTCAATTTATGACGAGCATCGCGGAATTGTTATATATGTAAGGGTTAAGAATGGAAAAATTGCAAAAGGAGATACGCTAACCTTTGCGTCAGACGGGTCAAAGGTTTTGGTTAATGATGTAGGTTTTATGAAGCCCACTTACTTTAGCTCGGGGGAGCTTACTAATGGTGAGGTAGGCTACATTATTACAAATATAAAAGATATCACCCAAGCAAAAGTAGGAGATACAATTCTTAACGCGAGGGGTGAAGGAGAATCTTTAGGAAAATATATTGAACAAAAACCATTTGTGTATTTATCCCTCTACCCAACATCTGTTTCTGATTTTCAAAGTTTAAGAAAAGCTTTGTATAAATTAAAACTAAACGATGCAGCGCTTGCTATTGCTCCGGAGCAATCAAGCATTTTTGGGCCTGGATTTAGATGTGGATTCTTGGGTCTTCTTCACGCACAAATCTTAATAGAAAGAATTGAAAAAGAAGAAGGCGTAGAAGTTTTTGCAGCCCCTCCGTCAATTGAATATATAGTAGATGGAAAAAGTATTACAAATCCTAAGGACCTGGATAATGCAGCCCACACCATAGAAGAGCCAATTGTAGTTGGGGAAATTTATACTCCCACAGATTATCTGGGTAATATCCTTGAAATGATTCATAAAAAAAGAGGGGCAAGTAACAACATACTTTATTTTGGTAATCAAGCAAAAATAGAATTTGAAATGCCGCTTGCTAATATTATTTATGATTTCTACGATAAGCTTAAAACCTTGTCTAGCGGTTATGCATCTTTTGATTACGAGATTGCAGAGTTTAGGGAATCTAATCTTGAGCGTGTTGATATATCTGTAAATAACGATATAGTTCCCGAACTTTGTTTTGTAGTTCATAGGACTGAGGTAGATGATTTTGCAAGGCGTATGACAAAAGCATTGGCTGCAGAAATTCCCCGTCATCAGTTTGAAGTTTTTGTCCGAGCGCAAGTTGGAGGGAAAATTATTGCATCAGAAAGAATAATGGGTTATTCAAAAGACGTTCTTGCAAAAATGAGTGGTGGAGATAGAACTAGAAAAGATAAACTTCTTGAAGCCCAGAAAAAAGGTAAAAAGAAAATGAAAACAATTGGAAGTGTGAATGTACCAAAAGAAGCTTTCCTTGCCGTCCTCAAAGCATAAAAAGTCATTGAGAATAAAAGACTAAAGTGATAAGTCAGGCTTATGTCTAATTCTTTTAATCCTTTAGTCCTAAATTATAAAGCAAGAAGTAAGAAGCCGCCAATTACAGTCAGAATTACTGCTCCAATTATTCCAACTGTTTGAGCAACGCTTCCTGTAGCAGGAACTGTTGGCTCAGGTGCTGTTGTTGCAGCAGCGCCGCCGTTGTCTGCTGTAGTTGGTGCAGCCGTTGGTGCTGTTGTTGCAGATCCGGATGCTCCTGTAACATCAATTGTTTGGCTACAAATTTGGCTCACCAATCCATTGTTGTCTGTAAATGTTACGCTTGCTCCATATGTCCCCCCATTTTGGTATGTGTGGTTTGCTTGGACGGAAACGCTTTGGAGATTCATTCCCTCTGTTACGTTTTGGCTTGTGCCATCTCCAAAGTTAAAGTTTGTTGAAGCAATTAAGCCTCCTGTGTCCGGATCTTGACCATTGGCTGTAAGTAGAACAGATAAAGGAGCAGATCCAGAGCTTGAAGGGCTAACTGTAAAGCTTGAACAAACAGGAGCTTGGTTAGCAGATGCGGTTGGTGAAACTGCTGTAGTTGGTGATACCCCGGCACTAGGAGATGGGACTATTGTTCCGCCGCCACTTGTGCCTGTTGGTGTTGGATTAACTGTTCCGCTTGGCACAGGCGTTCCGCTTCCGCCGGCACAAGCATCGCTTGTTATATTAACGTTTGAAGGACTGGTTTGGAACAATACGTTTTCTGTTGGTTGGTCAGCAGGGGCAAGAGAGAATACTCTTGATTGTGATTGATCCACAGTAACTTGAGCCGGGCCTGCAACTTTTGGTTTGAATGTGATTGTTGCGACCTTGCTTACTGTTTGTACTGCTTTGGTTACATCTGATCCTACAGACACAGACATATTAGCAGCTCCGCTTGTTATACTAGCAGGCCTAACAACTGTTGGGAAAGCAGTTCCCTCTTTAATATCTGTAATATCAAGTTCTGAAGGGTCATATTTAATATAGAAATCTACAATTGAAACAATATTGCTTCCCGGATCAACCATAAGATCCATAGTAAAGCTAGGACATTGAGTTGAAGTGTTGGGGCTTTCCGGTGAAAAGTAAAGTTTAGAAGTTGGAGCAGCCTTACTTCTTACATCTTGCTGTCTTTTTATAAAGAATAGCGTGAGTGGAATACTTATTAAAAGTAAGAGTAAGTTACCTATTATGAAGTACTTATTGGACAATAATTTCATCAACCGATAATCCAGGAATTTTATTCCTGGGTATTTACAATAGCGTAGACAATTTTGACATATAAGTCAATCCCGATTCAATCGGGATCAAATACTATCTTTGTATTTTTGGCCCATCAAAATAGTCATAACTGTGTTAAGATAAGCAAGCTTTAAGGATTAATTAGCAATTAACACAAGGTCTTGACAAATTCAGGCTAATTTTTTAAAATTCTTAATACTTTTTATGACAAAGAATACTTCTACCGGCGAAAAACAAGTAAACATTAAGCCTTTATTTAACAATGTGTTGGTAAAGCCAATGGATGCAGAAGAAAAAACTGCAGGAGGAATTTATTTACCGGAAACTTCTAAGGAAAAGCCACAAGTTGGATTGGTTATGGCAGTTGGAGACGGAGAAGTTACTCCAAAAGGAGATAAACACACAATGACAGTAAAAGTTGGAGACAAAGTAATGTACAAAAAATGGGGCGGAAATGAAGTTAAGGTAGGACATGAAGAGTGGACAATAGTTGAGGAGAAAGATATACTCGCGATTATTAGTTAAAGGTATCACTTCGGCTCTCGGGCCTCAGTGTGCTTTAAATTTTTTAATAGATTTAATTTGACGAAAATTTAAACCAATGGCAAAACAAATTCAATATGGCAAAGAAGCCAGAGCAAAATTAAAAGACGGAATAGACAAGCTTGCAAATGCTGTTGTAACTACTCTTGGTCCAAAGGGAAGAAATGTTGCAATAGATAGAAAATGGGGAGCTCCAAATGTAATTCATGATGGAGTTTCTGTAGCAAAAGAAATAGAGCTTCCTGATCCATTCGAGAATATGGGAGCGCAACTTGTTAAAGAAGCAGCCAGTAAAACAAATGATGTAGCAGGAGATGGAACAACAACCGCAACTCTACTTGCCCAGCAAATTGTTACAATGGGTTTCAAAGCTGTAGAAGGTGGAGCTAACCCAATGATTTTAAGAATAGGTCTTGAAAGAGGAGTTTCAGAGGTATTGGCAGAAGTTAAAAAGCTGTCAAAGCAGGTTAAGGATGGAGACGTTGCAAAAGTTGCAACAATTTCAGCACAAGATGAGAAGATCGGGACTCTTATAGCAGAAGCTCTTACCAAAGTAGGAAAAGATGGAATAGTGACAGTTGAAGAAGGAAAAAGCCTTGAGTTTTCTATTGATTACAAAGAAGGAATGGAATTTGATAAGGGATATGCTTCTGCTTACTTTGTAACAAATACAGACCGAATGGAAGCAGAAATTGAAGATGCATACATACTCATAACGGATAAAAAAATATCCTCAATCCAAGAGTTGGTTCCTTTCCTAGAAAATTTTGTAAAAGTCTCAAGAAATCTTGTAATAATTGCTGATGATATTGAAGGAGAGGCGCTAACTACACTTGTTGTAAATAAAC
>DASZRC010000026.1:0-65530 GCA_035549315.1 Patescibacteria group bacterium | reverse complement strand
GAGCTTTGGCTGTATTTAATTTTCTTCTCATAACACCGTCCGGTTTTGATTTATCCCAAACAATTTTACCCTTATAACCCACGACTTTTGATATGATGGAAACCAATCTTTTGATTGAAATTTCTCGGCTTGAACCTAGATTTACAGGATCAAGCTTATCATATTTTTCCGTGGCTAAAATTATTGCTTCTGCAGCATCATCCACATATAAAAACTCACGAGTTGCGCGTCCCGTACCCCAAACAACAATTTCCTTTGAATTATTTTTTTTAGCATCAACTATTCTTTTTATCAGGGCTGGCATAACGTGCGAATATTCTGATTCAAAATGATCTTCCGGACCATACAAATTGACCGGAATCAAGAAAATAGATTTGAATCCATATTGCTGAAAGTAGGTAGATCCCTGAACCAACATCATTTTCTTTGCCAGTCCATAAGGCGCAGTAACTTCTTCCGGGTAACCATCCCAAAGTGATTTTTCTCTAAAGGGGATTGGAGCATTTTTGGGATATGCGCATACGGTTCCGATTGTGACAAATTTTTCAACTCCTGAAAGCCTTGCAGCTTCAATTAATTGTATGCCCATTAATGCATTCTCATAGAAAAGCTCGGCCGGCTTATCACGATTTAAACCTATTCCTCCAACTTTTGCGGCTAAATGAATAACAATATCTTGACCCTTAGTTGCCTTAATAGAGTTACTCCACTTTCTTAAATCTAAGTCTTTGGAAGATGGAGCATAAATATTTTCCTTAGGTACACCTCTTTTCAGAAGTGCTTTATATACGTGTCTTCCTAAAAATCCATGACCACCTGTTAAAAGAATTTTTTTGTTTTTTAGTTTCATTTATTTTCCGGTTAATTTGTATGAAATGATACCACAAGTTACGGCCACACCCTTAATAAGGTATAAGATCATTAAGCTTAAAAAAACGTTTGGCCTTTTAATAACTTCCATTCTAAAATAATTACGTCTTGGAAGACTGTGGGCGAGCGTTGTACTACCGGATACCTTGAGCGTTCCGGAATACAATTTACCATATCTCATAAATTTTTTAAAGAAAACAAAAAAGTCATCAACCTCCTTGTGTTTTATCCCATCTCCCCCCAAGTATCCAACATTTTTAAGCTTTGCTAGATTATCTTTAAACAAAATGGCATCATCAAGAATAGATACGGTTTTTGGCCATTTAAAAGTTAGCATGTTCTTTCTCTTAAACATTCTAGGTATTTCTGCACCAAAAAGTGGGTTATGATCTTTACTCGAGACTACTACCCATTTATCATATGCCAAAAGTTTTTCGATAAATGTATTTTTACCTATTACCGACTCTTCATTTAAAATAAGACCATCATAATCATTTTTTTCCATTTTTTTAACAGCTCTTTCTATTAGAGTTTTACCAACGTATTGATCTGAATCGATTGTAATGACATATTTACCTCGAGCTTTTTGCAAAATTTCAAATCGTGCCTTTCCTAGTGCTTTACCATAACATATGATTGCTCCATACTTTCTAGCAATCTTGACAGTATCATCCTTACTACCACCATCACCAATAATAATTTCTATATTCTTATAAGTTTGGTTCTTCAAAGAATCAAGGGTTTTAGCAATAGTTTTTGCCGAATTTAAAGTTGGTATTGATACAGAAACTAAAGGAAGATTTTTTTTATTTTGCACGGTATTTTATGTTTTTTTTATCATTCTCAAACTAAGTTTAGCAGCATTATCCCAATTGAACTGATGTGCCCATTTTTTTGAATTTTTACTCAAGTTTTCTCTCAATTTTTTATTCTCTAAAACTTTGACTATTGCCCCAATCATAGCCTCTTCATCCCCACAGAGATACCCATTATATCCATTTTTAATTGAATCTGAAAGACCTGGTACATTAAATCCTATTGCAGGAGTTCCCATAAGATTTGTCTCAATAACAGATATTCCCCACCCCTCATGCAAAGAAGGATTAACAAAAATCCAAGATTTTGAGAGCAATATTTTCTTTTCATACTCACTAACTGGTCCTATCAACTCAATTCTTTTCCTAACTTTACTTTTCATTGCCAAATCAATTATAAAGGGTGCCTCACTTCCCCATCCTGCAATTAACAATCTTGCATTGGGAATTTTTTCCAAAATTTTTGGCATAATATTAACAAGTATTTCTATTCTTTTATATTTCTTAATCCTACCCAAATAAACTACCGTTGGCTTATTGTATTTACTTACAGATAATATTTTGGAGCCATTTATACTTACACCCGGCTCTACGATAGAAATCCGTTTAGATTTAAAACCCAATCTTTCAAGCTCTCTTTTAGTACTTTTGGAGATTGCCATAATATTAATATTCCTATACAAAAGTGGAAATACGTACTTCTCAAGAACATATCCAAGAATACTTATTGGAAAGGGAAGCTCATAAAAAAATTGTTTTCCATGAACGTGGTAAACCAAACAAACTTTCTTTTTTCTAGAATAGAATGGAGTAAAGAATGGAATCCCATTTTCTACATCAAGTATTACATCTGTCTTATTTCTAAAATATTTAAAGTAGTAAATAAAAGCCCAAAAATAAACAGAGAACTTTCCTCCTTTTCTAAAAATTGTAATTCCGTCGATAACTTCCTTATCCGGAAGAGGTTGGACTATATCCTGAGCACAAAATAAAGTTACCTCAGATCCTAACTTTACCCAACGTTTTGCCAACTCATGAATATACAGTTCACTCCCTCCGGCCCAACTGTGTTTTATGTCCCGCCAATTCAGTATCAAAATTCTCATAGATAACTTCGCTGTTCTTTAGCTTCATTTATAGCTAACAGATAATGAATATTACAGTATAATCGTGGATAAGAAAAGGTAGTATTTTGGGCAGAAAATCTTACCGGCAAATCACTGTTCGTTATACTCCAATACCGCCCAAATATTCAAAAGAATAAAGAATATAATCATTGCATCAGCATATAACAAGGATAATTTTTTAATATTTTTGTTTTTAAAAAATAAAGGAATTAGCACAATTCCTGTTGATAGAAGAAATAATCTAAATACTTTAAAAGAAAAACCAAATTTAATTCCGTAAGATAATTGCAATAAAGAGGTACCTACCATTATGATAAAAAGAAAAGTTAGCAATAAATTCTTTTTAAAGTAGTCAATTATAAATACTGCAATTGAAATTGCTAAAAATGGATAAAATGGATATCTATACCATCCATGGCCGGGTTCATTGGGAATTGCAAATATAAAGATTGAAAAGTAAGCTAGTAACCCAAAAATAATAATAAAGTTTTTCTTGATGTCTTTTGTCAAAAGTAAGATAAATGCAAACCAACCAAAATATATCCATCCATCTACCATATATCTGTCAACCAAAAATGGCTCTGTAAAGATTGCAAAAATACTATTAAATGTTAAATCATAACGATTCAATTGAAGACCCCACAAGCTAAGAAATAAATTTGAATCATAGTAGAATCCGTATATTGTGTATATAGCCAACCCCAAAATTGGTCCTAAAAAGAAAATTAAGGCGTTTTTATATTGCTTGAGGTAAAGAAAAATTAAAAAAATCGAACCGGAAGCAGCAACCCAAGGTACTTTAGCAAGAACCAACAATACACACAGTAAAGCAGCTAGGTTTCTATATAGGCTTTTCTTATTTTTAATATATTTTGCGATTAACCAGAGGCTTAATAACCAAACAGGGATAAAAAAGTTTTCATTTTGTACAATTCTTGATCCAACAACAACTGTTGGAATAGTTGCATATAAAAGTGAGGAGAGCAATGCGGTTTTTTTGTCATATACTTCTTCCACAAGTAAATACACAAGAAGTATTGATATTAATCCCAAAATTACAGCAAGCGGACGGATATTATTTATTGATAAATGGTACATATCTGATGCCCCATTAAGTATTGCAAATGAACCCGCAACTAAACCAAAAACCGGAGGATGTTCCAAGAACGGCTTAACTATTCTAAAATGTGTTTTTTGGTAAATAATATCTTTAGCTGTTTTGTATTGGGGGTGTGGAGACCAAGACACAGGAACTCCTTTTTGTATTAAATTCATACCTTCCCAAGTCCAAGCATATTCATCAAAGGTAGCTCCAAGGCGAGGCCAAGTATAAAGGTTATTCACTCTTAGATAAAACCCCAATAAGAGGATTGCAACGAGAATCAAAAATATATTGGATGATTTACTAAATACCCTTTTCAACATCTTTTATAAGCTCTAAACTTTCTTTTATTGGCTTATCCCATTCTAATCTTTTTGCCCACGCTAAACAATTATTTTGGTATTTATTGTACTTTCTATTATCTTTGATCAGATCAATTGCAGCTCTTGCCATACTTTCAGGCTTATTTTCTGTAATGACAATTCCGGTTTTGCCGTTAATGACCGAATCTCTAAGACCGGAAACATCATATACTACAGATGGTGTTGCCTGACTTGCTGCCTCAATCACCACTAGTCCCCATCCTTCTTTCCTTGATGCATGTAAAAGCAAATTTGCCTTACTCATAAGCTTGAACTTTTCTGCATTTGATACTCTTCCAAAAAACTTAACTTTTGCACTAATTGAATAACTCCTTAAAACTTCCTTGAGGTATTCTATATACTCCGGGTCACCATCACCAACAATCCACAAATTCCCATCTTTTAATTCTTTTAATATGAAAAAAAATGATTTTATTACCTCCTCAACACCTTTCATCTTAACTATTCTGCTAACAAAAATGAATGTTGGGGTTTTTTCTTTAATAGGAAGCTTAGTAAGTGGCTTGTTGTCTATACCATCGTTTATTAGCTTTATATATCTTTTTTTTATACCCATCTTAATTAAGTCATCCATTGTAGACTTGCTAGGGACCCAAAAGTATATTTTTTTGTATAGTTTAAAATATAAAGACTCCGCGAATTTGCCTACCATACTAATTGGGAAAGGAAACATATAAGACCATATCTCACCCGCTACTTCATGTATTAGAACTAATTTAGGTTTTTTAATATAAAGAGGAGTGAGAAATGGCAACCCATGTATTTCATCTAATACCAAATCAAATGATCTTTTAGAAAAGAGGTAAAAAAGTGGCGCTAGAATATAAACAGTGAGAGGATTTCCTCTCCTAAAAACCTCGACCCCGCGAATAATTTCAATTTGCTTTGCTCCATTAAACATAGATGAGAACCAGGTAACTTTGTGCCCAGCCTTAACCCAAGCACTAGCGTGTTCCATTGTTACTGTTTCTGCCCCACCACTTTTAGGATTAGCCGGATCCCGCCAATTTAGTATCAATATGTTCATTTACGATCGTAATAACGGAGGATGTTGATTCTGTAGAATACAGCCATAGTATCCCAAAGCATCCAAAATATTATTCTCCAAAAATTACTAGATGTAATAGTACCATTTTTGAAGTCTAAAACAACAGGAGCTTCAAATATTTTTTTGTATCCCAACCTATAAGATACGGCCAAAACCTCGATATCAAAGGCAAATCTTTTTACAACGATTTTGGGAAAAACATCCCTTGCAACCTTACCTTTAAAAATCTTTAATCCAACTTGAGTGTCTCTTACCGTAAATCCAAAAAGGAGGTGAGTAAAGGTTCTATATCCCCAAGACAAAACTTTTCTCGCAAAAGGGTAGTTAACTTTTGATTCCGGGTGAAGCTTGCTACCAACTATTATATCTGCATCATTCCACTCCATAAGATTTATCATTAAACTTATTTCTGATGGATTGATATCAAGACCTGCATCTATAAAACCAATTATATCTCCTTTTGCTTTTGAGACTCCGTACTTTACCGCATACCCTTTGCCTTGGTTTAATTCGTATTCATAAAATTTGATATTTCCTTTTTTATTTTTTTGGATTAAAGAGTTAATTTTTCTGCTTGTTTCCAGATCTTGTCCATCGAGAACTATAATAAGTTCTGATTTGAAAGGCAAGGTCTTGAGGACACTTTCCAACTCATTTATATTCTTAACAATTGTATTGCTTTGTTTATAAACAGGCAGAACCAGAGAAAATAGTTTAATCGCGGCCATTGTACCAGTAGTATATAAAAAGGGAAATGAAAAGTAAAAGCGAAGTTCCAATTAAAGCATAAATTATTTGGATAAGTGCGGAGTGGAAAATATAGACAAGTATTATCATTACAAGCGCACAAAACAAGTTGATCAAGTAGATATTTGTTTTACCGATTGAAAGAAGAAAATTGTTAAATAGATTTGCAATGGAAAAAATTAATATAAATATAGAAAATATTCCTAAATATTTTGCGAGAACTGCGTACTCTGGCTTTGGGAAAAATACCTTTAGCACTATGTGGGGATAAATAAAATAGAAAATACTGGAAAGAATTGATACGGTAAGTATAAGGAATGCACCTTGTATCAATAAATTGTGAACTTTTTCTTTTTTCGCTTTTTTCTGTGCCACAAGAGGGAAAAAAACAAAATAAATTGGAAAGGTTAGATAAAATATTGCCTTACCCATTAACGCAAGCGCTGCGTACTGTCCGGCAATAAGAGGAGAGAAAAAATGTCTGGCAAGTATAACATCCATGCTCGTAAACATCGTTATTCCAAGAGTTGCAAAGAAAAATTTAACACCATATTTTTTTAATTCTTCTACCAAGAGTTTTTGTTCATTTTCTCTTTTGTCAGTTTTTTTAATTACATTCTTTCTTATAAAGAAAAGGCCCATGACAAGCATAATGATAATAGACAAGACAATTCCAATCATTGCTCCGGTTACCTTATAACCCAGAAGTACCAATCCAACCCCCACAATAAGCTTAACTATTGCATTGGAAATATTTAGAAATGATATTACATATACCCTTACTCTACCCTGCAATATTCCCATAGGCAAGGATGAGAGAATAGATAGAAAGATATATGCAAAAGTTAGCAAAACTATGAATATGTTATTGACGTGCAGAAAATCTGAAAAAGACTTAAAAAATATGATTAAAATAACTAGGATAAGAGAGGAAACTAAGAGGGTTAAGCTAAACCCTTTTTTAATTAGGTCTGAAAGGCTAATTTTATCTTTTGAAGCTTCAAATTGGGCAGAAAATTTGGCAAAAATACCGGTAAGGGCAAGCTGAAAAACAGAGAATAGAACTGTAACAGAAACTAGTGAAACTACAAGACCATACTGAGAAGGTGTTAAAAGCCACCTTCCCAAGATTAGATTAAACAGATAATGACCCAAGTTAGCAGCCAATGACCCTATTAAAATGATTGAGCTCCCAAATATTAGAGGGTTTTTGATAATCTCTCTTATCTTATTCATACAGAGGCATAAGAAGAAACCGTATCGGTAATCATTTTCTTAATTGAGAATTTTTTAGATTGTTCTATGCTTTTTTTTGAAAATAAATCGCGTAATTTTTTGTCTGTCATCATAGCATTTATGCCTTCTCTTATATTCTCTACGTCTTCAACATCAACATAATAGCCTGCTTGACCAGCAACTTCCGGCAAACTTCCGCCCCTTGTAGTAATAACAGGAGTACCACAACTCATTGCCTCAAGAACCGGAAGACCAAAGCCTTCATATATTGAGGGCATTATAAAAACAGTGGCCAAATTATAAACTATTGCCAAATCTTCATCTGAAACAAATCCTAATTTTATAAATTGCTCATCCTGATCAATCTCTTTCAAAACTTTCTTAAGATCTTCATTCCAAGGATTATCGGAAACCGTTTCAAAGGTATTTTCCCAAACCTTACCCACCAAAACGAGCTTGTATGAAGTTTTCTTAATTGATTCGATAAGCTTTGGTAAGTTTTTATTCCATGTGGCGTCCCCCACATATAAAACGAACTCATCCGGCAAACTGAATTTCTTTTTTACTTGTGAAGCATTGCTACCCAATTTAATTTTTTTATAAATTTTATTTGCAGCAAGGTAAACAACTTTTATTTTTTCTTCACTAATTCCTGTTATCTTTACTATATCTTTCTTAGAACATTCCGAATCCGCAAGTATTGAGTCTACCCTTTTTAATCTTTTTTTTTGAAATGCCCACCTTAGTTTACCCATAAGCCCGGCCGGAAAGTGCTGCCCAAATACAATTGGCGTTAGATCATGAACTGTTACCATGGTTTTATTTGAGAAATGACTTGGAAGCGTAATTTGAAAAGGATCAAAATAGGGATAATGGACTAAATCAAGATTAGGCGGCGGGTTTCCCTCAAAAAAAGAGTATTCGTTTTTTTTATCTAATTCTGCAATATTATCTTTTAAGAGCTTAACGTAAAACCCTACACCGCGAACCTTGTGTCCACTAGATAATGGTGATATGTCAATTCCTACTTTCATATTTTTACCCTGTTAAATAAGATTTAAGTCTATTCCTTAAAAACATTTTTCCCAAATACGTTTTGAGATATTTTTCCCTATGGGTAGCATCTTGTTGATTCAAGCATGCTTCGTAATAAATTAGCCTAAGCCTTCCCCTCTTTTTAGTAGATTGAACCTTTTTATCCATGTGTTGCTTAAATCTTAATTTTAAATCTTTAGTATAACCAGTATAGAACATTTTATCCTTGTCTGACTTTAAGACATATATATATAATAAAACATACCAAGATTTAAAATTATTTAATAGGGTTAATTATATCAATACTTTTATTGCTAATCAGCACCAGAAGAATAAGCGATATCAAAAAATAAAGACATGCAAAAGCTTCAATTGGTGTATTTGTAAGTTTTACCTCAACTACACTTCTGCCCTTTGGTACTTTGATCTCCACAATTCCGTCTTTTTCATAAATTAAAGTTTTTTTATTCCCAATACTTGCCTGCCATGCTGGAAAATAAGCAACATTTAAAATAATTGCCATCCCCTTTTTGGAATTTGCAACAATTACATAATCATTAGCAGTAGCATTGACTATACCAACACTACCTTGACCATTAACTATTTTCACCTTATCTTTTTGTTTTTTAGGCAAGCCTTTGGTTAGCCATAGTGTATTAAATGAATTTCCCGGACTATTTGTACCATCTGTAAAGTTACTTCTGGTTAAATAATGAGAATCCAATCTTTGGTGATAGAATGGCGCCTTCATATATCTAAAGCTTAATCCCACAGAAATAACTATCAAAACAGAGGCTATAATTATCTGAATGTTTTCCTTTTTATCTAGGTATTTAAGTGAAAATATTGACCCTACAAGAAAAGATGAAATTAAAATCTCTAGGCCTAGCAATCTCCACGGAAATTGAAAATAAGAAATTAAAGGAATAATTTTCCAAAATATTGTGGAATAACTAGTCATCATAAAGAAAATTAAAAAATAAGAAACAATAAAGAAAACTAAAAGCTTTTTTCTTTTACTCAATATGCACACAAAAATACTTAACAAAACAGCTAGAATGTTTGCATACCCCAATTGGACCGACATAGGATTTAGCGGATCAGCGGGTGATAATCCAAACCCCCAAGTAGGAACAAAAAACTTATAAATAGGTGTAAAGTTTTTCGTTACATCAAATAACTGCAAACCGGTAACATACTTTGTCTCTAGTATCGCAGGTAACCAAAAGGGGGCACCCAAACCAAAGCCCATAACAACAATGAAAATAAAAGATTTAATTTGAGTAAAAACTCTTTTTTTCTTAATAAGAATAAATGCATAAAGTGTAAAAAAGATAAAAGAGATTAAAGCAAGAATGTTGTGCGAATAAATAAGTAGACCCAAAAAAACACTTGATAAAACAATGTATGCATTTTTTTTATTTTCAGAGTATTCAGAATATGACCACAATAAAGCAGGAAAAATTGCTAAAGCCCAAACTTCTCCAACAGATCCCCTGACATATATATCAACAAAGTGGTATGGTGAGAAGGTATAAAAAATAGAAGACACCATTGCACCAAGAGTCCCCCAATACTTTTTGGACCACAAGTAGAAAAATATAGAGCCAAATAAAGTTGCGAGCACCATATTCAGCTTAAAAGAATCAATAAAGCCAAAACCCAATGAATGAAATAACGCTGCCACAAAATTTGGCAGAGGATATACATAGTTAAATAAGGGAATTCCAAAACCATTATTAAAATCTGGTGCCCAACGGGGATAAAAAATCCCTTGAGAAATTTCCTTATAAAACTGCTGAAAACGCATAACGTGATACTCAGCATCATGTGTTGGCGGAAGACCAAAATGACTTAGGTCAATTACTGCTAATAAAGCAAATCCTACAGCAATTATTAGTGCTAAATTCTTTTTAATAAGCGTGAGGATTTTTCCTGTCATAAACTATTATTCGCCAACAACTTTTTTTTGAATATCATATACAAAGCTATAATTCCTGTTGGAAAGAATGTCATAAACATCTTAATGTTTGGGGTTAAGCCAAAATTGTCACCTGTTAACATATAGGGAATATATCTAGCCATCAAACAAAAAGAAAAGAATGTAAAAAGGTAAATTAAATTTCTTTTTTTAGTGAGTACAAGAAAAGATAATGGCCATATTGCATACCAAGGATAAATTTCGGCACGAATGGGAGAAAGTAAAAAAACTATAAATAATAATACAAAATTTAAAAAATATATCCTATCCCAATCAATTTTTACATTTCTTGCAATTAAATAGATTGAGTATATTAGCGTAGGTAATAAAACAATTGTTGAATACTTTATTAATATTGATAGGAAAATAAATACTAAGGAAATTAAAATCTTTTTATTCTTAGCAAAATAAAACGCGGCTAATGCTAAAAACATCATAACAATATCATTGTGCCCAGAAACAATTGTCTCAACTAAAACAAGTGGGCTTAGAGCAAAATACAAAGCGGGATTTGGTTTATCACTTAACTTCAAAAGTAAGTAAACACACCCGATTAAAAATATTGCCGCTAAAAGTTTGAATAGGTAAATTAATACTAAATAATTACCGAACGCAAGAACAAAAGGTATAAAACTTATTAATATCCAGAATGGAGCATAAAGGGCTATCTTATTGGCAGCCTGCGTGAACCTTAATAAACTATCTTGCCTAAATTCTATTGGCATTATTATATACGGATTCTCTCTATAACCAAATGTTACCTTGGCGGTAGCAGCATAATTAAAAACATCATATGAAATAATAGTGGGATAGGAGAAAATTAAAAAAGCTAAAACAATTACAGTTGGAAGTATTGAGCTTTTTATTACAGCAGGCACTCTATTAATATTTTTTATCAATAAAAAATAAAGTATAAAAAATAAAACCATATACAAAAGGTATATTAATGAAACCAATATCCTGTCATGCAGCCCAATACCCGTAACAAGGCTTTTGAGGTAAAAAAAGTTACTATCAACAAAAAGATATGTAAATATAGAAAAAGTTAAAAAAAGTACTAAATACAAATAATATATTTTTCTTATCATATTGAGTTTCTTGCCTTAATTGAATCATCTATCAACTTCCATAGGTTTAAGTTTGTAGGAGCAGCTTTTTCAGGAGACCAATTAAATACCTGGGGAACATTTTTCTTCATGATTATCAGTTCTTCTACGTGTTTTTTAGCTGCTTGGTCTAGTATCGCTTTTTTATCTGAGGTATCCTTACCATTTCTCTTAGCATTTACTAAGGTTGGCGGAATGTTTTTAAAGTAGCTATTAGATTTTTCCAAAGCATTGTAGCCTAGTAGATATTGTTTGTACTCAAAAAGGGTCTTTGCCTCAACTAAGTATTTATCTGCAAGTTGAAGGTTATAGTCGAACTGAGCAAAATCACCAAAATACCAATACTCAGACAACTTTTCTTTTATTAAGTCTAGCTTATATAACTTGCTCCCTGGCATAGTCCCGGGATATGGAAGAACATATGAAGATTCAGCAAAAACTTGTTTGGAAAAAACGGTTAAAAATAAGCTCGCTATAACGAGGAAACGATAAATTCTACTCATTAAGTTTTGAATTTTGAGTTTCTAATTGTCTCACGTGCCATTTCCAAGCAGACTCTACTATAGATTGCAGATCCGAATATTTTGGACTAAAACTGAGCTCATTATTGATTCTGGAAGGGTCTGCTATTAATTTATCCGGATCGCCGCTCCTTCTTGGCTCCTCAATTACTTTGAACTCTTTTCCGCTAACTTTTTTTACCATATCAATAACCTGCTTGTTTGTGTAGCCTTGTCCTACGCCTACGTTATAATAATATTCTCCTGGTTCATAATACAATTTATCCAAAGCCAAGATATGTGCCTGAACCAAATCCAAAACATGGATATAATCTCTGACACAGGTTCCGTCTTCCGTATCATAATCTGTACCATATAGTTTAAAATCTGACCCACCCAATGCGGCACGAATAGCCAAAGGTATAATGTGAGTTTCCGGCTCATGAGCCTCTCCATTACTACCATCCAATGCTGCTCCGGAAGCGTTAAAATACCTAAGACAAACAAAATCAACTTCCGGATGGGACTCTCGAAGAGTTGAAAGGATCTTCTCCACATCAAGCTTATTTTGTCCGTAATTACTGGTTGGATTTTTGGGATGGTCCTCCGGAATAGGTAAGGTTTCAGGATTACCATACACTGCAGCAGAAGAAGAAAAAATAAATTTATCTGTCCCACTTTCAATTGCTGCTGTAAATAAATTTTTTGATCCCTCAACGTTATTCTCGTAGTATCTCTTAGGATCTAATTCTGACTCTGCAACCGCAATATAACCCGCAAAATGCAAAACAGCGTCAAACTTATATTTCTTAAAGAAATCCTTAAGAAAAGCCTGATCTCTTATATCCCCTTTAATAAACTCCGCACGTGGATCAATTCTAGCCTTGTCTCCTCTTTCTAAGTTATCCAGGACAACAACTTCATACTCGCGGTCTAAAAGTAAACGAGTCATAAAGCTTCCTATATATCCGGCTCCACCGGTAACCAACATTTTCATAAGTTAATCTAAATTTTAAGCTCAATGTATTTTACATAAGAACAGGGAAATCTTAAAGCAGAAAAAAAAGAAAATATAAAACCCTGCCAAGAGTCTACAAAACCCTTGTGCCTAAAATATGTTGTTAAAAACCAATGAGTTGGTTTTATAAATAAATACAAAACCGCATAAAATAGCTGAATAAAAAAGTTCTTATTCCCTACCTGTTCTTTAATTTGATGCGCGAAAAAATCATTATACTTATTCCATTTCCTATAGTAATGAGAGAAATCGCTATATGGATAATGGAGCAATGCATGTTTTAAATGTCCAACCCTACCTTCAACTACCGCCTGCTCATGAACGTCTTTCATGGGCAGTCTGCCCTTACCCTTTCTATAGATTCTCAAAGTATAGTCGGGGTATTGGCCACCCTTCATAAGAAAACGTCCCAAAAAATAGTTTTTTCGAGGCATCCAATAACCCTGAATATCAGACTTTGGCTCGTTTATTTTTTCTATTATTTCCTTATTTAGTTCCGGAGTTGCATGTTCGTCTGCATCGAGTTGAAAAATCCAATCCGATTTGGCCGCATCTATACCCATTTGCTTATTTATGTGAAAATTAGGCTTATTTTTTGTAACAATAATCTTTGCGCCAAATTGTTTTGCAATATCACGTGTATTATCCGTTGATTCACCATCTACGATAACGATTTCATCTGCAAGACTCTTAATTGAATCAAGACAAGAGGCAAGGTTTGATTCTTCATTATATGTTGCCAAAACTACGGATATTGTTTGCTTAGCCATGCTCAAAAATTATTTATAGACATCCTCAACGCCTTTTTCTCTCATTTTGTAGTAGTAAAGATATGACTCCGGTACTCCAACCTGAAACTCTATTCTTCTTTTATTATCAACTGCGGGCATAACATTTTCTTCATATCTCTTCTTTAAGCCAACATCCTTGTATGGCATGAAATTAATTATATTCATAACACAAAAAACTGCAAGGAAAATGGAAATCGCAGCTTTTGTTATTAAATTTTGAATAAAAATTGAATAAAGTATGTAGGAAATAATCATTAAGACAATAAATCTACTAAAGGAGAAGTAATAGTCACTTATTTCACCACTGTAAACTGTGAATACTATCCATGGAACCATAAACCATAAGAAAACTAAATATACAAATTTAAACTTATCCTTATTTGTTTCTCGCTTTAGATAAATTATAAAAAATAATATAGGAAATATTGGTTTTATCTTCTTGATCCATTCAAAAAATACATATGGATCAAACTGAATAAATGCATCCCCAATTATTTGAAACATTCGCCTAAGGTGAAAGCCATGATAATAAGTATTAATATAGGAAGCATTTGATGAAGAGCTTCTACTATTTATAGTGTAAATAATATTTGGAATTATCCAAACAAAAAAAAGCGGGATAGATATCAATATGTATTTGACTGTCTCCTTAGTTCTAGGAAACCATGGAAGAGTAAGTAACACTACAATGGGCGCGAATATTGCAGTGAAGTGGATATTGAAGAAAAAACCGGTTACCAGCGCAAGGTATATTAAATTCTTTGGTTTACCCTGTAACACTCTATATAAAAAATAAAACACTAGAAGTGATATTGCAGGAATAAAATCAACCGGCCACTGTATCCTATCAAATATAATCGCCGGTAAAGCGAAGGTATTAATAATTAACCCAATTAGCGCAATTCCTTCATTGAATAATTTTTTGAAAACAAAATATATTGTCCAAAATGTAAATACACTTGTTAATAGTGCAAAAATAGCTGAGGCAACAGGATTAAGATCAAATATAAAATAAAAAATTGATATTAAGTAGTAATAAGCAGGACCAATATAAATGCCACTATTAGTTTTTGCAACCATTCCGACCAGTGGATACCTATGGTCAATAATTATGCTTTTTGCAGCCCAGGCATTATCTACTTGGTCATATCCAAAAGGATTTTTTATATCCATCTGGTAAGACCTTAAAAATAATTCAATTATAAAAAGCGCAATAACTGCTACTAAAACTTTATTCTTAATAATTTTTTTAAGAAAAACTCCTAATGAATTGTCTTTATGTTTAGTTATTTTTGGTGATGTTTTTTTCTTCTTCATTTGTTTATTCTTGTTTGGACTACTATTCCACCCTTTAGCGTCTTAGTATTTATAATATTCCCATCCCCCACTCTTGCCTTAAGCCAATCAGTTATTCTGCCGGGATTTGATGGGTCCGGCTCTATTATAAAGAATGCAAGTTTTGACTTATCGGATGGAGCATATTTATATGTTTTTGGTCCATACCATCTAAAAAGGTACTGATATGTATAGTCATGAACAGGAGGAGTATACACAACATATTTAAAGTCGTGTCCTTTTGCATTTGCATATACATAATCAATAACTCCGATTTGATTTCTATATACAGATGCATCTCCCACCCACAAAGGCTTATTGAAATTGGAAACAAAAGCCACGGGATTAAAATTGATAACGCAAACTATCAAAACTATTATTAGTGGTATTGTATTTTTCTTTTTAATTGCCACAAGACTTGTACCCATTACAAACAAGAAGATGTAAAATACAGGCAAACCAACCAAATAATGAGACCAAATATCGTGACTGAAAAAGATCGTTCCCAAAACAAATACAGCAATTACGGTTGTGGTAATTTTAATAAATATCTTTTCTAATTCACGGGCTTTTCTAAAATAAACAATTAGAACAATCGCTGTATATATCAAAACTATTCCTCCTATTATTCTATTTCCGCCTCCAAGCGCAGATGAATAATCTCCAAAAAATACATTAAGACGGCTCATAACCAACTGCATAAATGTTAGTGACTGTGGCTCTGCCCCATTCTTAAAATAACTTATAAAAGCATTTGTCATTAGGAGATTATGTCTTAGGTCAAAGACAATTCTAGGAAGTAATACCAAGACAAAACCAAGCACAAAAAGAAAGATTGATTTAATAGATAATTTTATTCTTTTTACAAAAAGCATGCTAACCAACATTCCAATTAAGAAAATTGATCCAAAAACCAACTCTATATCTAGGATCAGCGATAATAGTGCACCAAGACAAAAGTAATAAATGAATTTTTCTTTTTTTTGAGAGTACAAATCCGCCAAAATAAACATTATTAGAAGCACCGGAAATGGAGCAATGTTTGGATTCCAAATCTGAGAGGACAAAGAAATCATAATTGGGGAAACACTAACCACCCCGGCAAAAGCTAGCCCAACAAAATCACCGCCAATTTTTTTCCCAACAAAATAAGAGAGGATTATTGATAAAATGCCAAAGACGGCCATAACAATTGCAATCCCACGAGGATCTCCTTGAAAAATAAAGAAAAAAGGTGACAACATGTAATACCACCAAGGCCCATAGAAAACGCCCGGGATTCCCGTTGTCGCGCCAATCAATGGAAAATGATGAGAATATACAATATCCCACAAAGCAAGCATGTCGCGGCCAACATCATATGTAAAGGCAAATGAGTTAGTTAAGACACCTTGAATTCTCAAAAAGCTTCCTACAATAATAATTGCATATAAAATAAGGTAATTAGTCTTAAATAAATCTGAGATTTTAATTTTCATTATGTTCCTGCTATTTTAATTGCCGGTGTTCCGTTTAGATTATAGATGGTTTTTATTACCGAAGCATTATTGGGAATTTCATCTGGTGTACCAATAAACAAGGTCTTTTGCAACTTACTATCCGTATCCCAATTAATAGGTCTAAACTGGAATTTACCAAAAGAGTGGTGAGAATCAAAGCTTCCGGACCCGGCTCCTCCTTCTTTTTGATACTGGGCTGCCGGATATTTAGTATAAAATAGGAAAAACATGTAGGATTTATCTAAGGGCTGCTTATCTGACACAATAATCTTATTGTAATTGCTACCTACTGAGTTGACTTCATCTACCGCTTGCTTATAACCATATTGCCAATCTGCCGAATCGTAATAATTAAGTTGAACAAAGTACTGATTTAAATAATAGGCGACATTGAAAATGGCAAATAAAATGTACAGCAAAATTAGAACTTTCCCTATTTTTATACCAACAAGTTTTGATTTATTTTCATTTGCCCACATCAACAAGGAAATAAATCCTATTGCACCAAATATTTGATATAGGGGAATAAAATTAAGAGTTCTCACCGCATGTGGCACACCGGTTGTAATTGATGCCGGAACAGCAGCTATTAGATACCATAGAAAAATAAAAATCTTTGTTTTTTTATCATATTTTGAAAATATTAATACGTATATTCCACTAAGTATTAGCGGCAACTCAAATAAATAAAGGAGGCCCATATTTGGAGCATGATGTCTTGAGATGTCTCCTGTTATAAATAACCAATTGGGATTAAAATGAGAAAGATACCCATCTACTATAGTTTTTGCATAAACAAGTCTTCTATTATCAAGAACCTCTCCTATTAAATCGTGGTTATTTTTATCCCTCTCAAATTTTTGGGCGCTGTTCCCCAAAACTTCAGTTTGATAAGTAAAGATACTAGTTCCCCGAAGTCTTAACAAAGAACCGCTATCCGTAAATATATTAAAGACCATTGGAAAAACAACAATTAAGCCTAGTATTACCGGCCCAATAAGTTTTATTTTTGGGATTTTTATCAACTGCTTAAAGTAAATAATTACTAAAATAAAAAACAGGAGAGGAGTATAAACTTTTTCACTCTGATATACATAAATATTCAATCCTGCAAAAATAATGGATAAATACAAAAGCCAATTCGTTTTAAGTCCCTTTAGGAAAAACAAAACAACCAACATATTAAAGAGGACTCCTACGTTTGATTCGAAAGCAACCCTTGAGAATTGAATTGACCATGGAGATATAGCAAGTAATCCGGATGCTGCAAGTCCTATATATTTTATTTTTTGTTCATTTCTTTTCGAGTCATCCCGAGGATCTGCCAATAACTCTTGTACAATAAAATAAACGGCCACTACTGCGATAATTCCGGCAATTGCCGAAGGAAGTCTAACTGCAAACGTATTTAGACCAATAGTCATAACGGTTGGTATAGCAAGATATGCATACAAAGCGGGCTTATAATCATCGAAAGATCTCAGGACAGGGGGCAAAAATTTACCAAATTCGTCGCGGCCCGTTGTTGCAATAGAATAAGCATCATATCCAAGCGCTGCTTCATCCCAATCAGGACTTGGAGGAATACTTCCTAATTGCCACAATCTAAGAATTGCCGCAACAAATACAATGATTAAAAATGTTATGGTTGTAAAGTTTTTAAAGTTAATAAGGTTCCTAAAGTTCATGCTATTATAATGTTTTAATTAAACCAGATATTAGTTTTGATATCACAATTGAATTTTCATACAAATTTTTATATTCATCTTCTGATATGTATTTAAGATCGAACGCGGCATACAACATTGACCTAACCTCCCCACACGAACCTTTAGAAATAAACAAAAAATTTCTAAATTCTTTATTTCCGCTTCTCTCAAATCCCTCAGCAATATTATTCATAATGGAGATCGAAGCCCTACAGATCTGATCTTTAAAGCCAAAATCTCTGCAATTTTTAAATGCTTTATATATATCTACTACAAATACTTTTGATTTTTGCCATGAAACAATATCTTCAAAAGATTTTATAACCATACTTTACTAACTTTACACTTTAGTAACTTTAAACTCGATAGCTATATTTCATACGCCACTAAAACGGGCTTACCATCTAAAAGACAAAATGTCTTTAAGATTCTAGCATTTTCAGGCAATTTATAAGGTGTAGCAATGTAAAGAACTTTCTTATTTTTATCCTTTGATATTTCAAAACTATTTGGAAACTTATATTTCCCAAAACCTTCTACGTCTACAAAACCAAATGGATCGCGAGTTATTTTTGCCTCTTTTCTAAAATCACCGGGATTTGTCTTAGTAAAGAAGAGATAATAAATATATGGTCTTCCCAAGGCGTTAGTTACCTGAACGTAATCATATTTCTCCTTGACTGAATTAACATAATTTATAGAATCTTCATATCCATACTGCCATTCGCCGGAATAGTCATATTTATAATTGACCGTATAATCACGCCAAAAATAAAAGAAATTTGCAAAGATAACTAAAACAAAGGCTACACCAATTACTCTAGATAACTTTATACCGATAACCTTGTTTTTTAATTCAAATACATATTTGCCTATCCAGAATAAACCATATGCAACAAGTATCTGAAACGTTGGTAATGTCGTTTCAATCCTTAATGCATGAGGAGTTTCGCGAGCCGTCGCAGCCGGTATTATTCCAACCAAAAGCCATACAGGAACAAGCCACCAATTGCCTTGTTTTTTTCTAATAAGAAAGAGGATTCCGGAAATAAAGAAGACTACCTCCCAAATATACATCTGCCCTACATTTTGTGTAGAAAACTTAGGATTTCCGTCCCCACTTATAAACAAAAATCTTGGACTTAGGTTATCAAAATAGTGCTTAACATATTCAATTGCGTATAAAACGCGCCTATTATCAACTACTTTTGACAATATGCTATTCTTGCTATTTAGAATTTCCTGGTTTGCACGTTCTACAACGCTCACATCTGAGAATATATTTACCTCCTTAAATCTTAATCCGGCCTGAGGAGATAATAAAAACTGGACGGTAGGCAATATGAGTAATAAACCCACAACAAAAGCGGAAATCGTAACCTTTTTTTGATCTAATAACTTTTTCCTAAATGCGAAGGCAAGTATCAATACGAGAAGCGGACTAACAATTCTTGCAGTATTAAAGGTATACATCGAAAGAACAAAAGATACTGCGGATAGTATTAAGAGCCATCTCTTACCCTGTACTGATGCAAGAAACGCCCAAACACCGGTTACAATAAAGAATGTCGAAACGTTCGCCTCAAAAGCAGCTCTGGAAAGCATAATATGCCAAGGGCTAATTGCAAGCAAAAATGATGTAATTAATGCAATTGCCTCTCCTTCTGATTTATCCTTATGGAATATCTCTTTAACTAGGAAGTAGGACATTAACACCGTTAAAATACCAAAGATTGCTGATGGAAGACGGGTAGCAAAAGCATTAAGACCAAAAAGCCTAACGGGAATTATGTCTAAATATGCATAAACCGGAGGTTTAAAGTCCCCAAATGATTCTAGATAATCGTGAGGCAAGAATCTTCCAAATTCATCGTGACCATCAATTCCAAGTGAATATGCATTGTATCCCCAAGCAACCTCATCCCAAGTAAGAGATGGAGGATTTACTCCCAATTGGTAAAGCCTTAAAAATGCAGCAATCAAAAAAATAACTACCAATAAAAAATATTTGTGCTTAATTAACTTCATAAATGTACTGCCCTGATCTATTATAAACTGCTTTTATATTATCAGTTTTTTGTGCAAATTTTAGCGGTTTCATACTATATATATAAACAATATCATACTTTTTCAATGCCTTTTTAATATCTTCTATTGAAGACTTATCCTTTGATCCACTACTTTCAGTATTAATAATCAATTTTATTAAATTTAGCCTTTCATTTGTATTTAAACCATTAAAATAGAAATACTCAAAACTTAGAAAGCTTCTTTTGTTCATAATTGCAGGAACTATTGGATTAGTTGAAATATACCATTTATTTAGGGCAGCAGAGGTGCTACCTACTCCATTTGGTACTGTAAGAACAGTCTGGTTATAGCTACCATGATTCTTTAAATATATTGATGCACTATAAAAGGCCGGGTCAATAAAACCACCAGTTGGAGATGTATATTTTAAGATAGAAGAAACAGCTGAAGGTAAAGTTATTATTAAAAATAATATTATAAAAACATATTTTAAAAACTTAGGATATTTTAATTCCAATATAAATGCCAATCCAAAAGAAGAAAAAAGGGATATTAAAAAAAGAAAATACCAAGAGAATTGTATTGTCTCAAATACCTTACCTGTTTGAATAAAAAATAGGGTAGTAAGAATTGATCCCAATAACATCAAGAAAACCATTGAAGAAAAAAGAGAGGGTAGCTTGCGCTTTTTGAAATATATAAAGGGTAAAACTACTAAACCAATAATTCTACTTCCTATATTTCCTATTAGGAAAATAAATAATGCGTAAGATTCAATTGTTATTAATCCCTTAATGACGTGTTCGCGTGAATAAGTATAAAATTTCTCCGTATATCCATACCAAGGCATGTTATCTTTCAAAACACTATGCGGAGCCCAAAGAGGATAGAAAATTAAGTGAGCAGTTTTGTCTGTAAACGGCCAATAAGTGGCAAAGAAAAGTAGAATAACCCCAATTAATCCATATATTATGTAGAATTTCTTTTGCAATAAATTAACTAACACGATAAACAAGAATCCACCCAAAATAATAATTCCAGCATATACCTTAAAAAGGGAAACAGCGCCCGCAATTAAAACTAGCGGAAAAATCCAAGACTTATTATTTGATTTAAAATACTCATAGGAACTTATAAGAAAAGCTGTAAGAAAAACTACAGATATAGCAAATGGAGGGTTAAGAAGGGACAATGGTGGTTGCAAAATTCCATACCCGCTGTCCAAATCCAAAGCTCTATGCCCTTGCAACCATGAAATAAAAACAAAGCTTCCACCAAACATCGTCAGAAATACTGCAATTAATGCATTTATTCTGTCCTTGCTCCATTTAAGTATTAAACAATATACTCCTAGTCCCCACATTACTGCGGTTAAAACCGATCCAAAGCTAAATAGTAAAGTGACTGAGGGTATTCCAAAAATATTGCTAATTTTTGCGAGTAAGAAAAAATATAAGAAATGGTATCCAGTCAAAGGATAACCGGCAAACCCCGGGTGCTGGGGAGGAAAATTATTTTTTAATTCTGTAATTTGTGCTAGATACCAAATCCCATCTATATTATTAACACCAACTAATCTTAGTGAATTTCCAAAGTAACCGCTAGTAATCATTGGGATACTAAAAATTATGGAAAGTATTGTTATCACTACCAAGGGCGCAAGGTCTTTTTTCTCAAATTTATATTTCTTCCAAAATTCAGTTTTTATTGTCAGTACGTCAACTAATAACAAAATAGATAGTAAGACAATTTCAAGCTTTATTAGCGAAAAAAGCATTGATAAAATGGTAAACGAAAGTATCCCTACTACAGTAGAAATGAATACATCTTCAAGAAACGATAATTTTAGCCCCAATTTATTGACAATAAATTTTCCGGGTAAATACAGCAGGGTAATAATTGAAAGCAAAAAAAGTAAAATATAGATAACCAACATAATTTATCTTTATAACGATAAATACATATTAAAATTTAATTCAAAATTACTCCGGTGAGCTAAAGTTGTGTTTTTTTGAATCATATCTATTTAACCTCGAGGAGTTTAAAAACGTCAGACCCATCTACTCTTTTAATTGTTTTAATAAGCTTTGTGCCATCGGGATCTTTACAAAGATTACTGTTAACATATAGAATACCCTTTATTCCTGTTAGTTTATTTGGCTCTTTCTCATCAACTCTCAAAGGACAATCCTCTACTGAAAATCTATATTTAGAAAAATTAACATGGTCTGATTCTTTCATATCAACTTTTTCTGTTTCTTTCTGGAAAACAGCCGGATCATATTTTGAATAAAAAAGAAAAAGTATAGTTGGGGCGCTTTCCTTGCTTGTCACTTCAGCGTATTTGTAATTTGGAAGAAGCTTATTTACGTCTGTAACCAATTCTTGATACCCATCTTGCCTATACCATGTTCTATATAATTTACCCTGTGTGTAATATTGCATAATATAATATGAAATACTTACTATAATTATGAGTGAAGTAATGGCAATAAATAATTTCCTACTACCCTTTGATTTGAATATAAACTCGTAAGCTGCATAAATTCCGTAGCCGCTCATAATAGAAAATGCAGGAAGAACAATTAATGTCCTCTGCAGATTTGGTATATCATCAAAAGTAATTGCCGTACCTATAATACCTGCTATAATCCAACCGACAATAAAGATCATTATCTTTGATTCCCTTCTGAGTAAATAATAAATACCAATTAAAATAAACGGAAGTTCAAATAAGTGTAATAGGCCGGTTCCCGGAATTCTAAATCTATCAGGATATCCACCGTCTGAAAAAAGAAAATCAAAAGATAGGTGCTTAAAAAAATTACTTATAAATAATAGAACGTATCCAACTGGTTTATTGTGTACCGTACGGGCCAGAACATAGGGAATTCCTTCAACAGTATCATTAATAAGTTGTTGATCAACAGCAATTTTTGTGCCCGGATTATTAAAAATGCTCAGACTCTGAATTCTCCAAGAAAGATCCGGAGACGTAACAACAAATAGTACCGGTAGAATTACAAATAAAACATACAGGATCCATGGTAATTTTCTTTCGAACACCTTTCCATTTCTAAACAATATAAACAAAAGGGGTATAAATAAAGGTAAAAATGCCCTGGGAGCTTGATAAGTAAAAATGGTTATTAAGAATGATAAGAAAGATAATAGTAAAAAATATACCTTACTATCCCTAACGTACCTCATATATAGGAGTGTTCCAAGTGTCACGAAAAAAAGTACCGCACTACTCTCTACCGAAAGCCTGCTAAGATTTATACTCCACGGAGAAATTGCAAATACAAAGGCTGAAATAAGTCCAATATTTTTCTTGCTTTTATTTTTCTCAAACAAACTAATTACAAGAAGATAAATAACAGGTATTGTTAGCACGCCAAACAAAGCAGAAGCAAACCTAATAGAAAATTGATTTAGACCAAAAATTGCAATAAAAGGGATTGACAAGTATGAATATCCAGCAGGACTAAAAAAGAATGATTCCAAATGAAGGGGCAACGTATGACCACTTATATCTTTACCCGTTTTAAGTATTGAATAGGCATTGTAACCTAAAAATGCCTCGTCTCTATGCAATGAAACAGGGACACTACCCAATGAATAAAATCTAAGAATAAAACCAAGAGCGATGATAATACCAAGAATTAATTTAGCGTTTTTCATTTAGACAAGAACCTATCTATCTTTTCATTAAACATCAATAACATAATTATAACCAGTATTCCAAATAAAGATATAATATCTGAAAGCAATCTCATCGGTGATTCCTTGAAATTTACAATTACAGAATGCTTACCCTTTGGAACATTAAATGTAATTAGCCCCCTATGGTACATATCCTGAAACTCTATAGGGTTTTTTACTCCATCAATCAACACCTGCCAACCTGGAAAATAAACCGTATTGTCTAATATCTTGAGCTCCGTATCTGCATCTACGCTAAATGTATGAGTGCTGTTTTTTCTAGTTAGGTCGGCTATTTTCCCCTTCCCACCAATAATATCTATACTTTTTTTGGGAAAACTACCAAAGTCTCCGGCTGTCCAAATAGAGCTTGCTTGCCCATGGTAATAAGTAGTTCCGGGATAGTTTAAGTAAAATTGATTTGATTTAGGATTAATACCCTGGATTTTAATAAATGTAAATGAATAGATAATTATAAGAGCAGAAAGCAAATATATTTTGTCTTTATTAAGATAAGGAGAAAAAATTCCCACAATTGCAGCAGCAGCAAATGAAGCAATGCCTACAAATCTCCATGGGAACTGCAATAGAGATAATAAGGGTAAATGCTGCCAGAAAAAAATAGAAGGTTTAATTGTTAGAAATACACAGACTATAAATATAATCATCCAAAAAATTAAAATATTCATTAGTTTTATTTTTTTAAAAGCTATTAATAATCCGGTCATTAGAACAAATATCCAAGGGACAATTCCAATTTGGGGCGATAAGCCTCCTTGGTCATTAACACTTGCACCAAATCCCCATTTTGAATAAATTAAGGAAACAAAACTTGGGAAATTATTTTTATACATATCGGCAACAAATAGATGGGAATTTGTATATTTTGCCTCTAGAAGAGCCGGCAACCAAAAAAAAGAAGAAAGAAATAAACCAATTATTATTGAGGCTATACTAATAATAGAAATTTTTTTACTCCCGGCTCTAATTAAAGAATAAATAAGTATTATGGGTGACATCAATAGGCTTACCGAGTTGTGAGAAAGAATTAACAAAGAGTATAAAACGCTTAAATAAATCGCGTATTTGATTTCTTTAGTATTGTTGAGTTTTTCTATTGAATAGAATACTAAAGGGGCAATTGCCAAGGCTAGACTCTCTGCAATATCACCACGTACATATAGGTTTAAGAAGTGATAGGGAAGTAACCCATATACAATACTTGCTAGAAATGATGAATCTTTATTTTTTGTAAGCTCAACCATCCACAAGTAGAAAGAAATAAACGACAGAATAAAGGAAAATCCAACAATGATTTTAAAAGCAGACTCAAAGGTTGCTCCTAATTCATAAAGCGGAATAGACAATATTCCGGGTAATGGGTAATAGAATATAAGAACCGGCGATCCATACCTGTAATTAAGGTCACCTGCCCATCTAAGTGGTATATCTCCGTCATTAAAGGCTTTTAGATAAGCTCCAAATCTTGCGACCTGAGCTTGACCGTCGTGTGATAAATAAAATTTGTTTGTAAACAATGGGTATAGAAAAAGAAGACCAATAACAAAAAATAAAAATATCTTGGTTAAGGTTGCATTATCTTTAAACATCTTAATCGGTAAATCTGTATTTAAATAATGTCCACAATGCAACTGTCCCATCAGACACAGTATTTAACTTTTTCCCTTCTTCATACCCTCTGGGTTTAGTTATTATTGGAACTTCTTTTATGACTAGTCCCTTTTTTAAAAGCTTGGAGGTAATTTCAGGTTCAAAATCAAATCTACGAGACTTAAGCTTGATTTTTTTAACTTCCTTAGCTGGCATTAGCTTATAGCAAGTTTCCATATCCGTTATCCATTGGCCGTATAAAATGCTTGTTATTAAGCTCAAAAGCCTATTGCCAACATAATGGGCCATAAACCTTATTCTTCTTTCTTCATTCTTAAAATTAGGCATTCTATTGAGCCTTGTACCATAAATTACGTCTCTGCTACCGGATATTTGGCTCACCAAAACCTGAATAAACTTTGGATCATATTCCAAGTCTGCATCTTGAATAATAATGTAGTCGCCCGTAGCTCTTTCTATTCCCGTCCTAACAGCAGCTCCCTTTCCCATATTCTTGTCATGTCTTAAAGACTTAACAATAATTTTGGGATGTTTTGATTTTGTTATTTTTTCCCAAGTTTTATCTTTTGATCCATCATCAATAACTATTATCTCCGGTTTTACATTTTTGATCTTAATCTCCTGGAGTGCCTGAAGTACTTTTCCTATAGTTTTTTCTTCGTTGAATACGGGAACAATGATGGATAATTTCATCTTAATAAATCCCTATCACCCAATTTATACAACTTTGACTGCCTGCTCCTTCTCTCCATTATTATAGGAAGTTTAAGAACAGCAAGACCAAATCCCCAAAAAAATGCCAAATCAAGTCTTAGTAAAGCCTTAACAAAATGATAGGGTAACCAAATAATGTGAGCCATAATTAAACCAAAATTATTTATATTTTTCCATACGAAAATAAATTGGTTTCTAAATGAAATTGTCTTTACCCGAAAAGATGAATAATGTTTTTTAATTGCCCCTTCTTCATGTCTATGCTCCACAACACAGTCCGGATTGAACTCAATTACAAAGCCGGCTTTTCTGGCTCTATAGGAAAGATCTATATCTTCCCAATAAAAAGGGTTATACAAAGAATCAAAACCTCCGAGTTTAATAAACATGTCTCTTCTAATTATTGAGCTCCCACCGGATATCCAGAATGTGTCTTTCCGATTAACTTCTCCTCTCCTGTGTATTAAAAATCCCCTACTCCAACTGGCTAATCCCCTACCACGCCTAACCTTATTACTACCCTCTACGCTTTCATCCATAAACCCTACCCCAAACATCATTTCATTTTTTTCAATATCATCAATTGCTTGATCCAAAAAGTTCTTAGAGGGTATGACATCAGAATTAAGAAGCACTACCAAATCTGCATCAGAGAGAGAAACTCCCTTGTTTGAACTGGAAGAAAATCCCATGTTTTTCTGATTCCTATATAAAACTATTTTATTTTTATACTTTTCTACAAAAGCCTCTAACCTCTTGTAGTCATTTATATCTGAATAATCATCAACAATTATTATTTTTCCTATTTTGTATTTTTCAACCACGTCAAAAATTACCGGCACATTTTTTTCTATAAGATTTGCGCCGTTAAAGTTTGGAATAACTATATCTATTTTCATCATTATAATAAGTTATTATAAAATTCTACCGTATGCTTGCCTTTTGGAATAAATACTCCACGAAAAGCATAATCTGTAATATATATTTTTTTATCCACTCCGTCTATTTTTACTTTCCATGTAGGGTAATAAGCATCTGTTAAAACCAAGAATCCATCACCGCTATTATCCGTATTTATAATAACCCTGTTTGGTGAGTAGGTTACAATTTTAGCGTTTCCTTTGTTAATCTTCTTGTTAGCAAGATTATCATTTGTTTCAACAAATGCAGTATTGGATAATAAATCCTTAGTATCAATTAATTTTTCAATTTCGTTTTGGTCGTTACTAGCCGAAACAATGGTTGATACAAAGAATGCTCTGGGAAGTGCATTTGAGTTTTTATACACATTGATTGTTCCATCTGTATAAACATTTGTAAGCTTTGGGTCTAATAACTGATTTTTTGAGAGCACATATTTAACACCTAGAAGATCTACTAAATTAGTTTTATAGTCTTGTAAAGTTATTATTCTATTAAACCCAAATGGTGCACTTATATCCGGTTTTTTTCTGCCATATGCCGCCACAAGCTCACCATATCTTTTTATATATAAGGGATCATAACCATCGGGGGTTTGGATCTTATACATAATAGAAAAATTTGGTGGAAAAATTTCAGAGTTGTCCGACATTACTCTAAATATATCCGGGTCTTTTTGAATAAATGACAAAACTTTTGTGCTTGGAAACAAATACTCACTTTTTGTAAATGATTCAAACTTCCACCCAAATCTAAACAAATCAAAGACCGAAATTAATATCAATAAATATATGACAAGGTTTGAAAAATTACCGTACTTCTTTTTGGAAATAAAATAATTAAAAATAAATAAAACACTTGCCAATAAAAATATAAGGGTTGGTAAAATTAAATTCTTTTTTGCAACAATAAGATTAGAAGCTTCCACCAAATTAAATCCTTTACCTACAATAAATACCCATATGGATACAAAAAACACTGCAAATATCGCTATTACTAGAATGTTTTTCTTTTTTTCCTTCATAAAATAGTCTGCCCCCAAACCACATAAGACACTTAAGCTGAAGCAAACTATAAATAATAGCCTTGTAGGCTGAGATGTATTAACAAATGGGATATGAAGAATAAAGGGCAATTTTGCAAATGGTGTTGCAAATGCCAGAATTAATGAAAACAAGAGTACCAATGAAAAGAATATGGTGTTTTTATCTCTTCTAAATAAAATGGCGATAAATGCCATCATTAATGGAATTACTCCTATGTAACCTACAAACTCTGCATAATTCCATATTCCCCAATAGTTTAAGGTTGTGGGGTTGCCAAAAAAATCAGGCACTAAAAACTGTACTATATTTTGGAGTGGAACAAACCACCCCGGATTATTTATTCCAATTAGATCCGCGTTCCTTGCAGAAAGTAAAATGAATTGAAGCGTTGGTACCCATTGAATCGCAGCCAAAACTGTAAAAATTATAAATATTAAAATAAGGCGGATTGGAACCAAAAGTTTCCTACCGTAACTAAACCATCTAAAAACTGAGTATAAAAATGCCAAAACCAAAATATAGAAGAACGTTTGCAGATGCCCTGCAAAGAACGAGGCGATAAGAGAAAAAAGAAGCAATAACCCCCACCCCTTTTGTTCTTTTTCCGTATAAATTTTATCTATTGATAAAAGAATTAGCGGTAACCAGAGAGCAGTATGAATAATATTTCCCCATTCCATCCATGCAATAAAAAAGCCACTAAAAGAGAGGGCAATAGCACCCAGTAAACTTGCCTCTTTCCTAATATCTAAATTTCTAAGAAAAAGATACATAAATACCCCTGCCAAAATTGGTGAAAGAATTATCATTATTGACCAACCGAATTCAAAAGGGAGAATAAAGTAAAGAATATTTAATGGATAAAATACACCGGACTGAAAATTAGCAAGCAGCGGAGTCCCGGAAAAATTATATGGATTCCATAATGGCAATTGTATTTTTTTTTCAATTTCGATTGATAAATTTTTCCATGGATAAGTTTGCCTAACCGGATCTGTTATTAAAAAGTTTTTAAATGGGACACCTCTAGGATTGGTCTTGGCATAATTATCACGAAATGGATAATAAAGGCCAACAATGGTATCAGAGGGTAAAGGAAGCAGACCTACCGCAATTGTTTTATAGAAAAAAACAACAGATATTAAAACTAAAAATAAAATCAAACAATTCTTCTTTAAAAAACTAAGCATATACCATTCTTCTTACATCATCGGCAAATCTGTCTCCTGCAAAATCTTTTGCTTTTTTCTTTGCTGCCGCTGACATTGTAGCAAGGATCTTATCTTCACGCGTTAGCAACATAGTCTTATCTGCTAATTCATCTAAGTTATTCCATAGAAATCCTGTTACTTCATCTTCTACTATTTCTTTCTGTCCACCCGCATTAATAACAACAGGCACATCTCCTGCGCCCATTGCCTCTACTGTTGATATACCAAAATGTTCTGCAAATTCAGGGTGTTTTTCCAAATCTTCGCCAAAACCTGAAGCATGCCAATAAATCTTGGCTTTAGAATATAAATCCCACAGTTCGGCATTTGATTTATTAACTTCAAACTCAATGGGAAAATCCTTTGTCTTGTTAACAAACTCCTCAAAAAGCTTAACCTCATCCTCACTAGAACTTGCAACACTTGCTGCTATGACAAATTTCCATTTTTTAAGACCTTTCTTAACCATCTTCTTGAACACCTCAACCATTACGTCTTGTTTTTTGTAATCTGATACACCAACATTTCTAACCCTAAATCTTCCAACGTGAAGAATTATATTTTCTTTACTTACATTTTTAGGATGAAGAGAAACCGGAGGATAAACAACAATACTATCTACTCCCAAATCCTTATCTACAAAACTTTTTGTAAAGTATGAGTTACAAAAAACTTTATTTACCCTTTTAAGTTTTAGCCTTGATTTGATATTTTTCTTTGCATTAGGAATTGGTTGCTGGACATGTAAAAATAATTTCTTAGAAGAAACTAATGGAATACTACCATCGGACAGAATGATTATGGCATCATATTTTTTAGTTTCTATTAGTCTTTTTATAGTACCAACCTTTTGGGAAAAAATATTTGGTACAACTCTTAAATTGGCCACATCTAAGGAGAATCTTTGAGCCACTCTATCAAGGTCATCCCTGTTATCCCAAAATATATCCACTTCATTTCCGGGAAGAAGGCTCGTGGCCAATGTCACCATATATTTCTCCCCCCCTCCCATATCATCAAGATAAGGGTCATAAACTCCGATACGCATAGCATAATTGTATCAAAATATTATCTTCCCACATACATTCATTTAGTAAACACATCGCACTTTTGTGATTTCTTGAGATTTTAACGAGCGTATCAGGGGGAGGTCTAGCGGCCAAGCAAAGCTTGGATCGCGGAGGGGGAAGAAATGCCCCCGATAAGCGACTTAAAATAGAAAGCATGAACAAAACCGCGATGGCAGTTTTTGTTTCTTTTGTCTGTACAAAAGAAATATAAATCGTTGATTACGGGATCAATCTGTGGTAAATTAGTCACATGAATACAAATTCACCTATTCCGCTTCCGGTTTTGTTTGTGCTTTTGGTATGGAGCATAATCTGGCGTGGAATTGCAACCTGGAGGGCTGCTAACAACAAGCAGAGAAATTGGTTTATATTTTTTATTCTACCTATAAATACAGCCGGAATTATTGAGCTAATCTATTTATTTAAATTCTGCAAAAAACCACTCACAATCGAGGAAATAAAATCTTGGCTCCCCAAAAATAGTAAATAGTTACTATTTACTAGCCTTTTGTTTTTCCCAAAGCTTTCCGTAAGTAATAAACATTGAAAATGCTTGATAGATTGCCTCTACTAATCCGGGGGTACCGTTTTTATACCCTCCGCCACCAAAATACGAACCAAAGAAAGCCGGGATCATGACTCTTGGGAAACGCCACCATGTCATCTTGGGATGGTGCGCTTTTAACCTAAGCTCGGCTTCATATTCAGACCATTCATTGGTTTTGGCAATCATTTGTGACAGATTTCTATGGGTGTAGTGCAAAATAGGGTTTTTTATCAAACCCAATTTCCCTTCAACCTCAGGAGTTTCATGGACTACGCCTTGCCAGCCTTTAAACTTGTCTTTTCTAAAAAATCTTTGGACCTTGTCCTCAAAATGCCAATCTCGTCCAAAATAAAATGTCTTACGCTTAACCCAAAACCCCATTTCTTCAAATGTAAGGTCATATAGATCCAAAAGATCTTTAATTTCTTTAATTATTTCCGGTGTTAAACGCTCATCGGCATCTAGATAGAATAACCATGCATGCTTTGCTGCAGAAGCTGCCAAATTTCTTTGATCTGAAAAGTCTTTGAACTTATTTTCTATTACACGAGCCCCAAGCTTCCTGGCTATCTCGGGAGTTTTATCAGTTGAGTCATCAACAACAATTATTTCATCCGCAAACCCCTTTGCAGATTTTATTGCGTCTTCTATTACATCTTCCTCATTTTTTGTAATTATTAACAAAGATATCATAATTTATATTTGGTATATGGTATTTAGTATATAGTATTTGACATAAAGTATAAAAATCATTTTTTTCGGGGAGGCATAGCCGAATAAAACATGAGCAAAATAAGCATTATCACGCCAATTCCTGCTAAAACTAAGCCATAAAGGAAGCTTTTGGGATTATAACTAAATGTAACTGTATTCTTTCCTTTAGGCACGACAACTGCCCTGAGAGCATAATCTGCTCTATAAATTTTGGCAGGTTTCCCATTAATCGTAGCTCTCCACCCCGGGTAGTAAGGGTCTGAAAGAACAAGAACAGACGCTTTGTTATTATTTGTTGCTACTTCTACTTTATTTGGCGTGTAGACTTTGACAATAGCACTCCCAGATGAATTTCCCTCACTAATTCCCGGATTTTCTTCCAAGACAGCGTTTTTTCTTAAATCCAATTCTTTTCTAAATAATTGTCTTAGAATTTCTCTATTATTTTTTACAACTTTGGCTTTATCAACAAAAAAGGCTCTAGGTTGTGCTTTATCATTTTCTAAAACCAGATATTTGTCGTCTTTATAAACTTCTCTAAAAGTATCTACTGGATAAGTCCAATATGGAAATGCCCATACTGCCTGCCCATCTGAAATTTTATGAATAATATACTTAATCCCAAGAAGATTAATTATTTGTCCTGTATACTGGCCATTTTTTGACAAGCTAACAACTGATCTTTCCGGACTATGATATTCTCCATCTTTTGCTGCGCCAATCAATTCACCATAACGCCCGATATAAAGTGGATCATATCCTTCCGGAATTGAAAAATCATAGTACATTGCACCCTCTTGATTTATTGAACCAAAAACCCTGTCCTCTGGCTTAATGTTTTTAAGAAAATTGGTTATTGGAACATTCTGATACATTAGGCTTCTATCCTCAAAAGGTTGCCACTTTAAAGAAAACCTAATTAAATCTACTGAAACAAGCAAAATAAGAAAGCCCAAGATAATAAATCTCATTTTTTTATTTTTTATGATAAATAAAATAAGGCTGACAACAACAAAACATGCAAAAATTATAGAAGGCAATCTTAGATTAGAATAAGCAATAGATGCCTTATCTAGCGGCAATATACTTTTTGTTATTACTATTGTCCATAGAGCGGCAAAAATTAAAAAGAAGATGGCAAAGAGGGGAACTATTTTTTTAAACTTCTCCTCTTCAACATCTTTTACTACCTTATCTAAACCAAACCCTGCTAAAACAGATAAACAGAAACTAAACAAAACAACTATTCTTGATGCCGCACTTGTTGATAAAACAGGGATCTTTAATGCAATTAATAAATCTAATAAAGGCGTTTGGAAGGATAGTAATAAAATAACTAGTGCTGCTATTCCAAAAAATATTGTATCTTTATTTTTTTTAGAGAAGGAATAAAAAGCAAGAAACAATGGGATTAAACCAATATACATATTCCACTCAGCGTAGTGGCCAAACCAATCATTTCGAGTTACCGGATTTCCAAAAAAATCCGGAGCAATAAGTGTAGGAAGATAACCCCAAGGTATCACTTCCGTTTTTATAAATATTGAACTTCTTACAGACTCAAAATAAAACTCAATTGATGGAAAAAGCTGAGGAGCAGATAATAAAAGCCCTGAAAGGACAGAGATATAGAGCGGAATAATTAATCTCTTATTTACAATAGATTCATAAATTAAGTAAATTAATATAAATAGAATAAAGTAGATACTTGTTTGAAAATGTCCACTGAAAAATGAGAACGGAATAGATAAAGCCAAAATCAAAAGGTAAATTCTTTTTTTATCCAAGATAAATTTTTCTATTGCAAATAAGGAAAGTGGTAAAAATAAAATTGCATAAGGTAAGGTTCCATAAACTAACCAAGAGGTAATAAATCCACAAAACATAAAAGCAAGAGATGCAGTAAGAGAACCAAATTCACTTATCTTAAGCGATCTTGTAAAAAGGTACATAAATATTCCGGCAAGAAGCGGAGCGAGTATTATTTGTATACTCCAGGCATCAATAAAAGGCAGTACAAAATAGATCAGATTGAGAGGTGATAATACAGCAGACTGATAATTTGCGAGTAGCGGCGTCCCGGAAAAATTGTATGGGTTCCATAACGGAAGGCTCCCGGTTTTCCAAATATCTATGACCATTTTTTTCCATGGATATATCTGACTTATTACATCCGGAGTCGCACCATTTTTAACCCCTCCCACATAATTTCCGTATGAATTCCAGGGCCCAAAGTTTGCTGCAAGATAGTCTGATGGGAAGGGTACTTTTCCTTTAACCAAGTAGGGGGAGGCAAAAACTAGCCAAATTACAAAAATAAGTATGATTGGCCAAAATCTAATTAAAATTTTTTTCATGTTAGTTTTTTAATTCTCTGCTTCCACACAAAATACACAAGAAAAACAATAGCTATTGAAACAAGTGATATAACATTTGATATGGTCCTAAGCTTGGTGTTTTCAAATTTAATATCAACTTTATGTTCCCCATTGGGAACCTTGAAAGTCATCAAGCCTCGGTTATGAGGATCTTGAAATTCAACATTTTGATACTCAACACCATCTATATAAACTTTCCATCCCGGAAAGAATAATGTATTCTCTCTTAATCCTGAATTGCCATTAGAGACAACTGTATATACATGCTCTGTAGAATTTCTAGAAACATTTTTAATAGTGGCTTTCCCTTCGATTACCTCAATTCTGGCTTTTGGACGGTTCTCCATAAACCTTACCGACCAAATAGGAGCACTTTCACCGGTATCTGTTGTCCCGTTATAAATCCCTGTATAAAAAGCTTCCGGCTTCATAAGATATGCCTTTGGTTGCCAGTAGGTTTTAGTCAAAATAATTGAAAAAACAACAATCAATACAACTCCCAATAGCTGAACATTTTTCTTAAGTACAAAAACAAAAAAGCTTCCTAAAAGAGCTGCCGAAAAAACAGAGGCAGACAAAAATCTCCAAGGGAATTGGAATTTTTGAAGCGTTGTAATAACTTGCCAAATTAGTTTTGCCTCGGGAAGCATTATGACTATACTTCCCAAGAAATATACAAAAAATATTAAATAAAGAATTAAATTATTTGTATTTTTTTTGAGTTTATAAATAACAAAAGGAAAGAAAATTATCGTAGCCCACTGCGCAATCCCTAGCTGAACAGAGAAATCTCCATACCCCCACGGACTATATATTATATTTTTAAATTGGACAAATCTTTTTAATACTTCCCCATCGGTAACAATATCACGCAAGGTGTATTTACCTTCTAAAAATGCCGGAATTATAAAGAATGATGAAAGACTAAATCCTAACAATAGAGCTAATAGATATTCAATAATTAATCTTTGGGATTGTTTTTTATTAGTAAGAATTAGGTATAAACCATAGATCATAATGATTGGAAGAAACATTATTAATAATGCATTGTGGGATAGTATAAGTCCGGCAATGGATAATGTGGCCCCAAGAAAATACCAGTAAGATTTTTTATTTACCATTTTGATAAGGAAGTATGCAATTAAAGGTGGAAAAATAAAGGCCATGTGCTCTCCTATTGCTCCTCTAACATACAGATCAACAAATCTATAGGGAGCATACAGATAGAGCGTAGCTCCGGCAATTGCTACCTTCTCTCCTAAGAATTCTCTTAACCAAATATACATACATATGCCACTGGCGATAAAACCCAAACCAAATACGATCTTAAGAGAATCTACAAAATTAAATCCCAAGAAGTGAAAAAAAGATGCGGCGTATGACGAGAATGGATACAAAAACATCAAGATGGGGTGCCCATATCCCCAATCAAGATTCCCAGCCCATCTAGGAATTATGTTGCCTTCGCTGAGAGATTGATAGAAATTAGCAATTCTTGCAACATGATCTTGGCCATCATGAGTTAAAGGAAGACCCGGGTGCAACAAGCTAAATAAAGGAATTGCCCCAAGAATAATAACTATTATTAAACCTAAGTTTTTTTTGATAAGTTCCATATTTTAAATCTATAAGCTAAATATTATAACTACCTTTTCCAAATTTCCCTCTGTAATAATCCTTTATTCCTTTTTTTTGCCATTTCCTACCAATTGTAAGTAATCTTAAGCTTTCTTTAATAAGTGCAGTCTTAGTTTTTATTGGTGCATATTTCATACCAAACAACATTCTATTTCTAGAAATATAGTAATCCTGAAGTTCAGAACCCGATCCACCACTAGAACCTGCATTCTTGTGCCAAAGGATAGCTTTTGGCTGGTAAATAATTTTTAACCCCGCCCTATTAATTCTTTCTGATAGGTCTGCATCTTCATAGTATAAGAAATATTTATCATCATATAGCCCAACCCTATTAAGGGTTTTAGAGCTAACCATAAAACAACAACCGGTAGCAAGTTTTATTTCTTTTCTATCATCAAATTGTCCATTATCAACCTCATCTACGCCAACATTTTGTCCAATTAAATTTGACCAATCCATTCGTCCGCCGGCGTACCAAATTACTTTGCCCAGATCCTCTTTTTTATATCTTGCTTTATGAAATTCGTAACCTTTTTCAAAATATATTTTTGGAACTACCCCACCCACCTCGTCTTTATTAACTTCTTCTGCTAATTCTAGAACCAAATTTTTATCTACAATGGTATCGTTGTTAAGAAACAATACAGCGTCTGCACCATTTTTTAATGCGTATCGGGCGCCCTCATTTGACCCTCCGGAAAAACCCAAGTTAACTGAATTTTCCAATAGAATTACTTCTGGAAAATTATTTAAAACCTGAGTTTTAATATCATCGCCCGAATTATTATCTACAACAATTATTTCTATTTTCTCTTTTCCGGTATTTATTTTTCTTAATGATCTTAAACAATTAATTGTAATATCAGCACTTTTATAATTTAGAATAACTATAGATATTTTCATTTTAAGAGGCAGAGTCAGAAGCAGCTTTTCTCAAAACTTTTAGTCCAATTTTTTTAATTGGATTTTTTGTCTTATCTATTTCGACAGTTGTAGCCCAATATTTGGAGTGCCTAAGTGAGTTTTTGAATTCTTTTAGTGTTTCAGCAAAAAAACCTGGCCCTTTAACTTCAATAAATTTATTCTTTTGCCAAACTTTTACAAATACTACTTCCATGTAGAAAGCCTGAAGTATACTTAAAACCAAACCATGCAATCCATCCTGATAACCTTTTTGCAAAAAGAAAGTCTTTAGAAAATCATTAGTGGGAAATCTCACAGAATCTAACCAATTAAATGTGTATCCTTGGTCAATCAACATATCTGCTTCTATTGTTGTGTAATTAATAAGCTTAAGTAGATATTGGTCAACACTAATATAATTTTCATGTACAAAGGGGTTTGTAAGTTTTCCAGTCTCTCCACTTACCGTGATTACTTTGTGAACTGAATTTTTATCATACTTTCCAAAATCTTTTTTAAATAACCTTAGTTGATAATCTGGCCACCACATTTCACTCTGAATCCATTTTTTAAATATTATATTCTTCCTTGGTATCCAATAGCCAACCAGAGAACTATCACCACTAATAACAGATTTTATTTCCTTAGAAAGATCCGGGGTTAAACGCTCATCAGCATCGAGGCTTAATATCCAATCACCTGTTGCTTTTGAAAATCCGTAATTCTTTTGAATGTCTATTTTACTTGGATCGTTTTTTTGCTTATAAACTTTTTTTGTATATTTTTTTGCAATTTCCTCTGTCTTATCAACAGATGAGTTATCTACAACAATAATTTCATCAGCCAAATCACCCAAAGATTCAAGACACGCCTTAATATTTAGCTCCTCATTGTAGGCAGTTATTACAACCGATAAAGTCTGTTTCATCTTTTTAAGATTAATTTAATATCTTGGATGATTTCTTTTCCAATCATAAAGTACATTATAGTTAGGTAAATTGCTGCACCAACCCCACTAACAATTACCAAAGTAAAAAGGTTTGTCGCAAATATACGACAAAGGAAATATACTCCCAAACCCATTATAACAGCAGATATAAGAGGTTGATAAATAGATCTGAGCATAGAAAAATCTACGATTTGCTTTACCAAATAGACAGTGTAGAAAATCGTTAATGTAACCATAAATGACGCTATAGCTACACCGTTATATCCCCATAGGTATATGAACAAAAAGGTTAGTATCCATGTAAGAGCTGTCCAAATTCCCATGAGCCTCAGTGTGAGCTTTACCTTGCCGTTTGAATCTAAAACGTTAACAAGAATTCCGGAAAGAGATGAGATCATCGCATTTAGAGCAAAGAACACTAAGCTCAGATAAGCAGGCTCCCATTTACCATTCCACTTTGGGAAGAACTCTATAATATATGGAGCAGTCACCATTAGCCCCACCAAAACAGGAAACATTATAAGGCTTACAAAAAATAAGGATTTTTCTATTGTCTTCTTTAGAAGATCTAAGTCTCCTTGCATTCTTGCATAAGTTGAAAAGGTTACTCTAGTCACGCTATCTACAAAATATCTATAAGGATAGAATGCTAGGTTTTGTGCAAATCCAATAAATCCAATTTGAGTAAAAGTTAAAAACTTTGCCAGTATTACAGTTATAAAATCGTCTTTAATCGTTGCCAAAACGTTTTTTGCCTGAAATTGCAGTCCAAACTTAAGATGGGTTAATGATTCTTTGTGTACACCAACCCCAACCTCCCAAGGAGAAACAAAATAGTATACGGGAATACTTATAATACTAGATATTAGGAAAGCCCAAGTATAACTATTTATTCCAAAATGATTCAAAACCAGAGAAAGAAGCACTATGTTAAATGCAATTGTCTCAACGGTTTGTGGAATTATAAGTTTATGAAAGTGAATTTTACGCTCCAAAAGTATTGAGGGAATAACCTTGAAGGAAGATAAAAATATTGTAAAAACTAGAACCAGTAAAAGTAGGTAACCTTCATTCCCAAGATGGAAGAAACTCATAAGCTGGGGTCTTAAAATCAGCGTCAATAAAAAAATACCAAATGTTAATGATGCTTGTAGCGTAAATGTTGTGTGTAAATCTTTTGTGGTGATTTCGTCCTTTTTCTGCACCAAAGCGGCACCAAATCCAAAATCTGTAACAAAACTAATAACCCTCTGAATAGATATTACAACGGCATACAATCCTACTTCAGCCTGTGTAAGTACGCTGAATATTATTATTGATGTTGTACCAAAAAAGATCTCAAGAATTATAGTCTTAGATATTAAAGCCACTACCCCATTAATGCTGTGTTTTACTATATCCTTCGTGGAGTCCATATTGTATGATTACACTCTCCTATTCTTTATATCCCACCATAAAATTAAACTTTCGAGAACTGCTCTAATAACTACCGGAATATTTGCTCCAGACTGTTCACCAAATTGCCTTGGATAATGATTAACCGGTACTTCTTTTATAACTAACTTCTTCCTTATAGCTTTTGCCAGGATTTCCGTAGTGATCATAGCGCCTTCTGATCTTAATGGCATGATTTCATCTAACGCTTTTTTTCTAAACATTTTGAATCCACAATCAATATCTCTGAACCAAAGAGAGAAAAACATATAATCCCAAGCCTTTAACATATTCATTAATACTAATCTACCGAATGGGTCATTTCTTTTAACCTTATAACCAATTACCATATCTGCGTCCTTTATTTCTGCTATAAATTTGTCAATTTCATTAAAGTCAAATTGCCCGTCACCGTCTGTAAACGCAACGTATTCATATTTTGAATTGATAAGCCCTTCTTTGAGTGCTGCTCCATATCCTCTATTTGGATTATGAGAAATTATCTTTATATTCGGATTACTTGAAGCCAACTTCTTAGCCTTCTCGAGCGTTGAATCTTTTGATCCGTCATCAACTATTATTATCTCCCACTTTGAAGCTACACGGCTTGCAACCTCAACAGCTGAGCCAACAACTTTTTCAATATTTTTCTCTTCGTTCCAAAAAGGAAAGAAGACGGATAATTCAGGAAGTTTTTCTGCCATAAAATTTGGACTTATTTATTATAACAATAGAAATAGCTACAACTCCAATAACAGTTAATAAATCACCCAAAAGCTCAATTCTTGTCTGTTCAAAACGAATTTCTATCTTATGGGGTCCTGCAGGCAACGAAAAATACATTTCTCCATTTTTAATCTTATAATTCACTTTTTTACCATCTATATAAATATTCCATGCAGGAAAATAGGGAGTTTTTGCCACAACTCCAAAATTATTTGCCAAATTTGTTGTAGCAACCAAATCTGTTGGAGTTTTTGTAACTAACTTATTTGGTAAGGGCAAGTTGCCATTTGGCAGTATAGCCTCAAAGGGATAATTCCACACGTCATGAGAATTGGTGGGCTTTTTAAAATTTTTAGGGAGATATTCATCCGATATTTTTGATGCAGTCCAATTGAGATAATATTTATTTGTATAATATGATGCTTCCCTATTAAGATACTCCTGTGGCGCAAATAACTTAGCATTAAAGAATATTATTCCTATCACCATAAGACCTGCAACAATAGTATAGATTTCTTTTTTAGAAACCTTTTCTATTAAATAAACAGAAATTCCAATTAAAGTTGCCATAAACAATCCCGCAAAATTTAAAAATCTCCATGGGAACTGCAAAAAATTCATATATGGGATAGACCATATAATGCCCGAGACCTCCAAAGTCATAAATATACTGAATAGAAGGAAGGCAATTGAAATAAATAAAATCATTGCCTTGTCTTTAATTTTTTTAAAATAAAATCCTGCCAGGGCAATTGATATAAGAGTTAGTAAAATATAAATCTTCCCCAATCTAAAACTAAGCCCATCAGCAATACACCCTTTGGTTGATCCACCAAATCCCCAAGGACTATTCCACAATTGGTTAATGCAAAGAAAATGGTCCTTATAGTTTGATCCCCCACCTATTCCAACTTGTGATAGTACATTTGTATATTTCATTTCAAAAAGAACCGGTATTGTATAAAAAGCAGATAGCAAAAAGGCGATTAAGAATGAAATTAAATACCATTTATATATTTCTTTATTTTTTGTAGCAACTAATGAAACAACTACAAAAATAGTTATAAAAATTCCCATCATTAAGGCCGATAGATTGTGGGAGATTATTAAAGCAAAAAGAGACAAAGACAAAATAATGATTGCCGCCTTAGGAATCAAGTTAGCCTTTGAGTAATGAATTTTTAAAAGTCCCAAAAAAACCAAAGGAAGGATAGCATAAGCAAAAAGCTCAGCAAGATCTCCCCTGACATAGATATTCACAGCATGATATGGAAAGTATAAATACGCAATTGATGCCACCAAAGCAGGTAGTCTACCAAAAAATTCTTTGATTAGAAAAAACATGGATAATCCAGAAAGCAAAATTCCAATTACAAAAACCGTTTTTGCTGCAATTAAAGCGTCCGCGCCAAATACATTTATAAAACCACCTATATAATATGGGAGCACAGAGTAAAAATTAAATATTGGATAACCAAATCCATAACCCAAATCCCCAACCCATCTCACTGGAAATTGTCCAGATATCAAAGCTTGCCCCATCTCATAGAATCTTGAAACCTGAACGTCGTCATGGAATGCAAAAAAGCCCGGCTTAAAGAAAGGAAGAATTGTTAATAAGCCCAGGATAAAATAAACAGCTAAATACACAATGTCTGGTAAATATTTCTTAATTTTCATTTTATTTATTGAAGTCAAATTTTTTAATTTCCGATGCTATTAAAACCAATAAAGTAATTAGTGACACAAAATCTGCCAGAACCCTAATTGGAGTCTCACCAAATATAAGCTTTATTTTTTGATTTCCGCCTTCTAACTTTAGGTCCATTAAGCCTTGATTATTGTCATAGAAAATGGCCTTTTCATTATTTCCTGAATATGCTTTCCAACCGGGATAATAAATTGTATTTATCCTCACAACAGATGGCGACTTTGACAAGTAATCAAAAGTAATAGTATTGGAATCATTAATAATATTCTGAACATCCCCCTGCCCCTTTAATATAAATATCCTATCATCCGGATGGGAAGTGGGCTTTACCTTAACCCAAGTCGGCATATATTCATCCATAACCGTTGTAGTTGCCTCATTTGTAGAGTAGAAAGAATCATCATTATTAACAAGTTTAGGATAAAAGATAGTATTCATAGATATGTATAAACAACCTACTAGAAGAATTGAGCCAAATACAATTTTGTAGATATTTCTTGTTTGATTTAGGGCAAAAGCAGAAAGATAAGCAAAGCAAATTATTGTAACCGATAAAACCCTAAACGGAAATTGAATAAAAGATACAGGCAAATAAGCCCAAATAAATGATGAGAATTGTGATGACATATATATAGATAGAATACCCATTAAAAATACCGCAATTGTGAGCAGATTTTTCTGGGGCTTTAATTTATTTACAACAAACAAAATCAATGCAGCTACCATTACGATAAACGTTGGTATACCAATAAGGCTTATGTCTGCAAAATATTTGGAATAATCAGATATTTTAGTTGATGAAAATACCGTATAGCCTAGCTCAAAAACTGCCGGAAGCCAAAAGAAAGCAGATAAGGTAAGCCCCATAACCAAAGCCAAAATATAGTTTTCTATGTTTTTTTTGTTTTTCTTTACACCATAACTTTTGGCAAAAACGTAAACAATAACAAACCCCAAGAAGAGTATCGCCAATGTATTGTGGGAAATTATTAAAGCAGCAATACCAATTGCCATCCAGAAAATACTGCCCCTCTCTATTTGCCAAAGAACAAATGGCAAAACCGCAAGAGACAATACTTCTCCAACTGACCCTCTCTTGTATGCATCGAACAAATGATAAGGAGCGTAGGTATATAAAATCGCCCCGAAAAAAGAACTTATATCATCAAAAATCTTCTTAAGCCAAAAATATGTAAAAACTCCCCCACCTATAAAAGAGGCAGCAATAATTGCCTTTATTGTCTGTTCAAAACTAAAACCGGCAAGCTTTATTGGAACACCAATATACATAAAGCCCGGATACAAAAAATTAGCAACAGGATATCCATAAGAAAAGTTAAGCCTGGATAGAAACCTAACGGGAAATTGTCCATCCCGTAAAGCCTGGTAAAATGCTGAGAAACGAATTATCATCCAGTTTCCATCATCTGTTAGAACGAATCCGCTTTTTGCTAGAAACCATACAGATGGAATTAGCAATAAAATAAGTAGACCAAGTATTATGTATTTATTTTTCATATTTATTCATTGCCAACAATGTAACTAACAGCATAAATATGGAGGCAATTGATATATATAATCCATAGTAGAATTTTTTAGCTTTAAATTCAAAAATAACCCTACTGCTTCCTTTGGAGACTGGAACTGCTCTAAATGTATAATCAGCCAGAAAAACTTTAGCCTCTTTTCCATTAACGCTTGCTGACCAATCCGGATAGAAATTATCAGATAGAAAAAGAAGGGCAGGAACTTTGGAATTTGTATCTATTATAATTTTGTTGGGTGAATAGAAGACAAGTCTTGCACTCCCTGATGAAACCCCTGACTTAATACCCGGATTAGATGATAAAACTATTTGCCTTTTTTCATCAAAAGTTTTATCAAATATTTTCTCTAGAACCTTATTACCGTCTATTACTTGGTAATTATTTGTAACAAAAAAACGTGGCGTAGCATTAAGATTTTCATAGGCCTGCCAATAACCTTCCTGCCAGACTAATTTATATTTATCTTCAGGAAAAGTTGTGTAGTCAGGGTTAAATTTACCATTAATACTCTCATCTTTATTGATTATATATTTTACGCCAGTAATATCTAACACTTTTTTCCTATACAGATTAGAGACTAAATCACTCTTACCAAATCCCGGTGCAATATTTGCATCCGGCCTTGGCAACATATTGGGGATCTTACCATCCTTGCTTGCAGCAAGTAATTCTGTGTAACTTTTTATGTGAAGCGGATCATTACCCTCTGTTGAATAAGTATTATCAAATGTTTGGAAATTACTCTCCATATAGGCAGACCCGTATCCCCATGCTCTATTTATACCCGCTTCTTCCTTTAAAAATTTGGTAACTGGAGTTTGAGGATATAAAAATTCTTTTGGAGAAAATGGCGTGATCTTTTGAAAATAATAAAAAAGCTCAAAAGATGAAATAACTAATATTAAAATTATATATAAATATGATTTATAGTTTCTCTTGGAAAAGTTTTTTAGAAAAAGCGCAAAAGTTGAAAGCATTAACAAAATTATAGTGGCCATTGGAATAATAATGTTTCGTTTTGAAGTTTGAAAATCATTAATCAAATTAGCATTGTTGGAGATTTTGGGATAGATATTTACATAAACAAAAAGCCCTGCAATAAAAATAAAGGCAATTGAAGAAATAATATAAAACTTCTTTTTATCTTTTAGATCCAATAAATGATTAAATCCATAAGCCGCAAGAACTGCTCCCGAAAAACTAAATATAGAAAGAATTCTTGTTGCAACTGTTGTTGAGATTACCGGAATAGGAATTAGATAAAAAAATCTGGTAACAAAAATGTCGGTTGATATTAACAAAGTAAAAACAAATAGTATTGAAAATATTCTTACTTCAATTTTTTTATATAAAGTTGAAATAGCAAAAATTGCAAAGACAAAAGGAATCAAACCAAAATAAGAAACCCTTTCAATATACGTACCGTTAAACCAAAAATTTCTAGATGCCGGGTTACCAAAAAAGTCCGGGATAATAGTTGTTATTAAATAATAAATAGGATTAAGATTTTTTTGAATTTGATCCAAAGTATAATTACCCCTTGTGGAATATACAAAAAGCCCGAGAGTTGGTAAAATTTGCGGAAGCGCGATTAGTACCGGAAATAAAAGCGCTAGTAAGAAAAATAAAGACTTTTTTCTATCTATCTTTTTAAGACTTATACTTTTTGCAAAATAATAAATTACAACTACTGCATAAATATAAAATACTCCCTGAATATAACCGGCAAGAATAGACAACAAACAAGAAATTACTATTCCCAAAAAATCTAAGCGCGTAGGCTTATCTATAAACCTATCAACTAAAAATAAAATTAACGGCAACCACAAAAGCGTGTGCCCTATATTTCCATATTCCATCCACACCCCCATGTATAGACAGAAAGAAAAGCTTATTCCACCAAGTAAACTTGCAGCAGGCTTGAGCTTTAACCTGTCCAGGAATAAATACATAAAAAATATTGAAAGAATTGGAGTAAGAACTATATAGATAGTCCAAGCACTTGGAAATGACAACGTCAAGAAAATGACATTTAGCGGATAAAAAACTCCGCTTTGAAAATTTGCCATTAAAGGATTGCCTGAAAAATTATAGGGGTCCCAAAAGGGAATTTGATTTTTTTTAAAACTATCTATGGCAAATTTCTTCCAGGGAACAAGTTGTTTTATTACATCCGGACCTTGTGCTTTATTAGGAACTGCGCCGGGGGCAAACCCTTGGTATGAATAAGATTTGTATGGCTCTTGATTACCAACTAATAAATCTCCGGGGAAAGGCATCCACCCTTTAAGAATTTGATGAAAAAATACAATGGATATTATTCCAGCAAACAATAAAACCAAGATTAATTTACTCTTCATGGAAGAATTCTATAAACGCTGTAGAAAGAGTTACCTATACCTTGCTGCTCGGATAAAACTTTTTCACCCTTCCATAATGGAGGCATCTTTCCGCCTTCATTCCCGCAAGATGGGCATGGCTGATAAAAGACGGCATATGTTGGCATTACCTTGGCTTTATCCAAAATATCTTTTGGAGTATTATCATTTATTGGCCATAAAGCTTGAATTTTAATATTTGGGTTATTAACTAAGTACATTTCCAACCCATAAGGCATAAGCCCGAATGTACCTTCCGTAACAATATATATTTTTTTATCTTTGGCTTGCTCGTTGAAGTAAGCAACGGATTGTTTAACACCATTCCCGGCACTCCATCCGTTAATATATTGTCCAAGATCTGCTCCGGGGATTGGAGCATAAGCAAAGTTAAAGATTATAAAATAATCAGCATAAATATACATTACAAAAGCGAAAAGAATAATTAGAGCTCTTATCAAAGGACTTTTGTATTTATCAACCAAATTAATAATTGAATATGAAATTAGAGGTATTAATGATAATGTCATAAATAAAATAAACCTTGGGTAGATTAATTTTCCAAAAAGGGCAAGTGCTGTAATTGGAAAAATAAACCATAAAAATAGAACCGCTTTTTCCATAAAGTTTTTCTTATTTACAAAAAATGAAGCTATTATAAGAATAATTGAAGGGACAGACATGTATATAAAGAACCAATTAAGAAGCGCTCTGGCGTTACTATAAAAATAGGTAAAGGGGTGATGTATCCATTCTCCAAAGGGATACACAAAAAGGGTCGTCTTCTCACCAATTATGTGGTAAAACGGCGATAGACGAAGGATTGAATATATGCCATATGCAAGGATAACTATTACCAAAGACAAGCCTACAAACTTTGCCAGACGTGATTTAACATTTTTTTGTTTCCAATCAAAAATAAGAAGTAAAAATGGAATTGAATAGAGAGAAAACGTTGCATTAACTTTTGTTAATAAACCTCCTCCGGCAACTATACCGGTTATTAAAGCTACATCAAGCCTTAAGGTTCTAACCAATAAAAATAGCAAGTACAAAGACCAAACTGCAAACATACCAACCATGCTGTCATAGAGAGCCATTCTGTCATATACCAATCCAAACGGATAAAGAACGTAGATTAAACTTGAAAGAAGACCGTAAGGCACTGTTTCTTTTGTAAATGAAAATACTTTGTATTCTTTTCCTTTTTGTTTTTCACGAAACACCTCGTTGCCCAAAAAGAATAATCCGATTGTAGTAAATATACCCGTTATTACGGAAACCATTCTGCCTGCAAAAAGTGGATCCTTAAACAGTTTGAGAGTTAGCATTTCTGCCCATACAAAAGAGGGGCCTTTCCCGTCAACCAAAGCAATAAATCGCCATGAAGCGTCCTGTTTTGCAATTTGAGCCCACCTTATGTAGATTGCCTCATCTGTAAATAAAGGAAGATTTAGAATGTTAAGCAAACGAAGAACTATGTACAAAGCTAATATTGCCAGTGCTACACCTAAAAACAGAAAATGATTACGGGTTATCCGCATATTACTAATCAATTATAACCAATAACTAGTTGTGAATAAAGCAGTGTGAGTGATTCATATCCATCTCGCCCCTTTTACGAAATCTTGAGAGATGAATGAGTGAAACAGGGGGAGGTCCAGCGGCCAAGCATCGACTTGGATCGCGGAGGGGGCAAACATTCCCCCGTTGAACGAATGAATATCAAAAGCTTGAGTAAAAATGGGCGAGTTATTTTTGATACTTTTGTTAACACAAAAGTATTTAGATTATTTTTTCCTACTCTTTGCAAAAGTAAAGAATAAAAACAATATTATTGAAGCAATTATTGATCCATAAAGCATATAGGACAAATATATTGGAACCGGAGGATCCCAATTACCCAAATATAGGTACGGAGCATATTGAAACAAGGCAAAGATGGAAATAATTACAGTTGGAATTGCTACAAATTTTTTCTTAATCGCAAGTGAGGCAAATGGAATAACCAAAACCAAATACCAGGGTTGAAAAGTTGTTCTATAAGAAGCAAGAAACACTCCTATAGACATGCCAATTATAAGTATGTAGATAAATGTGTCATTTTTTACCTTAAAAACAATCTTTGCCAAGAATGCAGGAATCATAAGAACTGTTGCAAATTTTATCGCAATAGAAATAATCATTCCAACTGCCGACTTGAAATATTTTCCTTCCAAGAAGAAAAGAAGTCCCAACAGCGAAAAGAATATCATAACAATATCATTGTGAGCAGATACCAAAGATTCAATTATTACTAAGGGATTAAGAACAAATGCTGCCAGGCTAAGTAATGGATCTACATTTAATTTTTTGGCAATTTTTTCAATTAGAAATCCGCTTCCAATATAGTTTGCCAGCATAAGCAGCTTAAATAGATAAAACGTAATAATAAAGTAACCAAGTCCAATGAAATATAGTGGTACGGTCAAGACCAGCCAAAAAGGACCGTAGGGATAAGTTCTATGTGTCCAGCGCATGAAGGAAAGCATTGGATCCCCAGGATAATCCAAAGCCTTATGTAGATATGGACTCTGCCCATAGTGGACCAAAATCTTTGCATCAAAAATGTAATTAAAAATATCGTATGAAAAAGCGTTATAAGAAAGAAATAGAGCAAAACAAAGACCAATTATTATGATCCAAACAGTTTTTGCTTTTAACTTATTTTGTTTTACTAATCTAAGGGTAGTTATATAAAGGAAGAATAAAAACAAAACAATACCAATGAATAGATATGTAGATAATGGTCTATTAAAATATCCAACGTATTGAAATGCTTTTTGTATTCCTTGCCAAATAGAAACTCTTGAAAATGTTAAAGATAAATCAATTTGGGTAAAAGAGTATAAAAATAGAGCTAATGCTCCAATTGCCCACAGGGGAACTATTATTTTTTTCATAACTATTCGTAAGCCTTCTTTGATATGTTGCCTTTAATCCTAAGTAAATCCAAGAGTCCATCTATGGAGTCTTTAATAGGGCTTACTCTTCTTGTTTCTACATACAACCAATCTATAGGTACCTCTTTTATCTTGTATCCCATTTTGCTACCTATGTAAAGAAGCTCAACATCAAAACCTGCTGTCACTGAAGAATTTTTGATTGAATGATAACCCTTATGTAGAAATTTAATTTTTTCAAAAATGTCATGCGCCGATTTTTTATTGAAAAGCTTAAAACCGCATTGGGTATCGTGTATCTCGGAAAGCCCAACCAGTCCGGCCCTAAGAATCATCATGCTTTTAGACATTATTCTTCTGGTCAAGGGAGCACCACGTCTTGAACCACTACGTGAGCCAATCACAATATCATACCCATTCTCCACAAATGGCAAAAGCTTTTCAAGCTCATCAATTGGGACAGCCTGATCCATATCTGTAAATAAAACATAGTCACCCTTGGCTGCCAGAACCCCCGCCGTTACAGCGCCCGCTTTACCCGTATGTGGATTTTCTATTAATTTAAAACCCTTATTGTCCTTTATAAAAGATTTTACAAACTCGCGGCTTCCATCATTTGACCCATCATCAACAATAATTACCTCAAAATTATACTTATTTTTTTTAAGATAATACTCCACTTTGTTTAAAACCCCTTTTCTCAAATTAGTCATTTCATTGTAGGATGGGATTACGATTGAGAGGGAAAAATTTTTCATAAGTAGAACTATTATACATAAGAGATGGGCATTTTTAAAACTGATATAATCTTTTTGTGAAAGACGATATAAAAGAAATTATTTATTCTTTTGAAGGTAAGTTAGTAGGAAATAAAAGAATGAAGAACCTTGTCTCCCAAACCCTTTCATTAATGCCGGAGAATATAATAGATAAAGTAACCAAAACCTGCTGGTTTGTATCCTCATTTGAAGACGCCTGGGCATTTACTTTTACGGGCAACGATTTAAAAAACCAACACCTAATATTTCTAAGTGACCATTTATTAAATGAACATGTTTACCAAATAAGATATACAATAGCCCATGAAATTGGCCATGTAATTTTGGGACATAGAAATTCAACTCTCATCAAGCAAACTAAAGAAGAAATTAGAAAACAAGAAGAAGAGGCAGATAACTTTGCTAAGCTATATATCAGTGAATATTAATAACCGGTTTAAGATTCCAAAACCTACCATATCCTGAACAAGCTTTTTCCAAATCCTTTTTAACTTCAGAACCAACACCATTAAATAATTTTATACTTATGATGACTGAATCTTTTTGTATTGTTCTTTTCCACATACCAATTATCTTCCCGTCAAAAATAATAGCATTCCAAAAAGATGCATTCCCTTGGGCTTTAAAATACCTAACCACTTCCGGAGCTAAAAATGCATCTCTGTCTTTATATGCTATGGTATATTCATCATAATTTGGTAGTAGAAAAAGATTGCTCCTTGTTACTTTTTCTAAAGGTTTTACATACCAATATTTTTTACCACCAATATCTTCGTTCTCTAGCTTTGCTAAACCAATAGCCTCTTTTGCGTCTACCATGGTCAAGCCAGACCACCAAACAAAATCCTTGGCCGTTGCAGGACCGTGACTTTGGAAAAACCTTTCTGCAAGTTCCTTAAGTGATTCTTTTTTATTTAAATCTTTTGCTTCCGGAGCTCTTTCTGCTAACAAAGCATACGTAAACTGTTTCCCTGTTCTTGGACCGCTGCAAATTATTCCATCTAACTCAGCTTGAGATACCACATGAGCTAGTTTTTGACTTCTTATTGATATATTATTTTCCTCAAGAATTTTTGCAATCTCTAAACGAGTAAGAAATTTACCCCCTTTAAGGGAGCTGGAAATAATACGGTTTGTTTTGTCAAAAAAAGTTTTATCGAGGCTGAGCAACCTATTATAATAGGACATTATCTGATTCACACGGGGTGAGGTGAGTTTTTGCATCCATTTAATATCATTGCGATAAACAAAATGCCATGTTGGACGCATTATATGTGTCCTTAAAATTTCGCCACTATTGAATGCTTCTTCTATTTCTTTATCATTAATACCCAACCTTTGACCCAATCCCCATTTTGCACCAGCATAGTCCTGAGCCTGAACCGCTCCAAACCAAGAAACCAAATCGGCAACGTTTTTGATACTCCTGTTCGTTAATTGCTGATTTGTTAACCTTGCTCTAATTAAATCATCTATTGTCATGTGCTCATTATACAAATTTTTTAAATTTAGCTTTAAATTTGGTATACTTATAGGCCATATGTATCAGATACTACTATATTATAAATATGTTGATCTACCAAATCCCGAAGAGCTAAAAGAAGCTCAAATTGAACTTTGTCAAAAATTAAATCTTAAGGGACGAATTATTGTGTCAAATGAAGGCATAAACGGAACCCTTGAGGGAAAACTTGAGGATACAGAAAAATATATCTCCTCAATGAATAAAGATAAACTACTTAGCGGTATTACTTACAAAAAAAGCGAAGGTACAGGAAATGCTTTCCCAAAACTTCGAGTAAGAGTCAGACCGGAGATTGTAACTTCTGGCGTTAAGAACCTCAATCCAAATAAAATTACAGGTAAATACATATCCTCTGAAGAGTTATATAGTTGGTTTGAAAACAAAAAAGAATTCTATATTGTTGATATGAGAAATGATTATGAATTCCTATCCGGACATTTTGAAGGATCAATTGCGTCCGGAATGAAGAATTTTTTTGAATTAGGAAAAGTCGCCGAAAAACTACTGGATATGAAAGATAAAACTATTGTAACCGTTTGCACCGGAGGCGTAAGATGTGAAAAAGCTTCCGGATTCTTACTGCAAAATGGTTTTAAAGATGTTTACCAACTAAAAGATGGTATCCAAACTTTTATGGAAACCTACCCCAACAAATATTTCAAAGGTAAACTTTATGTATTTGATAACAGAATGACCTTGGGTTTTAACACTGATAAACCGGAGCATGAAGTTATTGCCAGATGCAGCTTCTGCCAAGTTAAAAGTGAAAATTATGTAAATTGTGAATTGGATTATTGCCACAAACACTTTATAAGTTGTCATGATTGTCTTGATGATGAAACGGGTTTTGCTTTTTGCAACAGTGATTGCAAAAATAATTGGAAAACACAAAGGATAGAAAGAGAGAATAAACTATCTTCTATTCAACCTCTTACAAATTAAAGACACTCTGGGTATATAATCAGCATATACTATGGTAAAAGCCATACTGTTTGACATTGACGATACGCTTATAAAAACCTTTGAAACAAAAAAGGAAGCATTAAAAGATATGGGCAGGAAATTCTACAATACCGTACTAACAGATGAGGATATAAGACCACACTGGGGTAAACCAATAAAAGATCTCTTGCCAATCCTCTACAAAGACCTAAAAGACCTTGAAGAAGGATTTGAACGATATGTTATTGAAAGGGAGAACTACCCAACAATTGCTTATGAAGATACTCTTCCCACACTTAATCAATTGTCTAAAAAATATATACTTGGAATGATAACCAATAAATCTAAACGTTATATAAAAAATGATTTAGATTTAGCAGGGATCTCAAACGACTTATTTTTTTTAATCCAAACAGAAGAAGAAAATAGAGCACACAAACCAGACCCAAAGGTTTTTGACTTTGCACTTCAAGAATTAAACAGCAAAGGGATTGAAAAGGAAGAGGTATTGTACGTTGGAGATACCATATCTGATTTCCTTGCAGCAAATGGCGCTGGAATTTCTTTTTACGGAGTGGCGGATAGAACCACTCCAAAGGAAGAGTTTAGCAATAGAAACGTTAAGACAATTAAAAATATTTCCGAGTTAATTAATCTGTTATAATTAAAACTCGACCGTAGAGATCCTCTTAAAGTTCTTCGTTTGGTCTTTTATCTATGAATAAGCATGATATGACGTATAAGAAGTTGTTTTTGATTTTTCTAAAAGCCGGATTAGCTTTTGGAGGTGGGCTTGCCGTTATCCTTGCCATGGAAGAAGAGCTTGTTAGAAAACATAGGCTTATGGAAAAAAAAGAATTTATGGATCTTTTTGCACTGGCAAGAATTGTCCCTGCTGGAGGAGTTTCCAATCTTGCCTTGGGTATTGGTTATAAATATAAAAAAATTCCCGGAGTATTTGTAGCACTACTTGGCGTAACCCTACCTGGTTTTACCCTAACGATAATTCTTGCGGCTATGTATGCGGTTCTTAAAGAGAATAAACTTTTTGATCTTGTTAATATTTCAATTATGCCATCTGCAGTAGGGTTAATTTTTATATCGGCACTCAATATGGGAAAGGACGTAGTGCACTCACCTTTATTAATAGCTTTTGCTGCTGCATCGTTTGTTGCAACTTTTTTTATAGGCATTAATGCGGCTTTAGTTCTATTTGCCGGTGGAATTTTGGGAATAATAATCTTTTCCAAAGTAAAGGAGGGTCATGATCTCCCTTATTAACTTTCTTGGAATTTTATTATTCCAAACCATTATCACATTTGGTAATGGACCAATAATGCTCCCGTTACTTAGCCAGTCATTGGTTCAAAACCAACACTACATTGCAAATGATCAACTTCTTTATGCATACGCAATAGGGCGTGTTACGCCGGGACAAGTAAACCTTTATATTTCGGCTATAGGATTTTTTGTTGGTGGATTTATAGGCGCGATCCTTGCTCTCATTACCATTATTCTTCCTGGAGTTATTATGATTCCGGCCATGCATGGATATCAAAAAGTAAAAGATATTGGTGTAGTTGGCCACTTAACCAAAGGGATCACTGTTGCATCGATTGGACTAATATTATCTGCAACTGCAAGTATAGGTAAGGATGTTTTAACAGGGGTAATCCCTTGGATAGTATTTTTGACATGTGTTATTCTAACCAAAGTTATAAAGCTGAATGGATTTCTAAGTTTTGCAGCAGCAAGTGTGTTGGGAATTATTCTTTATTACCTACCCTTGTTCCGTTAGGCCGGATATGGATGTTAGGAGCTAATTATATCTGCAAATTTATCTTCAAGATTTTTTAGCGTCTTTTTCATATTTAGCTCTTCACTTAATACTTCTTTAAATAAATCACCTTCTTTTTCTACCCTTTTCAAAATATTTTTAATAGTAAAATCATCCGGAGTTAAACCTTTTTTAACCTCACTCCATTTAAGAGGCGCTGAAACTGTAGCATGCGGCCTTGGCCTAACAGAATATGGTGAAGCAAGCGTTTGACCTACCCTATTTTGAAGAAAATCCAAATAAACTTTTCCTTTTCTTTTTGATGGACTCCTTGTAATACTTGTGTACTCCGGTACTCTGCTGTTAACAATATTTACTATAACTTCACAAAGCCTTCTGCCTTGTTCATGTGTGTATTCGCCACCGGTTGGTATATAAATATGAATCCCGGTTGCACCCGAAGTCTTAGGATAACTTTTAACTTCTAGCTCATCCAAAACTTTTCTCACCTCAAGCGCTGCATCAATAACTTTATCAAAACCTATCTCTTCCGGATCCAAATCAACAATTAGGTAGTCCGGCTTCTCAAGGTTATCCACTCTGCTATTCCAAGGATTAATATCAATACAGCCTAAGTTAACCATGTACAAAAGTGTTTCTTCATTGTTACAAACAAGATAATTTATCTCTTTGTCCTCGCTATCGGAATGAATCTTAATAGAGTCCGCAAACTTTGGCAACTCATAAGTAAAGTCTTTCTGGAAGAAAAAATCTCCTTCAATTCCATTAGGGTAACGCTTTAGAGATTCCGGTCTATTTTTAAGATAAGGCAAAATAAATTTTGAAATACTTTTGTAATAATTTGCCAGATCTCCCTTGGTATATTTTTCTCTTGGCCAAAAAATCTTGTCCGGATTAGACAATTCAATCCCACTATCCTCTAGAACTTTTTCTTCTTCTTTTGCTTTTTCAGTTGTAACTTCTTTTATATCCTTATCTGTTCTAAGACCCTTAAAAATTGGTTGTCTCATATTACCGCCTTCTGTCCATTCAGAAAATTCCACTTCGCATATAAGCTTTGGCTTAACCCAAGTTGCCGGAGTATTAGTCTTTGGTACTTTTTTGAAAGGTGATTTTTCAACGATTAGTTTTTGCAAAATGCCATCCATATCCTTTAGGCTTTGCTCATCAAAACCACTTCCCGTGTGGCCAACATATGTAAGCTCATTATCTTTATAAACTCCAAGAATTAACGCCCCAAAATATTTCCTTCCTCCTTTGGGTTTTGTAAAACCACAAATAATAACTTCTTGTCTGGCATGAGTTTTAATTTTTAACCAATTGTTTCCGCGTATTCCGGGGGAATAACTACTATCACCACGTTTTGCAACCACACCCTCTATACCTTCTTTTTTTGCCGCTTCAAAAAACCTTACGCCTTTTTCTTCGATGTGGGTTCCCAATTTAATTTGGCTATTTTCCGGAATAACTTTTTCCAAAATCTTTTTTCTATCTATCAGAGGAAGGCCCATTAAATTTCTTCCATCAAGAAAAAGAATATCAAAAACGTAATAAAGCAAATTCCCGGTTTTTACTTTTCTGTAATTTTGTAATGCTTGAAAATCCGGCTTTCCATTATCATCTACAACCACAATTTCCCCATCCAATACAGCATTTATTTTTGAATTTCCTAATGCTTCAACAATCTCTGGATAATGATCATTAAAGGAAATTTTATTTCTTGAATAAAGTCTTACTTTTTTACCAACAGTATCAGCAATTGCCCGATATCCATCCCATTTTATTTCAAAAATAAAATCCTTATTATCAAATGGTTTATCTATTAGTGTTGCAAGCATTGGTTTAATAAATTCCGGTGGCTTTTCTTTTGGAAGAGATTCCAACATTTTCTTAAAATTTTTGTTTTGTTTTTTATTTATTTCATCTACCCTTGCCCCGGAGATAATTGACTTGTCGTTTTCCGTAATATCCTTATCCGATGCATATTCGTCCCTATCTTTTATTAATAACCAAGCATTTTCCTCTGCATTTTTTAGTTTGACTAACGCCCATAAGCCATGGAGTTTTTTTCCAAACAATCTAAATTTAATACTGCCCTGATTAAGTTCTTTTAAAATTTCTTTCTCCGAATTTTGAGGATCAACTACCGATTCGTATGTACCCTGATCCCAAATGATTACATTACCCGCGCCATAATTGCCTTCCGGTATTACCCCTTCAAAATTTCTGTAATCATAGGGATGATCTTCAACCATCATTGCCAACCGCTTAGTAGCAGGATCCAGAGATGGTCCTTTTGGCACAGCCCAGCTTTTTAGAACTCCGCCCGCTTCTAACCTAAAGTCATAGTGAAGTTGCGTAGCGTGGTGCTTTTGAATTACAAATTCCAGCTTCCCCTTGTGTTTTTTTTCTTTACCTACGGGTTCCGGAGTTTTGTTAAATCTCCTTTTTTCGTTATATTTTGAAAGTGTCATCAGGTCTTATGCGGATGGATTATTAAGGCTCTCTTTTAGAAGTGACATAAGATCCTTAACATCTGCTGGCGGCTTTGCTTTTTTAAGCTCGGGAAGTTTTTCTCCCTTTGCTTTCTTAAGTATTAACTTCTCCAATTTATCTCTATAGGTATCCTTGTAGTCTTCCGGATCAAAAGGTTTTGTTAATTTCTCAATTAATGAAGTTGCCATTTCTATTTCTGCTTTTGAAACCCTTTCATTGTCAGGAATTGATAATTCCTTATGACTTCTTATCTCTTCACTAAACCTTATCTTGTTAAGAATAATCATATTGGAATGTGGTTTTAAAACAGCAAGGGATTCACGAGTTCTTAAGATAAAACTTGCAACTCCAACTGTCTTAGTCTCTTTAAGTGACTCATACAATAAATAGTAGGCCTTTTGCGCGGATTTAACCGGCTCAATATAATATGGCGTGTCAAAATATTGAGTATCAATCTGATCTACCTTAGCAAAACTTAAAATTTGGATTGAGTCTGTTTTTTCCGGACTTGCTCTTTTAATATCTTCATCTGTTACAACTACATAGTCACCTTCACGATATTCAAAACCCCGAACTATATCCTTGTATTCAACTTCCTTATCTTCTTTTTCACAAAACTTTGCATAACGAATTCTTGATAAATCTTTTTTATGTAAATAGTCAAAGTCTATATTTTTGTCTTCTGTAGCCGGAAATAACCTAACCGGAATATTGACTAATCCAAAATTTATTGAACCTGACCAAATTGCCCTCATATCTATCACAAGTATAGGTAAATTTAATTACTATTACAATAACTTTCGTTCATTTTTGTCATATTCTTACCTAAGTTTTACCAATATATTATTTGGTTGGTCTAAATTAGACTTATGTTAAATCAATCAAATAAATTACCGGATAATACCAGAAAGGACCCTGAAGATTGGAAAACAGGCGAAGAGCGTGCAACAGGCGCACAAATCTCATATATCGAAACTATGAGTCAAGAGGCAGGGGTAGAGACAGACGTGAAGGGTATGACTAAAGCGCAAGCTGCAGAAAAAATTGAAGAGCTTCAGAAAATTACCGGACGTGGACAAACCAATTAATATGAATCAAGATAATCCACCACAAAAATCTCCCGGAAAAGAATTGGATATGAATCCCAAACCAATTAGTGTTGATCCTGATTACCGTGAAATAAAAAAGTTGTTGGGTAAAGTTGCGATTGTTACAGGCGGAGATAGCGGAATAGGAAAGGCTACAGCCATCTTATTTGCAAAAGAAGGAGCAAAAATTTCCATAGTTTATAACGAGTCAGATGAAGATGCGGAGGAAACAAAAAAAACAATTGAAAAGCTTGGTGTTGACTGCATCTTAATAAAGGGGGATGTTGGGAATAAGGATTTCTGCGATGATGCAATTAGCAAAACTGTTGATAAATTTAAAGCTCTAGATATTGTAGTTAATAATGCCGGCGAACAACACTCAAAGGAAAACATAGAAGAGATATCAGAAGAACAACTTATCAAAACTTTTAGGACAAACATTTTTTCTATGTTTTTTATGACTCAAGCAGCATTAAAATATTTAAAACCCGGTAGCTCAATAATAAATACTGCTTCTGTTGTTGCATACCAAGGGCGGGAACAACTTATAGATTATTCTTCTACCAAGGGGGCAATAGTTAGCTTTACAAGGTCGCTATCTCAAAATCTAGCAAAAAAGGGTATAAGAGTAAATGCAGTTGCTCCAGGACCTATATGGACCCCACTTGTTTATTCAACTTTTCCGCAAGACAAACTTAAAGATTTTGGGAAAGATACTCCACTTGGTAGACCCGGCCAGCCCTATGAAGTAGCAACCGGCTTTTTGTTTTTAGCATCAAGTGATTCCTCCTATATCACAGGACAAACTATACATATAAATGGTGGCCATCCTGTTAATGGATGACATGAAAATATACATTGGCACATCTGGATATAACTACCGTGAATGGAAGGGTAGCTTTTATCCTGACGACTTACCTCAAAAAAAATGGTTGCCCTACTATTCTGGCATTTTTAATACGGTTGAAATAAATAACAGCTTCTACGTTACAGTAAAACCTAAAACTTACCAAAATTGGTATCTGGAAACACCAAAAGATTTTAACTTTGTAATTAAGGGGCATAGATATATAACACAGCTCAAAAAACTTAAAAACATAGAAGACTCGGTAAGTTTATTTTTTGAAAATGCCAAGCCTCTACAAGAAAAGTTAAAAGTTGTTTTGTGGCAATTTCCAGCTAACTTCTCTTATAGTGTGGAGCACTTTGAACGTCTAAAATACTTTTTAGAGATCTTACCCCAAAACATAAAACATGCTTTTGAATTTAGAGAAAAGGGATGGTTTGTAGAAAAAGTAGAAAAACTACTCGGCAAAAACAATTCGACACTTGTTATTTCCCAATCATCTAAATTTCCGGAAATAGAACTCCCGGGGAATAAATTAGTCTACATAAGATTTCATGGACCAAAAGGTTTATACTCTTCCGGCTATTCAAAGTCAGAACTTTTGAATTGGTCAAAAAAAATAAATAAGTATTCCAAAGATAAAGAAGTTTTCGCATTTTTCAATAATGATAATGGAGGGTACGCAACAAAAAATGCACTGGAACTAAAAAACATGTTTTAAAATGGAAGGTCCCTCATTATTTTTAGCAGAAGAACAATTAATCCTTTTTAAGGGTAAGAAAATAAAAATAGTTAGCGGAAACACAAAAGTTGGAAAAGAAAGGTTTACTAACAAAATAGTTATTGATATATTTTCTTGGGGAAAACACCTAGTCTTCCAATTTGATGATTTTGCTATGCGTATACATTTCTTACTCTACGGAACATTTGAAGCAAATATTAACGGCTCGTCAATAACGGGGGACTATAAGAAATCTCAAACTCCCCGGCTTAAATTTGAATTTGATAATGGTGACATAACTTTTTTTAATTGCTCCATAAAGATATTTGAAACCAGTAATCTGAAAAGGGACTACGACTATTCAATAAGCATCATGTCTAAAAAATTTGATCCGGACAAAGCGTTTCAACAAATTAAGGATCAGGAGGATGAAGAAATTGATGATGTTTTGCTTGACCAGACAATATTTGCAGGTGTGGGAAACATAATAAAGAATGAAGTTCTTTTTTTAACAAGACTAAACCCTAAGGAAAAAATCTCAAACCTGGAGGATGCAAAAATAAAAGAGCTAATTAATACGTCTGTAAATTTTTCAAAACTGTTCTGCGAACTGAGAAAAAAATATGAATTAAAAAAGAACTTAAAAATCTATAGAAAAAGTATTTGCCCAAATTGTGGTGGGAAAGTTACATGGGAAACTACCGGAAAGTTTAAAAGAAAAAGCTTCTACTGCAAGGTATGTCAAAATTTGTTAGGAAATACTTAACTAAAAATATTGGTAGGCAATTCTTCTATGGGGAGAGGTATTCTAAACTTCCAATTTTTATTATTACTTGATTCCGTAGTGCCGGGAACGTTTATCCTGTCCTTAATTCCTAAAAAATCTTGAATAGGAATAATTACAGTTTTTGCAGGAGAGTTAATAACAGAATTCCTAAGGTGAACTAATAATTTATTATCATCCCTTTCGTATGGTAAGTTAGAGGCCTCTACCAAAGCTCTCTTTTGCTTATCATCAATAATAGATAGGAAACCCAAAAGAGTTTCCGTATCATGTGTTGTTGTATAGGCAACTGTATTTTTCCCATACTTTTTAGGATTTAAATGTTGTTCATCAAATTTATTTTCTTTTTCCAAAATTCCCATCCTCAAAATCTTAATACCGGGAACTTTTAACTTTTTCATTGCTTTACGTAAGTCTTCTACATTGTCTCCCTGATCTTCAACAAAGAATGAAAGGTTATGTTTGCGCCCAAAGTTAATAATATTTCTAAAAATCTTTTCCCCTGGTCCTTTTTTTTGAATATCTTTATCCTCATTTTCTTTGTGCATTTTTCCATAATCAAAAAATGCAATTGCATGATCTATTCTTACGATGTCAAAATATTTTGAGGCATATTCTACTCTGTTCTTCCAAAAACCTATAATCTCTTTGTGTCTTTTTTTATCATCCCAATTGTATAAAGGATGACCCCAAACTTGTCTACCAAACATTGGATCATCAGAAATTACTCCCGATACATAATTTAGACTACCATCATCTTCCAAATTAAAAACATTTTGGTTTGCCCATACCAACGGACTTTTTCTAGATACATAAAAAGGCATGTCGCCGATCAATATTATTCCTAGCTTTTTTGACTTAGCTTTTAGTTCAATAAAGGCTTTATTTAATTGCCATTGCATAATAATGTATTTATTAATTTCTTTTTTTAGTTTTTTCTCCCATATCTTTAATTCTCTCCTATCACGGTTTCTTAATTTGTCTTTCCACTTTTTCCAATCATCTGTTTTAAAATGATCCCTTAATGCGCAGAATAATGCATAATCCAAAATCCATGATTTATTTTCTTTAACAAAGTTACTTTTTTCTCTATCTGTTGGCGTAATATTTTTATAAGATTTTGGGAGATAAATAGGGTCAAACCCTATACTATACCCATCATATGGAGAGGAAGAATGTTTATTTGTTGAGCCAGGTTTAAGATATGTTTCATGTAGAGGAAGAAATTGCCATGCAGATTGATTAGTCTTTTTTAACCAATCTAAAAATATAAGACCCTCTTCAAAAGTTCCTCTTTTATTTTTGGGCAGCTTATTGCTTAAAAGTGAACCGATGGGTACAAAAGTCCCAATAATCTTCTTACCAGTCTTCATAAATATTGAAAAGCATATCATTTGGAGTGTAAGAGAGGGGAAAGAAATTAAGAGTGGTTGCTATTTATCTTGACATAGCTTGAGTTCGAGCCTCAATTTAAGGTAAAATACATAAGTAATTCTTAATTTCTAATTCTTAATTCTTATTTAGAATTTTAAATTTTGAATTTTAATATTGGACCATTTGAGCTAATATATAAGGAGACGTATAATACTAACTCTGAAGCTAAAAAGAGGGAATATTATTTAAAATCTCTAAAGAGCCGGAAGGCGATTGAAAAATTAATTAAGGCCCCATAGTCTAGTGGTTAGGACATCAGGTTCTCATCCTGAAAACATGGATTCGAATTCCATTGGGGTCACTTCGGCAAGCTCAGTGCAAGCACAGTATAAAACTAACATGTGGTTTGTATATATGCTTCTTTGCGATCAGAAAACATTTTATGTTGGAATTACTGATCAACTTTCTCAAAGATTCTCGCAGCACAAAAACAAACAAAATATTTCTACTAAAAAGTTTTCTGATTTCAAACTAGTTTATGCAGAGAGATATGAAAACAAATATGAAGCTGCAAAAAGAGAAAAACAATTTAAAGGCTGGTCTCACGCAAAGAAACAAATGTTAGTTGATGGAAAAATTGGAATAAATACATGCACTGAAGTTGCTGAAGACCTCTTAGGAAATTTGAATAGTTGAGTTTACCCTGAACGATTCTGAGCGCAGCCGAAGGAGAGCTGAAGGGAATTCCATTGGGGTCACTCGAAGCTAAATATTATACTCTTCTAAAAACTGCTCTAATTTTAAGGCTAAATTAATTCGAATACCTTTGGGTCTTTCGTGCCTGTGATATAATTCCCAGCATGTCACCTGAAGTAGGCTGGTTAGTCGCAGCAAGAGAACAATACCAAACAAATGCTGATACTCCAATCAGAGTTGAAACAAATTTTGGCAGAGCTCAAAAATCAATAGATGTTTTGCGTGAAAGGGTATTGCCAATAAATAAAACTCCCAACATATTACTCGTTGGAATAGGTTATAAAGGTGGGGACGAGAATCCATTAGTATGCACCTACTCTCCTTTCGTTATCTCTGGATTCCTAGAGTCACAAGGCGTGAACTACAATATGTCGGTTGTTGATATTTCCGAAGAGGCAATTTCCGAAGTTAAAAATAGAAAAAGTCTTTACCTAACCTCTATTAGCATGCAGGAATTGCCATCAACTAAAAGCTGTTGGGAAGATTATTTATCATGGACACATCAAGTAGATAGGGTTCTCCATGAAGGGGAAGAGGGATTGGTTTTCGGATATACTGATATTACTTTCCCACCAGAATACTATATGAGAGTTGGTATCCATGCAGCAGAAATCCCACATACCTTTGGGCAAAAAGTTAATTCAGGAAACATTAAGTTAATTCAGGAGGATATAGCAATTGCAGACATTGGTAATGATGAATATGATTTCGTTGATTGCACAAATGTATTGTATCATTTACCGATGAGTGGACAAATGTTAGCATTAGCAAATATTTCCAGCAAATTGAGCAAAGATGGTTTAATTTTGTTGAATGATTTAGGAACTATTGATAGGAATCCACTATTTGAAGCAACTGGAGGATGGTTGAAAACAGATATGCTTCAAGATATTGGTCTTAAAGTAGTAGAGTCTGAAACAAAGGAAATGGAACTAGAAGAAGCGCGTGGTTCAATTACTTCTAATATCGTTTGGGCAACACTAGGAAAAGCATCTGCATAGTTCTATTACCTATTGGGGGGATGGAGATTGAAATCCTAGCCTTGATACATCTTCACCAAACAAACGGTGAAGTTTTATGAGTTCAGGAATTACGTAATTCCGTGCTGTCACACGATGGGTCACCGAGTCCGACTTGGCTCCGCCCGGGGAATACCTTTTGGTCATTTACAACAAACCGCCTTTTAGAAGTCTAAATTCTTTATTTGTTTCCCAAATCTTTTGCAGTTTTTCAAAATTATCATCAGGATTTAGCATAAGGGTTGCTAGCTGATCTATTTCCTGTAGCTTACTTTCTGTCAGTTTTTTGAATGCTTGATATGTGGCTATCTGGGGATGATGAAGGTATATTATTTCATTGTTCATAAGACAATGAAAATCGTAGAATAATTCCCAAGCTATAACAACTAGTCCATGAGTTCCGTCCCCATTCAAAAAATGCTTACCGTCTACTTTATTCTGTCTAACATCAAGCCAAGCGTTTGCCGAAAACTCAAATTTTCCATCGGGAATATCATACATATCGAACCCCGTATCGTGGAAGCTCCCATCAATATCCACATTAACCCATCGTTCTTTTTTCTTATCCCAGTATTGGCTGATCCAATGGTCTCCACTTACTTTTGCCCATGGCCAGTATCCTGCAAAGCCAGAACGGACTCTTACGGGTGTTCCCTTGGCTTTTAGGATGGAGGCAAAAAGAACAGCTATATGACGGCAAGTCAATACAACTTTATCTTCAACCAACCTCTCTTTTGTAAGTCCTTTACTATCTCTTCTAAAAAGTTCCGCAATTATGGCTACTGCTGTTGTTAAATTATCGTCCTCAGCCTGTCTGTGCCATGGTACTTTTTTCATATCTCCGAACTTCAAATCAGAATTTGTGAATTTATTTCCAGCATCTAAAGTAGTCCTATGAATAAAAGACCATCTCAAAAGGTATCCAATCTCCCTAATATTATTTGGTAAAGATTTGAAATAATCTTCATAAAGTCCTGGATAAGTAAACATCCCATATTCAAGATAGTGATCAAGTATTTTCCGTTGCATATCCCTAGTATAGCTTTTATATATTTATTAACAACTGGATTCTAATTCCCAATGATAGTTTGAGAAGTTATAAAGTTTAGAAAGTTTTTAAGGTCTCGATTATACTTTGTACTTTTGGTGCTATAATTACCTCATGATAATCCCCACAAAGAAATTAAAAAGTGGTTTTGAAATACCCGTTTATGGACTGGGAACTTGGCAAATGGGTGGACGAGAAACACGCAATCCTGATAATGATGACGAAGCAGATATTCAAGCAATAAAAGCCGCAATAGATTTAGGTATCACCCATATTGATACGGCAGAAAGTTATGCTCAAGGTTATGCAGAAACTTTAGTAGGAAGAGCAATTAAGGGATATGAAAGATCTAAATTATTTATTGTTTCAAAAGCTCATGCTGACCACCTTGCATATGATGACATGATTCATGCTGCAAAAGAAAGTCTTAAAAGAATTGATACTCCTTACCTAGATTTATATCTTGCTCATAGATACAATCCTGAAATTCCAGTTAAAGAAACTATGAGAGCGATGGACACATTAATGAACGAGGGGCTAATTAGAAATGTAGGAGTAAGTAATTTTAATGTAGAAGAACTTAAGGAGGCACAGTCTTATACAAATAGTAAAATTGTCGCTAATCAACTTCATCTTAACCTTAAATACAGAGAAGCACAAAGAAGGGGACTCCTTGAATACTGCCAACAAAATGATGTTATGTTTATCGCTTGGAGACCACTTCAAAAAAGCGTGCTACTTACAGAAAAGGGGCACATCCTAGATGAAATGGCTCAGAAATATAGTGCTACACCTGCCCAAATTGCAATTAATTGGCTGATTTCACTTCCGAATGTTGTAATGCTATCAAAAACAAGAAGCATAGAGCACTTAAGGGAAAATCTCGGAGCATTAGATATTAAAATGAAGCAAGAAGATATTGACAGATTAACCAATGAGTATCCTGACCAACAAGATATTTCTGACGTAGTCCCTCTTCATTAGGTTTTAATTTTTGATTTGACCTTAATCTTACTAAGCTATCCAAGAACATCTTCTGTCATATATATTGAAACTCTATCTCTAACTTGTGGATGATAAATTACTGACAATGGAAACTCGGAATCAAAAGATTTATAAGATAATAATTGCTTAGCTAACTCTCTTTTCTTTTCTCCGCTAATAATAACTACAACATTTTCTGCCTCTAGAACTTGTTGTGGCCCCAATGACATTCCATAATTCCTAAATTTTGCACCTTCATATGATTGGCTTCCTTTTTGAGTGTGAGCTTGCTTAAATTCATCCAGAAGCTTAGCTATATGCCAACCCGTTTCCTCTGATGTTCCCGGCATAACGTTTGCATAGTTACCTTGTACTCCCAATGCTAGAATCAAAAGATCAATCCTTTTATTAAACTCATCAAATTTTTTTAAGTCAGGTTTTAAAACTACATCATTTACCAGAGCTATTTTTGTTGATAGTGGTCTTAGAAATTTTTCTTGTGCAAATTTTTCATAACTCGCTGGGTCATCAATAGAAACATATTCAAATTCATTGCCCACCTGCTCTACTTGCTCATCCATAAGTACAAATCTCATCTTATTCCAACCCTCAAATTCATCTGCATGATCAATAATCCATTCACAGATTGGAATAGGCGTGCTAGACAATGGAGCTGCAACTAGAAAATCTCCTTTAGTATTTTTTCCTTGTAGTTCTTTCCAAAGATTTCCTACCGGCTCTGCGAGGGATAAAACCCTATACTCCTTCATGATCAAATTATAGCACCGATCTGCATTCAAATAATGTACTTGATTTGCTACTTTGATCAGTTGCATTCCATTTGAACATCCATATATACTTCAATTATGG
>DASZRC010000025.1:0-38546 GCA_035549315.1 Patescibacteria group bacterium | reverse complement strand
AGGCTGTTATATCAAATGTTCCGTTGAATAGAGGATGTTTTCTGTGTTGGACTATGTATTTACCTTTATATATAAGAGCTAGGGTAAAGGCACGGTGCAAAATCCCCTTTTTGTGGGCTTCCCAACGTTCAATTTCACCTGTGATATTCCCTTGTTTATCACAAGTTGCGATCATTATCTTTTTTTTGTAATGGTTCATGGGAATTTATCCTAACTTAAATTATTCTCTGAGTCAAATTTGAAAGAGAAATAAATATGGCCTATAATAGCCTTTCTATGGCTGCAGAACAAGAATCCGTTTTATATGAGGCCTTTCCTCGTGGGCTCTGCGCAGGTGTTGTGAAGGCAGTAGATGAAAGTGAAGCTTTTATAGCAAATGTACGAGCTGCTAATCCTGATGCCACTATATATTATGTAGGTACGCCTGCTCACAATACTCACATTATTGATAGATTCAGAAACAATGGCACTAAATTCATTGATCATATCTCAGAGGCAGAAGCTGGGGGATATGCGATATTTGGACCTCACGGAAGTACGGATGAGGATTTAGCTATGGCAAGGGAAAAGAAAATTACTTTTGTAGATACAGAATGTCCATTGGTAACAAAAGTAAAAGAGGAAATAAGAGAAAGAACTGCTCGTGGTGTACCAACTTTATATCATGGAAAGGGTGGACATCCGGAGACTAGGGCTGCAATAAGTGCCGGAGATGTAATCTTATTCGAAACAGGAGAAGAGGCCGAGAAGATTGCAAGAAGCTTAAAGGATAGTGATCCTGAATTGAAGCTCGGATACGCGGGTCAAACGACTCATAATGCAGATGAATCGAGCAAAATTGCGGAGAAGATTCGTGATATTGTGCCTGACCTTGAGTTGCCAAGAACATCCGATCAATGCTTTGCAACTCGCGATCGCCAACAATCACTTCGTGACACCCTTGCTAGGGGTGTTGAGGTGCAGATTGTTGTTGGTTCACCTTCTAGTTCAAACTCAAAAGAACTAAGAGATATAGCGAAAGAAAAAACACCTAATGTATTTTTTGTCGATAGTGCAGATGAGCTACCAATAGAAGATCTAAAGGGTTTTACAAGGTATGGTTTGACGGCTGGGGCATCAGTTGAAGAAGATGTAATTGATAATGTTAGGCAAAAAATCGTGGAAGCAGCATCTATTCAAGCTATAGAACACGTAGTTTCAGCAGATGAAAGCAAAATGAAATTCAAGCATGCTCCAGTACAAAAGCCTCCATATGATAGAGGTTAAAATTGGAGAATCGTTCCAGTATTTACCCCCTCAAGTGTATTTTTAATCAATTTAGGCGTTAATCCGTTTGTAATAATAATTTCTGTATTTGTAAGATTTTCTTTAATGGCCAGTATCTTCCCCGGCGACATTATTTTTATAGGTCTAATTGCTTATTTCTTATCCACATTTTAGTTAAAAAAACTATTTAATCTTCTAGTAAATATACAAATTCAATTTAGATTAATAATTATGCGTATTGTAAAAATAAAACTCGGGTATTATAATCTCATAATAATTCTGCCCCCTAATTACCCTATGGAAGACGACGAGTTTTGTTTCTAAACCCAATAGCCTTGATGGCTTTTTTTGTTTGATCCTAATACTTTTTAGTGGTCAAAAAATAGTCAAAAAAAGAAGGGGCTTGACAAAATAATAGTTATAGGATAGAATTCATTTTTACTAAACAACTGCCTTAAATATCTAGCAGTTGTTTTTTTATAAACATGAATACAAAAACTTTAAAAGTAATGGCTATCACAGCAGCAGCAGTAGTTGCTTTTGCAGGTAGTGCACACGCTCAACAGGTTAACACTGGAGATGCGACATCAATTCAATGTACTTCAAACCAAATCAACACAGGTGTTGGAAATGGTGCAAATGGTAATCCATGTGGCACACAAAACAATCCTACACCAACTCAGTCACAACCAACACCAACACCAGATAATTCAACACCAACTCCTACACCGGGTAGCTCAAATAATGGTGGCGGAGGAACAGGAAATACTCCAGCAAATCCAAGCGATGGTAGGTCAGATGGAAGATCTTCTGCTCCACAATCACAGGCTGCAGTTTTGGGTCTTGCTACAACAAGTGGTGAAGATCAGCTTTTAGACCTTATTAAAATACTCCCAGCTTTTGCATCTTTTGCAGCAGGTTCATACCTACTAAAAAGAAATGCCCGCTAAAAAATCCAAAAAAAGCACAAAAAGAAGAAAATCCACATCTTCTTTTTCCAAGATAGATCTCCTTCGTGCATTCTTAGGTTTATTTTTTGTTCTTTTAGGTTTTTTCTTACTATATAAAATCCCTACAATTCCCCAAAAAAAGACTAATAATGAGCCCATTAAGGCATCAAAGACTTTTAATCAAGGAAAAGAGACCTCAAATGTAAAAAGAATCCTTATTTCCTCAGTAGACATAGACTTGCCTGTTGAGCCGGCTAAGATAGTTGATGGGTATTGGGAAACATCAGACACAACCGCATCTCATGGTGAAGGAAGTTTAAATCCCGGACAAGGCGGAAACGTTGTTATCTTTGCGCATGCAAGAATGGGGCTTTTCTACCCACTTAAAGATGTTAAGAAGGGGGATATTGTCTATGTTTTAACAACTAATAAATGGTATAGATATAAAATCAGTTCGGTTTCTAGTGTTCTCCCAAATGACGTGACTGTTGTTGCCCCAACAAAAAAAGAAGTTCTAACACTTTTTACCTGTTCAGGTTTTTTTGATGAAAAACGTCTCATAGTTAAAGCAACTCCCCTTATATAATCAAGTTGATTATTATCGGTTGACTTTAGTTAAACTAACCTATATAATTTTGTTCTGCTCCTTTTAGGAGCTTTTTTGTGGTTTGAAAGCAAAAAAACTACATCCTATAACTATGAATAACCAGTTAAATTTTAGAAAAATATTTCCCTATTTATTTTTAGGCCTATTTTTAATTGGTTTATTAATTTATAAAAAGCCTCTAATTCTGTCAAAACTTAATGACCTTAACCTTGTTCCTAAACCGGAAAACCTCACAGAAATTTACTTTGATAACTACTCGAGCTTGGAAAAAAATGTACTTACAGATAAACCTTATTCTTTTAGCTTTGTAATCCATAATCTTGAAGGAAAAAAAGAATCATATTTTTATCAAATAACACTTGATGTTAACGGAAAGAGTGTGCTTCTTGATTCAAATAGCGTTGATGTTGATAGTAATTCAAAAAAAGTAATAGGTGAAACTTATAAAATTCCAGAACGTGCTGAAAATGCAACTATAAGAGTAGAGTTCCCTTTTAAAAACCAAAGAATCTTTTACAGAGTTGGTGTTATTTAATTTATGAAAAAGTATAAAAAAATTGCCGTAATAATTCCTTGCTATAACGAAGAAAAAGGAATTGGAAAAGTTATTGATGGTATACCTGTTAAAAAACTCAAATCAATGGGTTACATAACAGATATTATAGTTGTTGATAATAATTCCACAGATAAAACTGCTCATGTTGCAGCAAGTCTTAAAGCAAGCGTTATAGTTGAACAAAGAAAAGGAAAAGGATATGCGGTGAAGACGGCTTTTGCTGCAGTTCCATTTGATGCAAATTTTGTTGTCCTTTTGGATGGAGACAATACTTATAAGGGGCATGAGATACCACGCCTCATAGAGCCTTTAGAAAGCAATTTTGCAGAGGTAATTATAGGTTCTCGTTTGGGTGGAAAAACCAAAAAGTATTCATTTAAGATGCAAAACAGAATAGCAAATTGGTTCTACACATTCCTAGTCAGACAATTCTACAGGGCTAATATTACAGATGTATTAAGCGGTTACTTTGCTTGGAAAAAAGAAGTTGTAGACCGTTTAAGCACAGAATTGATATCTGAGGGTTTTGAAATAGAAATGGAAATGATAACAAAAATGAAGAAGCTAGGTTTTGAAATGTATTCCGTGCCTATTACATATGATAAACGTGATGGAGAAACAAAAATAGAGGCATTAAAAGACGGAATAAGAATATTATCTACTTTGTTTAAAAATCTTACATGGACTCCAGGACGCAGGAGAAATCTTGACGTTTCAATTGGTTCTACAGCAGAAACAACCTACTAACCTATTATGAGAAAAGCGCAGAAAAGAAAGATAGCAATTATCTCGGATGCAATATATCCGTATAACAAAGGTGGTAAAGAGAGACGTATTTTTGAAATAAACTCAAGGCTATCCACCAAATTTGACGTGCACATCTATACCATGAAGTGGTGGCGTGGAGGAAACGTTAAAAAAGATAATAATATTACTCTCCATGCCATAAGTAAGCTTTACCCTTTGTATTCAGGTAAAAGACGTTCGGTAAAAGAGGCAGTCTTTTTTTCTTTAAACTGTTTCAAGCTAATCTTTGAAGACTTTGATTATTTGGAAGCAGACCACATGCCCCATTTGGTCCTATTCCCTTTAAAGGTGGTTTCAATTTTGAAAAGGAAAAAGCTATTAGTTACTTGGAGTGAAGTGTGGGGTAGAGATTATTGGGTAAAATATATGGGTTTATCCGGCAATATAGCTTATTTAATTGAGCGTCTTAGCGTTAATTTGCCTGATACTATAATTTCTGTATCTAGCCATACTACAAAAAAACTCAAAAAAGAATTTAATGTAAAAAGTAAAATAATAACCATCCCCAACGGTATTGAATTTACAAAAATAAGGAAAGTAAATGAATCAGATAAAAAATCAGACATCATTTTTGCCGGCAGGCTTCTTGCTCATAAAAATGTTGATGTTTTAATAAGAGCAGTTGAGCTATTGGCAGTTAAAAATCCAAAAATAAAGTGTCTGATAATAGGTGAGGGACCAGAAAAAAACCGTCTAGAAAAATTAACCAAAGAGTTAAATTTATCCAAAAATATAAAATTCATTAACTTCTTAGATAAACATGAGGATTTATACGCGTTAATAAAAGCTTCAAAGGTATTTGCATTTCCTTCCGATAGGGAAGGATTTGGAATTGTTGTGCTTGAAGCAAATGCTTGTGGTGTTCCGGTGGTTACTGTTGATTCTGAGAACAACGCTTCTAAAAATTTAATTCAAGAAAACAAGAATGGTGCTGTAAGTGAGTTGAGTGACGAGGCAATTGCCAGAAATATTAAAAAAATTATTAGCGTTGGTATAAGCAAAAAGAAATGTATTGATTCAAGCAAAGCCTATGATTGGGAAAATATAGCAAGAAATGCAGAAAGGGTATATCAAGCATGAGCAATATAACAGTCTTTTTTGACTATGAGGGGAAATGGGGAATGCCCTATAAAAGTGAATATGATTTGGTAAAGACAACTAATGATTTGTTAAGTCTTTTACGTAAATATAAAGTTAAGGCGGTATTTTTTGTTGTGGGTAAAATTGTAGAAGAAAACCCGAGCGTGGTTAAAAAAATTGCAGCAGAAGGCCACGAGATTGCAGTACATGGATATCTTCATGAGCACTTAGATAGGTTAACAGACAAAGAGTTGGAAATATTTAGCGACAAGCTTTCTAAAATTGAGAGTTCTTTAGAAAAACTAATAGGCAAACGTCCTGTAGGTTTTCGTTCACCATATTTGATGGCACCAAAATTTCATACCCCTGAGCTTTACAAAATATTAAAAGCCCATGGATATAAATGGGTAAGCAATAGGGATTTGCGTTATTCTGAGGAAATCTTTAGGCCCGATCGTTTTAACCTCCCTTTTATGTGGGGTAAGAAAAATATCCTAACAGATATTTTGAGTCCCTTGCTAAGCCTGGATATTATCTTAAAAGATAGAGTGAACAATGGAAAAGGTTTAAAAAGAATTGCCCAAAATATAGCTTGGGTAAACAATGGAATTAAGCCCTTTAAGAGATATGGATTGGTAGAAATACCTTTAACTTCCCCATTTGATTGCGACCTTCTAGGTCTTCCAAAACCGAAAGAAAAAACACCGGAGGCTTGGGCTAAGTATGTAACCGCGTGTTTTGTTGGCGGCGCGAATCGTAGCCAAAATTTATATACACTCAATTTACACGATTGGATTATGGGTTCATCAAATCGTATCTCTATATTGGATGAGACTTTAAAATCACTAAGTTCTAATAAGAAAAACAGAATAGATACGGTTGAAAACTTTACAAAATCAATTCTAAAAAATATTAAAAATCTATAACTATGTCTAAGAAAAAAATAATATTAATACATCATTTAGCAGCACGTGAAAATGCTAGACCAAATCAAATTGCAAAATATCTTGCCAAGATGGATATTGAAGTCCATCTAATATTGTGGGATGTGCCATATCCTATAAAATTATTTAGGAAAAATCTATTTAATTCTTTGAAATACAAAAGATACAAAGTAGACGGTGAAGTAGTGGTCCACAAGATTCGCCGTTTGCCATTCTTCTGTCCGTTTATAAATAAATGGCTATTTCATAGGCAAATTAGGGATATATTCAAGAAGGAAAAGATAGACGTAATTATTTCTGAAAGTTACATAAATGAGATGGATCCACCCGCGGAATTGCCAATGATATTTAGCTTGGTTGATGATTTCGAATCATATGCGGAATTCTATGGTTCTACTTTATATAAATTAGTTTTTAGAATACTTGAGGTGAGAAAAACAATAGAGAATCAAATTAAAAGGGCAAAATCTGTCATCGTTGTTTCAGATTTACTTAAAAAATATGCCAACCAGTACAATGATAAAGTTTTTAAGATTACTAATGGTGTTGAATCTTGGGTTTTAGAAAAGAAATATAAAAAAAATAAGTATGATTTTGGTAGACACTCTCTAATTTATGTGAGCGGTTTTGATTACTGGTCTAATCTTCCCGATGCACTTTATGCCTTAAGTGAAGTTAAAAAAAACATACCGGATATTAAGTTAATTTTGGTTGGTGATGGATCCCAGATACCAGAAGGAAAGATTTTAACCAAGCAACTTAACTTAGAAGATAATGTAATGTTCTTTGGGCCCCTTGCTGACAGAGTTAAATTATTTGAAATAGTTAATGCTTGTGAAATTTGTTTAAACCTTTCAGAGAAAAATAAAAGAGGGGATGCTGCAAGTCCTATAAAAGTTTTTGAATATACCGCTCTAGGGAAAATTATCATTTCAACAAGATTGAGGGAAGTAGAAGTTTTGAATTTTCCAAATATTATTTATTACCAAGACAAAAGCAAAAAAAGTTTAGTTGATGCAATTAATAAATCTTTTACTGTAAAGGCTGATGAGAAAAAAATAAAAAAATTGGCCATTGATTATACATGGGAAAATATTGCCAAAAAATTTGCCGAAGTAATAGATAGCACAATTAAAGATCTAAACTAAATATGAAAAAGATAATAGTTCATGTAGCCTCACATTATCCTCCTTATATGGGCGGGCTTGAAATTGTGGCCAAATCATCTGCTGACCTTATGGCAAAAATGGGGTACAAAGTGCGCGTGATAACAACAGATAAAGGTATTGATAAAAGTGCAGTTTTATCCAAAGATAATCCCCAAGTAACGTATATGAAAAGTTTTGAATTTGCTCATACACCGTTTGCACCGGCCTTACTTTGGAACCTTTTAAAATTACCCAAAAATTCTATTATTCATCTTCATCTGGCGCAGGCATATTTCCCGGAGCTGGTTTTAATAGCATCAAAAGTTAGGGGTATTCCCTATATTGCTCATTTCCACTTAGATGTTGAACAGTCCGGTTTTTTTGGGCCGCTATTTGTTATTTACAAAAAAATATTCTGGAAACGTATCTTGGGATCAGCGAAAAAAGTTATAGTTTGTTCTTCTGACCAAAAGCTTGTTGTACAAAAGAAGTTTGGAGTTAAGGCTAACAAAATTGTTGTTATTCCAAATGGGGTAAGCGATAGCTTCTTTTCAGGTAAAAAATATAAGCCTTCGGCAAAAGCCGCACGTCTTTTATATGTTGGTAGACTAACTGTGCAAAAAAGGGTAGAGCGACTTATAGAAACAGTTTCATTGCTTAATATCCCTGTTAATTTAAAAATCATAGGAGACGGTGAGGATAGAAGCAAATTAGAAGATTTGGCTAAAAGCCTTAATTTAACAAATATATCATTTGAGGGTGGAAAATCCCCGGATCAAATTAAAAAACATCTTAAAGATAGCGATATATTCCTTTTATCATCAGACAAAGAGGGTGGCACTCCACTAGTGGCTCTTGAGGCAATGGCTTCTAAATTGCCAGTAATTGCAACAAATGTAAGCGGAGTAAGAGATTTACTAAAAAATACGGGGATTCTTGTTGATAAGCCTTACTCCAAATCTTTTGCTCGTGAAATTGAAAAATTATGGAAGGATAAAGGTAGGTTAATTAAGCTCTCCGATCTTAGTGTTAAAAAAGCAGAGGGCTACAGATGGTCTGTTTTTGCTCAAAATTTGGATAAAGTCTACAAGGATGTGTCTGTTGGAGACAACTTATCCTAAAACATACAAGGGGGGAATATCATGCTAAATAATAAAAAAAATCTATTAACTCTTTTTGGACTTAATTTAATATTAAGTAATTTTTTGATTGTATTTAGATTAAATCCGTTCTTTATTAATACATTCATTTCTTTTTTCACATATTTAGTTATTCCGGGCTTGTTGTTTGTATTTGCGCTAGGGCTTAACGAATTATCTTTTTGGAAAAAATTGTTTATCGCAATAGGTTTTAGCGTTTTCTTTTTAGAAACTGGAGGCTTTTTAATAAACCTAATATTACCCGTTGTAGGTATTAAAGCACCTCTGACAACTCTACCCGTGGTCCTGGGCATAGATGTTTTGATGGTGCCTCTCTTTTGGTTTACATATTTTAAGGCTGAAGGCGCCTCTATAGTGATGCCAAAAATATCTGCAACAAAGCAAAATATAGCACTTTATGGGATTCCATTACTGTTCCCACTACTTGCGGCATTGGGTGCAATTTCTATTAATAATGGAGGATCAAATGTATTGACAATGGTGTTATTGGCTCTTATTGCGGTTTATTCGTTTACTCTAATAGCTCTTCATAAGAGGGTTAAGATCGATATCTATCCCTATTCAATATTTTTCATTGCATTATCTCTTTTGTTTACAACATCACTTAGAAGCTGGTATGTATCAGGTCATGACATTTTGATTGAATATTATGTTTTTAAACTGACAAATGTCCACAATTTATGGAGTGTAGATTTTTATAAAGATGCTTACAATGCTTGTTTGAGTATAACCATTCTACCAACCATTTTGACCCGTCTATTGTTGATTAAAGACATGTACATTTTTAAGTTTATTTTTCAAGTTATATTCGCAATATGTCCTGTCATAATTTTCTATCTACTCTATAGATATACAACAAGAGTATTTGCATTTATCTCTGTGTTATTTTTTGTTTCTTTTCCTACTTTCTACAACGACATGCCGATGTTAAATAGGCAGGAAATTGCTTTTATATTCTTTGGTCTTTTGTTATATGTCATTTTGTCTTCGGAAATACCTTTAAAAGCAAGAAAATTAATGTTCTTTATCTTTGGGATAGGGTTGATTCTTTCGCATTATTCAACAAATTATATATTTCTTGTTTCAGTAGTTTGCTTATATTCATTTTATTTATTGGCAAAAATTCCACGGGTTAGACAAATTGCGACAAATTTCTTTGGAAAATTCAAAATAGATATAAGTTCAAAATTTGTAAATAGCTCCTTTATAACGCTATCAATGGTTATTTTTATGTTTGCTGCAACTCTTCTTTGGACCAAGGCAATTACAAATACTTCTAATAACATTGGAACTGTAACAAACAAAGTAATAAATAGCTTGCTCTTATTTTCAAACAACAGTGCAAGATCAAATGACCTTTCCTATAGCTTGCTTTTTGGTCCAAAAAGAACACCGGAGCAGATATTGAATAAATACATAGGAGATACAATAGAGTCGGCTAAAAAAAAGAATGAAGGTGCTTTTTATAGCGAATCCGAATCTACAAAATACACGACCTATTCTTTGCCGCAAGAAACACAGCCCATGTTTAAATTGGGAAAATTGATCTCCTCTTTGGGAATCCAAGTTTTTACTCTCAACTCTCTTACCAGACAGCTTTCTGCCGGTTTTATGCAGTTGGCAGTTTTTATTGGGATATTGGGAATTATATTCTTTTATAAAAGCAAGAAAATATTTGAATTTCAATATTTTGTATTGGCATTTGCGAGCATAGGTATGCTTATCTTAATAGTCGTGCTGCCGGAAATATCTGTGGAGTATGGTTTGTTAAGGCTATTTGCTCAGTCATTATTTTTACTATCTCTTCCTATTGTTGTTGCCCTTAGTATACTCTTTGGATTTTTGGGTGAGAAAAAGATTTATTTAATAGGCTTAGTTGCTGTTTTATTTCTACTTACATTAACAGGTTTCTTCTCCAATTTGACCGGAGGTTATTATCCACAAATGACTCTTAATAATGACGGTCTATATTACGACGCTTACTATATGCATAAAGCAGATGTTGTATCGGCAGAGTGGCTAAAAGCAAATAAGCATGACGATTTGCCGGTTCAGTCTGACCTATCCGGTAAATCAAAACTTTTAGCTAATTCCGGAATTTTTTCTTTGGATGAAATCGTTCCGCAAAGTATAAGACGCAATTCTTATGTTTATCTAACAACTACAAACTCAGAACACGCAATAGTTCTAATAGATGCAAACACCATAATATTTAACTCACCGGTTGGGTTTTTATATGAGAACAAAGACTTAATTTATGATAATGGTTCAAATCAAATTTATAGATAAATATGTTTAATAAAGTAGTAACTCATTTTAAGAACGAACATTTATACAGAAATTCACTTTATATGATGGCAAGTACTGGGGTATTGGCTCTCTCTGGCTTTATCTTTTGGATTGTTGCGGCTCACTTTTTTAGCACAAATTCTGTTGGTATAGCAACTGCTCTTATATCTGCAATTACCTTAATTGGAGGATTTAGTCAGCTAGGTTTTAATATTAGTTTGATACGTTTTTTGCCAAACTCTAACGAGGCAGATGAAATGATACTCTCGTCTTACTTACTAGTTTTCTTGGCTTCTATAATCGGATCTTTGTTGTTTATTCTTGGTCTTCCAATATTTGCTCCTGATTTAATTTTCTTAAATAGTAACTTAATTTATATTATTACTTTCACAATTTTTGTTTGTGCAATTGCAATTAATTCAGTGCTTGATAGTACCTATATGGCATATAGAACCTCTGAGAATGTATTAATTAAAAATACAATAATTAGTATTTTAAAGTTAGTTTTTCTATTTCTCCTCACCTCTTTTGGTGCGTATGGACTTTTTAGCTCAGTATCGCTTGCCACAACGATTGGAGTTTTTGTAAGCATGAGCGTGTTGTTTTATAGATTAGAGATAAAACCCAGATTTAAGATAAATAAGAAAATCGTAAAGGACATGGCTGCGTATTCCGTTGGTAATTACATCTCGGGGTTTTTATATCAAATTCCTACCCTAATTTTGCCACTGGTAATTATTAACAAATTAAACGCAACTTTTGCTGCATACTTCTACATTGACTCAATGATACTTAACCTTTTGGTTATTATTCCGTTAGCCACATCTCAAATCTTACTCGCTGAGGGCTCGCATGATTTAACTCAAATAAAAACCAATCTTTTTAAGTCTATTAAAATTACGTTTATTACATTAGTTCCTGCAATCATTATTATTTTCTTCTTTGGAAATATTCTTTTGCAATTCTTCGGCAAAAGCTATGAAGCAGATGCTTTTCATTTCTTGCAAATAATTTCACTGTCTGCGGTATTTATTTCGATTACCTTATTTTGTAACTCAATTTTGAGACTTTACCATGAATTAAAGTTGTTAATAATTCTAAATTTAATTGGAGCAATTATTATTATCCTTGCTTGTTTTATTTCCGTACCTTATGGTTTGGTAGGAGTGGGATACGGATGGCTAATTGGCCAAATATTGACTGCTTTACTTTTTCTATTTTCCACAAGAAAACATATTTAGATACTGCGGCACTATTGTGTTGTATAATCTGTCTTTGTATTTATGGTAATCAAACGTGATGTTAAAAGGTCTATTTTTATTTTATCTCTATTTATGATAGCCGGAGTTTCATGGTATTTTTTTGATATGTATCGTGCCCGTTTAGCCATCTTTTCTCCAATTAAAAATCAAATAAAAACAACTGTTCCCAAGCCGGAAGAAACCACACCTAAGTTATTTTATGGAGTAAGTTTAGATATTAGCCAGATATCTCCTACTTCACAAAGGTATGTGGTTAATAGTAAGGGTGAAGATCTTCTAGATACGGCTCATCAACTTGGTGTAAATATGATTAGAATTACGAATGCAGGGACTAACAGTGCGAGACCGGATGGTGTTTATACAAAAAAAGATTGGGACACCATATTAGCAAAGGCTAACAATTATGGAATCAAGGTAGTTATATTAATAGAGTTTCCATATTTAAATAACTTTGACTATTCAAGGCGATACTCTGATTTTGCAAAACATTATGTAATAGATTCTGGTGTGTTGGATAATCCGGCAGTTTATGCAGTTGATGTTAGAAATGAGCCTGTCATTAATGCTATCAGCTTGGCTTCTATGAAAAGTGTGGCATCAATGATTAAGGAGTCTTACCCTAAGATGTTAATAACTATTGGCGGGTGGAGGGTTATTGATCCAAAACCTGATGATGGGGGAGACGGTTATATATGGCAAGAGCCCAAAGCGGGAGAAGAGATTTATTCAATAGTTGATTATTATTCAATGCATCTTTATGGATTTGATAAAAAGACTTTTGGTGTATATCCTAACCCATACAATTTAACTACCTATGAGGTGGGAAAAATAACAAAGATAGCAAATAAAAAACCCATCCTTATTGAGGAATTTGGTGCAGGCAATGGAGATGCAATTACGGATCAAGGAACTCTTGGCAGTGAATCTATGCAGGCTAATTCTTATGCGGGGGTTTATGAGTCTGTTATGGATAACCAGATAAGCGCCAATTTATTGGGCACTATTGCATATGTATTTTATCCCAGAGACTTTCATACAAACGGTTGGAATATAGTCAAACTAGATGGTAGTCTGTATCCAAGTGCAAATATATTAAAAAAATACGCAACTGGAAAAGCGGTTTCTTCAAATATTGCTAATGGGGCTTCTCCGCAATCTTATATATTAACTAACAATAGTTTTGGAAAAAGTATTGTATTAAGAACGGGCGACGTAGTAGGTCTAGAATTGGATTTAAAAGGTGGAACAACAAACTATTTAAGTGCTAGTCCATCCTCAATACTGCTACAAACAGAAAGACTAAACTATAGTCCAATTGATAACAAATACCATTCCGTATTTAAAGCAGTTGAAAAAGGTACAACAACTATAGTGCAAAGAAGCGTATGTACGGTGAAGGGATGTAGTGAGCATGATAGTGAAGAAAACTATATAAAGATAAATGTTAAATAGTTAAAAATGCTTGTCTCAAAAGAAATAATTGTGTATAGTTCTGTTCTATGAATAAGTTAATTGTCCTATTATTATTTGTTTTTCTTCTCCTTCCTTCTGCGGTTTTTGCCCAGGATATAGTAACCGGCGATTCTTCTGTTAGCACAACTAATACAAATACCATAAATAATGGTGAGGTCCATAGTCATATTGAAGTGAATGTAAATGGAGAAGAAAAAGTAATTGATTCAGACAAGCCCGGAACAACCTCTGTAAATATTAGTAACAGCGGAGGTCAAACAACTGTTAAAACAGAAATGTCAGCAGGTAGTAAATCCGATAGTAAAGAGGATGCAACGCCCTCTGCTTCCCCAACTCCTCATAAAATATATAAAAAAATTGTTAATAATAACCCACTAAGTATATTTTTCAAGTCAATATCTGGATTTTTAAGTAAAATTTTCTAATGTCCCCTTCTTTTTGCTCAGAGTATGTAGATATTTTAAAAGTAACTTATAGTTGACAAATGAGGTGATTTGATATATTATTCTTACAATTGCTGTCCTTATATAGGCAGCTTTTTTTATGGCAGACGATTATTCTACAAAAAAAATCTCTCAAAAGCTTGTTGAGGAACTCCTTAATTCAATCAAGAGTATAAATGGTTGGGGAACGGTAGAAATAATAATACAGGATCATTTAGTTACTCAGATTACCGAGAAAAATATAAGAAAGCCAATTCTAGAGAACAAGATCACTAAATCAATATAGGATATTGACATCGTTGCCTTATTGATTTATAACATGTTTAGAAAACTAGTTTAGCTGACCGTAAACGGAAGCACCAAATTTCTTGCCCAGAAGGCAGAAAGTGGTGCTTTTTTTGTTAGTAAAAATATGAGGCAGGAAAAAACAAAGCAGGATTGTTTTATCATTGATAGAACCCCCGTAAATTTGCTTTTTCCCTTTTATTACTTAAATTTTAAATTATATTTATAGATTATGAGTAATATACTTCATCAACTTATTAAAATGATGTTAAAAGTGAGAGAACAAATTACTTTTTTGAGACCGGCGTTTTCTTTTATAGAAGAACCGGTTTTTTAGTTGAAAAGTAATTTGTCGTAGATTCTGGTTCGTCAGCTGATAATAATCCGCGCGGCCGAATCATTTTTTTCGACAAAAGCTTATCAAACATAAGGGGGGAGGTGAAAATAAAATGAATTTCAAAAAAATAGCAATCTCAGCAGCAGCAGGAGCAGTAATGCTCGCAGCAGCAGTGCCAGCAATGGCATACTACCACCCAATGAGCGGAGTTAGTGTTATGAACACTGGAAGCATCAACAATACTTCCGTTAACGTTGCAAACACAGGACTCAACGCAGCAAGTGGAAAACATGCTTCTGTAACAACCGGAAGTGCAGTATCACTTCAGGAAACACAGAACATGATAAACACAAGTGTTGACTCAAGCAAAAAGGGAAGCGTCAAAGTTTCAAACTTTGGTAGCATCAACAACACTTCTGTTAATGGTTCAAACACTGGACTTAACGTAGCTGGTTACAAAGGATCTGTAAAGACCGGAGGAGCAGTTGCAGGACAAGGTGTTACTAACGTTGTTAACACAAGCGTTGGAGCAGGCATGTAATTGTCTCTCTAATTTTGTCTAGGGGGAGAGGTGAAATATTCCTCTCCCACAGGCAAAATTTAAGTGTCACGTATCAAGTATTAATTCTGCCTCTTAATACCCGATACATAATACTTAAAAGTATTAAAGATTATTCTTATGAATAAAATTAGAAAATTTATTGCTTTGCTTTTTATCGTTATTTTGATGACGGCAAAACTTGTAGCCCCAGTTGCTTTGGTGTGGGCAGATGATGCTGATGTTACCCCAACACCAACAGAGAGTGTTAGTCCAAGTCCTGATCCAACAGATACACCTACTGACACTCCAACACCAACAGATACGCCAACGCCTACTGAGGCTGAGACTACTGTAACTCCAACTCCAACCGAGTCCGGAAGTACAGATGTAGACAATAACTATGATGTAAATAATGATGTTGATTCCACGGCTAATACAGGCGAGAATACAGCAACAACGTCTGCTGATCCTGACAGCAACCATCAGGATAATAATTCACACTCTGATTCTTCAAGCTCTAGCTCCCAGGGTAGTAATGTTAGTACCGGAGATTCCACTTCTGTTAGCCAAGTAAGTAACGAGGCAAATACTACAAATATTAACTCAAGCGTTGTTTTTCAAACAATCAACCTTTTTGTTAACCAGGATGGTGATATTGACCTATCTGATCCGTTTCAGATAGCAAAAATGATTGTTGATAGTAGTAATAATAACTCTACTATTAATATTGCGGCAGCATCTGTTGACAATGTTACATATTTATCAAATGACGACGTTTCAATAGCAAACACCGGTGCAAACACGGTTGAAGGATCAAAGGAAGCAACAATATCTACGGGTAATGCAACTTCTGTGCTTTCTCTTATGAACCAAGTTAACTTTACAATTGTAAACTCTACGGTTCATGTAATAACTATTAATATATTTGGAGACTTTTCAGGAAATATAATATTACCCGAATTCTCATCTTTAGAATCTTGTAGCTCCTGTGGAATGGATGTTGCAGCTAGTAACAACGCGGTTGTTAACAATAATGTAGATTCAACAGCAAATACAGGTAATAACAATGCAACCGGTAGTGAGTCTGCAGCTGTAACTACTGGAAACGCACAGAGCGTTGTTAATCTTCAAAATATTGTAGACACAAACGTTATTGGAATGCTTTTATTCAATTTGGTTATTAATAACTTTGGTAACTGGAATGGACAGTTCTTGGGTTGGAGTGATGTCTTAGGACAATCTACTGGTGATAAGCTTTCTCTGGGATATCAGAGTGTTGGAGACGGTGCTCCTTGCGGATGTTTATCAGACCTTAATATCTTTAATTTTGCTCAGGTTAACAATAATGTAAGTTCAACAGCAAATACCGGAGGCAATAATGCAAAGGGTGGAAATGCCAGTGTTAAAACCGGAAACGCCGTAAGCGTTGTGACTCTTGCCAACTTTATTAATAGTAACTTTGTTAATTCAACTGGTTTCTTTGGATTTATCAATATCTTTGGTAACTGGACAGGAAATGTTGGAGGACAGAGTAAATTTGCGCAGGCTGATGTTGAGGAAGACAATGGTTCTGATGATGATGCCGGATCTCCAAACGAGACCGGAGGAGCACTAGATGTAACAAGCTCCAATAATGTTGGTGACCATGTAAACCCTGGCGATACAGTAACATTCTTTATAAATGCTAAAAATACAGGTACAGGTAAGGTTTACGGTTCTCAATTGTATCTAACTTTATACAATGAGGCTGGGGAAGATGTAGGAGGAGCAACAATTGACGTAGGAGATATTCCTGCAGGAAAAACAGTTAAAATAACAACCGGATTAGTATTGTCAGATGAAATTGCAGGTGGACATTATGGTGCAGCTGCTACTGTTGGCGGTACAACAGGAGAAGATGAATGGGTTGAGGCAACCGGTAATTCAGAATTTAACGTTGAGAATCTCCTTCCGGAAGGTTTAACACCTGGAACAGGTGGATCAAATAACAATCCAAAGCCTGTTGTATTGGGTTCTACTGTAGTTAAGGTAGATTCAAGTGCAAACACGCAGAACGGCACCTTAATGCTCATCCTAGCGGGTCTTATAGGGACATATTTAGCAATAAGACTTATCAAAAAAAGAGAATACGTATATGAGTTATTCACAAAGGGTGTATCTTTTAAAGAAAGAGTATACTCACTCCGCCTATTCCTTCTATAAGTAGATTGTAGTTAACGTGTTTTCGGGTTAACGGGTTTATTATTCTTTTTTATAGTAGTTTTATACAACGCGTTAACTTTTTAACGCTTTAACTCGTTAATATTGGATTTTTTGCAAAGAAAAAACCCGGGGCACAACCTAAATCAACGAAACGCGTGACGTATGCATATAGCATCACTTGTTTAGTCAATCTATGCGATTGTACCTCGGGCTTCTAAGCTTGCGCTCAGATATCGTTTACCTCTAAACGAATGTTTTCTTGCCTTGTACAGTCTTGTTAGACTGGAGATAATTGTCCAATTGGACTGGTTTTGCGGATTTATGGATCGTCGGCCCTCAGGATGTCTCCTGGCTTGAGAACGATCTCAGAGTGCTCGGCATCGTGGATGACCACTCCGTTCAGAAAGTAGGGCGCCATCGTGACGATGTAATTGGGTAGTTGACCCGGCTCTTCAGAGTCTCCGTCAAGACGTCTGATTGCCTCAGCGAGTGTGATTCCACCGAAGTTCCGCCAGTAATAGCCCGGACGGCCTCTACGATCTCTGGTTGTCCAGGCACCGTTCACTATGATCCTGACCTCATTCGGTCCGGGAGTGTGCTTCGCCATTGTAGGTTTTCCTTGCCGATCCGCTTAATGCAGATGGGCTGAATTACGTCCTAGCCGTTAGTCGATGAGGTTGATCACCATTCCTAACCGATTGGTGGAGCCCCGTTCGATGTCAATTCGGAAGTTGGCCAGCACGGTCTTGATGCTTCCGAATAGGACGTTTGGGGCAATGTTGTGTCGCAGCTTCAAATCGAAACGTAGCTGTCCGTCCACGAACACGCCATTTACGTCGTTGGCATCTATTGATGCGAGGTTCTTGAGAGCCGATGTAATCATCAGCTTGAGTTCCTCATTTCCAGCCCTGACCGGCCTAAAGATTAGCCTCACAGAGCCAGTATAGACGGGAGGGAGAGATGATCTTCCTGATTCTCCGGCAGATTGTGCTCGCCGAATTTCTCTGGGAGAGTCGTCTCTTATAGGTTCGAATTCAGTCATCGTCGTCCTCCCTATAGCCGGTCTTGTTGTGTTGCAGACCAGTCGTGGGCAGCTGAATCCGAGTCAGATGGCGGTACGGCGAAGAACTCGGAGTCGTGGATATAGGTATCCACGGTTGAGATCAATGTGATCGCGAGAATCGTATTGCCGAGCGCAACGATTGCGTGCCTGTCGGGACCTTCCACGTCCACTTGGAATTGGAAGAGTTCCCTGTGTATCACGCGCCGTACGCTGGTGACGCCCTTGATGGCGACGATTTCGTTCATTATTGTTCTCATGTGGTAGGAAAACCGTTGCTCGGGCAGCATACTGTTGCGTGCCTCTCGAGCGAGCTTCTCTTCCGCAGAGAGACCGGCGGTTATCTCCTCCTTCGTAGACAGATCCAGGTTCTTTACCGTAGCGATGATTGTTCCGGTTTCCACGGGGATTTCTCCTTTGTCGCCGCAATCTTGGCGGGGACTGAACTACGTGCTAGCGTGAAGCAGACTGAACAGAATAGTGTTTGATCTTACTGACTCCATCCACACTTCTGATCGAAGCTAGGACATCCGGGATCTGCACTGGGGGCGCCTCCGTATGGAGCACTAGGTGAAATTCGTTGTCTCTGTCCCAAATGGGAACCACGTCCGTAACTGTGGGAGTTCTCTCCAGCGCTTTTCGCACCGAAGATGTCTCTTGTGTGTTTTGGACTCTCACGAATATATAGCAAGTGATCACGGGGAGCCTACCTTTCTTTGTCTTGCTGAGCAAGACTGAACTACGTGCTAGATGTTAGTCTTTGGCGTCGCCGGAACCTCCAGACCATTTTCCTGGTCCTGACCCGGTAGGTTTGGGAGGAGAAGGCTTGGTTTGCTGGTAGGCTTCAATCTCTTCCATGGTCGCGAGCCTTAGACTGTTGACGTGAGTCGAAATAGCTGTGCCTCCTATGAGAGGAACAACTATCGTGTGGCCATCCGGTCGCGGGGAAGAAGCAATCGCGACGAGAATGGGGTCCTTCTCGGGCTCCATCAATACCGCGACTACAGTCCTCTCCAGTACATCCTTGTGTTCCATGCCGATTGATTTGAGTGACATTTCCGCTTTTCCTTTGTCATCTCGCTTTGCGAGAGGACTGAACTACGTGCTAGATGATTCTGTGGGGCGTGAATCTTATTTCGTAAGACGGTTGTAACGCCGACGTGGCATGATCACAAATTGGCTACTCAAGAGAGTGAGCAGCAGGCGAAGGATCAAGAGGCCAATGAGGAAAGCAATACCTGCTCCCAACAAAAAACCGATGGTGTATGTATCGCCGGACTGCGTCGCGCTGATAGCGTCTCTATTGTTCCAGTGCCCTGCTATGTGCATGGCAAGGATTACCCACGCCTGTATCCCATCTTTGCAACCAGACAAAGCTGTGTCCATGAAGCTCCTTGCTCAGTCGTCAGAAGACGAGCGAGCTGAACGGTGATCTGCTTTTTAGGGCAAATCCCAAGCGTGCTTAGACAAGCAGGAACAAGATCAGAACAACAAAGCCGACTCCAACCCATTTCTCCGTTTCCCCTAAGGGTTTAGGTTTGGGTGGTGTGTTCTTTTTTGTTGTTCCTCCAAGTGGCGTCACTGTCACCCTGTTTCTCTTGTGCTTCTCACGAAGTCCTATCAAATACCCTCCAATGGAGAGAAGACAGACTACTATGAAAAGCAGGGTGAAAAAGAATGATCCAAATGGGCTGTGTAGCTTGTGAACCAGTAGTAGAACGATAGCGCCGAGCATGAGGGTTAGGAAAATCGGTCTGAACGAATCTGTCCAAAACGTTGATTTTGTCTCATCCTCCATTCTTTCTCTTCGCTGTCGCTTTGTTTCAACGTAAGCCATTATTTATTTGCCTTTCTGAACTAACGTGCCTGCCAATATGTGGTGTCACAAAACACCTCTCAAAAATTAAAAATTATGAATTAAGAATTAAAAATTAAAGAGATGCAAAGAGACACCACATATTGTGGTTAAAAAAATCCGCAAATTATCAAAGTGCAATCCCGACGAATTTCATTCGTGCGGGATCCCGAATGAAAACTATCATCGGGAGAAAAAAATAGTGTCAAGAGGACAGCACTGGCCTTTTTGAGTCTAGCTATTAGACTAATTTAGCCACGATTTGCCCTTTTGAAACAATAGAATGGATTATAACAAAAAGTAGGCCTGTGTCAAATATTATAGGACAAAATTTATGCTCAATTTTATGTTTTACGTTTTATGTTTTATGTTATTTTGCCTTGACTAGCGGTGGCTAGTCTGGTACAATATTTTAGGTTTTGAGTTTAAAGGGTGGCACTAACCACCTTTTTTTATACCCTCAGGCCAGGATCTAAGATCCAAAAGAAACAATATATGGCAGTCGTACAAAGAAGTGAATTTGCATTAGCTTTAAATCAAATAGCCTCAGAGCGTGGGGTAGAACCTCAAGTGGTTTTAGATACCATGAAAGGAGCAATTTTGGCTGCTTACCGCAAAGATAACCCGGTAGAAGAGGAAGAAGTGGATTTATACAGCGTTGACCTCAACGAAAATACCGGAGAAACAAGAATCCTAAAAGAAGGTAAAGATATTACGCCTCCTGGATTTGGAAGAATTGCAGCACAAACAGCAAAACAAGTTTTGCTTCAGAAAATCCGCGAGAAAGAAAAAGACGCAATAATTGAAGAATACATAAAAAGAGTTGGAACTGTAGTAAATGGTATGATCCTTCGTTTTGTAGGTCCAAATATAATAGTTGATATAGGAAAAGCTGAGGCTATTATTGAGCCTGGAGACAAAATTCCAAATGAACAATACTTTCTCAACAAGAAAATGCCCGTTTATATAAAAGGTATTGATGAAGAAAAGAAAGAGATCATGGTTTCACGCTCAAACCCAGGCCTTATTGAAGGGCTTCTTAAGCGTGAAGTACCGGAAGTTAACTCCGGATCGGTAGTAGTTAAGAAAGTTGTTCGTGAGCCAGGGAATAGAGCTAAGATCGCTGTTTATTCAGAGGTATCAGGTATTGACCCGGTAGGGTCCTGCGTAGGTCAAAAGGGTGTCAGAATTCAAGCAGTAATTGACGCTTTAGACGGTCTTGAGAAGATTGATGTTATTCAATGGAGTCCTGAGGCTGAGCGTTTCATAACAAATGCATTAAGCCCTGCTAAGAACCTTAGGGTAGAAATTGATGAAAAAAACAGAAATGCAGTAGTTTCTGCTCCACAAGAAGAACTCCCATTAATTATTGGTCGTGAAGGCCAAAATGTAAGACTAGCGTCAAAACTCACAGAATATAATATTGAGGTTGAAGGTGAAGCTCCAACCGAGGTAGCTGCTGAAGAACCAAAAGAGGCTGTAGTTAGTGACAAGATTGAGGCTGAAGATAAGGGTCGCGATACAGAAAAGGAAAACAAAATAGAAGAAAAAGAAACAGAAAGAGAAGAATCAGAGGCAATGGCTGAGGCTGAAAACCCAAGTGAAGAAAAAGCTGAAGCAGATGACAGTAAGGTAGAAGCTACCGAAGAGAAATCAGAAGAGAATCCTGTGGTTACTGAAGAGAATTCGGACGAGTCCGAAACTCCAAAAGAATAATCTATGGGAAGATTTAGTTTTACAAATAATTTATGGACAACCAAAAACCTAAGATCCAAGATCAAATCTCCAGTTTTGCTCCAGTCGTATCTGTTCTAGGTCACGTTGACCACGGAAAAACTTCATTACTTGATAAAATTCGCGAAAGTTCGGTTGCAGCAAGAGAAAAAGGTGGTATAACTCAAAAAATCGGTGCCTCAGAAATAGAAATTACTCACGAAGGTAAAAAAAGGAAAGTTACGTTCATAGATACTCCAGGCCATGAAGCTTTTGCAAACATGCGCTCACAAGGGGTAAACGCATGTGACGTAGCACTCCTTATAGTAGCAGCAGATGATGGAATAATGCCCCAGACCAGAGAGTCGATAGGAAAGATTTTGGAAGCAAAAATACCTTTTATAGTAGTTTTTACTAAAATTGACCTTCCTACAGCTCAAATTGATAAAGCAAAACAGCAGGTTATGAAAGAGGGGATTTTGTTAGAAGGATTAGGAGGGGATACTCCATTTATTGGCGTATCAAGCAAAACCGGTGAAAACGTGAAGGAACTTCTTGACCTAATAGTTCTGGTTTATGACCTTTCAGGGATCAAAAAGAGCGCCAGCGATAACTTTATGGGTGTAGTAATTGATGCAAAACAAGATAAAAGAAGAGGAGTTTTAACAACGATTGTTATTAAGAGCGGAGAAATAAAATCTGCCTCAAAACTATTCTCTCATGGAAAAGAAGTGGGCAAAGTTAAGGCAATAGTCAATACTATTGGTAAGAATGTTAATAGTGCGGTTGTTGGTGAGGCCGTTGAAATTCTTGGTTTTTCAGAAGCCTTGGCTGCAGGAAGCGTTATTTATGATAGGGAAGTTGAGCCTGTTAAAGCACAGGATTTAGCTCCAAAAATAGAAGATCCAAAAGACATCATGGCTTTCCTAAGGGAAGATGAGAAGAATATTATCCCGATAGTTCTAAAAACGGAAACAACTGCCGAAATGGAAGCCATAAAAGAAGCGTTACCGGAAGATATTAAGATAATTCTAGAAGGACAGGGGGAAATAAGCGTTGCAGATATTCTTCTTGCCCATGACTTTAAAGCTCTAGTTCTTGGCTTCAATGTTGATGCAACCCGCGAAGCAAAGCAATTGGCAGATTCAGAAAAAGTTTTCTTTAAATCCTACGACATAATTTATCAGATGCTTGATGAGATAGGCCTGCTTCTAACAGCCGTTCAGACGGGGGAAGAAGAAAGAACTATTGGTAAAGGCCAAATTTTGGCTTCTTTTCTTGGTTCAACAGGAGTAATTATTGGGTTAAAGGTAACAGAAGGAAGACTAGCAGTAGGAGATAGGATAAAAATATTTAGGGGGGAGCGCGAATTGGGAGCTTCCGAGATCAAATCTATAAGACATGGTAAAAATGACGTTAAGGTTGTAGAGAAGAACACGGAATGCGGAATTATGCTGTCGCGCGACGTTGACTTTGCTCCGCAAGATGTTATAATAGCCTATAGCAAAAAAAGCTAATAGTTAGCCTCAATTCTCTCTACAAAAGCTATAATCTATAAGCTTCAAGCTAATATAAAAAATGAACGATTCAATAATTAAAAGAGAAAAGGAACAAATCCGCTCACTCATTGATGCTGCAACAAGTATCGGAATAATTGTTGGCCAAGAACAAACAATTGATACCGTTGGTGCTTCTTTAGGTCTTTATTTAATCCTCAAAAATGAAGGCAAAAATGTCCAGATTGTTTCAAAGAAAGATCCGCTAGTTGAGGTTTCAAACCTTTTTGGAATAGATAAGATGGGCAGATCTTTTGATGGTATGGTAAAAACCCTAACTATCTCTGTTCCTTACCGTGAAGGGGAGATTGAAAAGGTTTCATACAATATAGAAAAGGATAGACTCAATGTTAATTTGTTTGCAGAAGAGAATGGTATAACTTTTTCTGAAAAAGACGTTGAGTATATAAGAAAAGGTTCAACTCCATCTCTTATTATCACAGTTGGTGTTACAAATGAAGAAGAGCTTAATGGCATGGTTGACCTTGATCAGGTTCAAGCAATTCATATTGATAAAAATCCTCTAAATAGCCTTATGGGTGATATTCCACTTATTAGCCCTGTTTTTTCATCATTATCAGAGGTTATTGCAGTTCTTGCAATGGAACTTGGTATGATGCCGGATGTTGACGCTTTTCAAAACCTAATGGATGGAATAATGTCTGCAACTTCTAATTTTACAGCACCAAATACAAGTGCATTGGCTTTTGAAGCAGCAGGTTTTCTACTCCAAAATGGTGCCAGAAGAAAAGAAGTCGCAATTGAGCGCCCAAGGCCTGAAAATATTGCTAAACCTTTGGATAACCAAGGAAGACGTGATAGTTTCCCAAGAGAAGATTTGTTTTTAAACCAGCCTCCTATGGGCCAGGCTCCAAGACAACCAAGACAGGCTAATGACCAGCAGCCAAGATTTAATAGGCCAAATCAACCCGCAGGCAGTAGGCCTCAGCCACAGAATAGACCAAATAATCAACCGCGTCCACAAAGACAGCCACAACCACAAAACTGGCCTAATATGCCACAAAATATGCAGAATACTCCAAAAGAAACTGGGTACAAAGATTCAGTTGAGGAAGTAACAAATCCTTTTGTAGAGGGTTCAATGCCGGAAGAAATTCCGGATGATTGGTTTCTTCCAAAAGTCTTCAAAGGAAGCAAGAAAGGTAACTAGTTTATAGTTTATAGTTCTTGGGTTTTGGGGTTATTAACTATACTAATTGAATTTTGAGGTCGAATCTGCTAAAATACCAAAAGATTAAATAAAGGGGAAGACAGAATTCTTCAAAATAATCAACAATAAATTATAAATAATCAATAAATTAGAGTATGGCACTTCAAACACTTGATAAAAAATCAATAATTGAAAAATATGCAACAGTAAAAGGTGACACGGGAAGCCCTGAAGTACAAATTGCGCTTTTAACAGCACAAATCCAGAAGCTTACAGATCATCTTAAGATTCATCCAAAAGATTCTCACTCTAGACGCGGACTTTTAAATATGTTATCAAAGAGAAGAAGGCTTTTTAATTTTCTAGCTCGCATGGATGTAAACAGAGGAGCAGCAATAGGTAAAGAAGTAGGAATGACTGTATAATAAAAAATATAATAATTTCCCTCAAAAACTTTTTGCAACAAAGAACGAACAAAAGAAGATAAATGAAACAATCAACAAAAACACTCCAGATTAATGGAACAACTCTAACACTTGAGACAGGCGTATTAGCTGGTCAGGCTACTGCTGCTGTTGTAGGTCGTATGGGTGACACAATGGTTATTGCAACCGTTGTAATGAGCGCAGAAGACACAAAGCTCTCATATTTCCCACTTTCTGTTGAATATGTAGAAAGACTTTATGCAGGAGGAAGAATAAAGGGTTCACGTTGGGTAAAGCGCGAAGGAAGACCATCTGATGATGCTATTTTGACCGCTCGCATGATTGATAGATCAATTAGACCCCTTTTTCCAAAAGAATTCAAAAAAGACGTTCAGGTTATTATCACAGTATTATCTGTTGATGGAGAAAATCAACCGGATATATTAGCAGCAATTACAGTTTCAGCAGCACTTGCAATTTCCAAAATTCCATGGCGCGGTCCAATAGGAACCACAAGAATTGGTTTAGTTAAAAAAGACGATAAACAAGAATTAATTGTTAACCCAACAACTCCGGAAAACCCATTGTTAGACCTTGACCTAATTGTTTCTTCACGTAATAAAAAAGCTCTCATGATTGAGGCTGGAGCAAGGCAAGTTGAAGATAGCTTGGTAGAGCAAGGTGTAATAATGGCAAATGAATGGAATGAAAAAATAGTTGCCATGATTGAGGAATGGGCAGAGGAAATTGGAGACAAAAAATTAGAAGTAGTAAAAGACGAAAAGATTGAAGAAGCAAAGATGATAGTTGAGAAATCTTACAAAGATAAGATTGAAAAGTTGGTAGAAGATGGAGTTACACGTGAAGTTGGAGCAGAGTTAAAGGTAATAATTGATGAGATAACAGAAAATGAAAAGGAAACCTTTGATGATAAAGCAAAAATAGCTGACGCTGTTGATTACGTTTTCAAGAAAAGTATCCGTGAGATGATTCTTTCCAAAGGAAAAAGGCCAGATGGAAGAAAAGTAGATGAAATTAGACCAATTTCAGCTCAAGTTGGAGTGTTACCAAGAACTCATGGATCAGCAATCTTTACCCGTGGAGAAACCCAAACCTTAACAGTAGCAACACTAGGACCTTCTTCAATGGAGCAAATAATAGAAGGACCAGAAGGTGAAGAAACAAAGCGCTACATGCACCATTATTCCTTCCCTCCATATTCTGTTGGAGAAACAGGAAGAATTGGTTCACCAAATAGACGCGAAATAGGGCACGGTGCGCTAGCAGAAAGAGCATTGGAAGCCGTAATACCGGAGCCAAGCGTATTCCCATATGCAATTCGTGTTGTTTCAGAAATAATGTCTTCTAATGGATCAACATCACAAGCTGCTGTTTGTGGATCAACCTTATCCCTTATGGATGCTGGAGTTCCTCTAATTGCACCGGTTGCAGGTATTGCGATTGGACTTATGACCCGTTCGGCAAGCTCAGGGCAAGCAGGAGACGAATACATGCTCCTAACAGATATTATTGGTCTTGAAGACTTTGGTGGAGATATGGACTTTAAAGTTGCAGGAACAGATAAAGGAATAACAGCTATTCAGTTAGACGTTAAAATAGACGGACTTACAGAACAACAAGTTTCAGAAACATTAATCAGAGCAAAAACAGCAAGACTTCAGGTTCTTGAAAAGATGATGGCTGTTATGCCAAATTCCCGCGGCGATGTTTCAAAATATGCGCCAAAAATTACAACAGTTAAGATTAATCCTGAAAAAATTGGAGAAGTTATTGGGTCAGGTGGAAAGACAATTAGAAACATTTCAGCTACAACAGGGGCTACAGTTGACGTTGCAGAAGATGGAACAGTTTCAATCTCAGCAGTAGATGAGGAAGCTGTTAAAAAAGCTGCAGAATGGGTTGATCTTATAACTCGTGAGCTTAAAAAGGGTGAGGTTTTTGAAGGAACAGTTAAAAGAATTGTTAATTTTGGAGCCTTTGTTGAAATAGTTCCGGGAAAAGAAGGATTAGTACACGTTTCTGAAATGTCTACTGATTATGTTCAGAGCCCAGAAGACGTTGTTGAAATTGGTCAAAAAGTAAAAGTTAATGTTAAGGAAGTTGACGAACACGGAAGAATTAATCTTTCTATGTTATTTGGTGAGAGACCAGCTCGTGAAGACAGACCGCAAAGAGAAGATAGAGGAGAAAGAGGCGGGGGAATCCAAGTAGAAGATAGACCTTATGAAGCAAGAAGCGGCAGCGATAGACCAAGAACAGGGGGCTATGGTAGACGCGATGATGATAGATCGGCAGGTCCAAGAAGATCAAGCGGGCCAAGAAGTGGCGGAAGACCTTTTAGACCAGGTGGAAGCCGCGCTCCAAGACGTGCTCCTTTTGATTCAATGCGCCCAGGCGGCGACCGTGACCGCGATAGAAGATAGATGTTTTTTGAAAGAAATCCGCAAGAGGTAGACACAACAGTCCCAGGTTTAGTAAAGGTTTTGGATTATCCCGACGATTTTTCTCATGTTAGGCAAACTTATGAAAAGCTTGCAAAAGAAAGAAGAGGAGAGCGCTACGTGGACCTAGCTTCATTTCCAGTAAGCCCCATTTATTTTCACAGAGCATTTCCTTATATGCATAATTTAATGCTTCAAGGAGGATTAAAAGACGCAAAAGGCTTAACACTTTCTCAGTCAATAACAATACCATTTAATCCGGATAATGCATCAACTTTGTCTTTTTTAAAATTCGAAGGGGCTAATTTGAATGTTCATGTTGAGACTACGAGGGCTAGTGCTATTTTGGTTAAAGGCCCTGAAACTTCTACTCTTGATGGAGAAGAATATCTAAAGCATAAAAACAATAGGGATAGAGTTATGGTAGATATTGCTAATTTTATAGCTACGGCCCGAACCTCACAATAATTATACTGTCTGTTAATCAAATTTAATGTTATACTTTTTCTATGAATGACACTGCCCAAAACGGTGGAAATGATTCTAGTGGACAAGCTATTCAGCACGCTGGTTCAACTCCAATCCCAACTACCCAAACTCCAATTTCTTCTCCCGTGCCGGTTGTAGACCAGCCAAAGAAAGAGTTCAATGTAGATGATTCTATAAATAAACTCGAAACATCAATAAACCAAGCCTTGCTTCCAAAAGATTTACATGAGAAGGCAATAGCCATGCTTAATAGGCTAAAAATTATAAAAGGCGATGCCGGATTTTTCTTGGAGTACGACTCAATAAGCAGATACATTGAGTGGATTACAAATTTGCCGTGGAACAGGGCATCAGAAGATATTCTTGATCTTGCCCATGCTAAGCAGGTATTGGACCATAACCACTACGGGTTAAATGATGTAAAGCAGAAAATTATGGAATATCTTGCGATTATGATTAGAAAAAAACAGCAGGGAATGGGTGAAGAAAGCTTTGCCCGAGCACCAATTATTTCACTTGTTGGACTTGTTGGAGTAGGTAAAACAACTATAGCTTACTCGATCGCAGAATCTTTGGGAAGAAAAATTGTCCGTATACCTTTTGGAGGAATGGGATCGGCAAGCCAACTCCGTGGTAAAACAAGACTTTTCCCGGATGCAGAACCCGGACTTGTTATTAAGGCGTTAAGAAACGCCGGAACCAATAATCCGGTAATACTACTTGATGAAATAGATCGTGTATCAGCAGAAGCTCGCGCTGATATTATGGGAGTTTTAGTTGAGCTTCTTGACCCAACCCAGAACAAAGCTTTTACGGACCATTTTATTGACTATCCTTTTAATTTACAGAATGTGCTTTTTATAGCTACTTCAAACAATACAAAGGATATCTCAACGGCCGTACTTGACCGTCTTGAAATAATTCAAATGCCTTCATATACAGATCAAGAAAAAATAACAATTGCTAAAAATTATATGTTCCCCAAAGTTTTGAAAGAGTCTGGATTAACTCCAAATGATATAGTAGTAGAAGATGGAGTTTGGGAGGAGATAGTAAGGCCTCTTGGTTATGACTCCGGAATCAGGTCTCTTGAGAGAATTGTCCAAGGGGTTGTTAGAAAAGTTGTGTTTAACCAGCTTACCGGTAAAATTCCTACTGGACAGTTTCACATAACGGCACAAAATGTTAAAGAATATGTACCAGCATGGTAAGGGTAATGATAATTTATCAAGAACCAATTAACCAAACCAATTTAAAATGTTAAATAATAAATAATCAAACGAAATCTTTTTTTAAATTTATTAATTGATAATTAGTTTGAAAATTGGAATTTTAGTTATTGGTAATTAATAAAAATATGGATAATACAGTTACATTTATATCAATAGGAGGGGTAGGGGATGTTACAAAAAACATGTCCGCATATATCTATCAAGATGAAATACTCTTGGTTGATTGTGGAATAGGATTTGCCAATGAATCAATGCTTGGTGTTGATCTTGTTATCCCAAATATTACTTATCTTAAAGAACTTCTTTCAAAAGGGAAAAAAATTGTTGGATTAGTTCTCACCCATGGTCATGAAGACCATATTGGAGCAGTCCCTTTTATTACTCCCTTGCTTCCACCATTCCCAATATATGGAACTACACTCACTGCAGAATTAACCAACGAAAAATTAAAAGAATTTGGTGAAAAAAATATGGTTAAAACAGTGAGATTTGAAGATACAATTAGGCTTGGAGCTTTTTCTGTCTCTTTTGCGCGTGTAACACACTCAATAATTGATGCAGCAAATCTTTTTATTAGAACTCCAATTGGTAATTTTTATCATGGTTCTGACTTTAAGTTTGATTTAACTCCGGTTGATGGCAGGCCATCAGAAATTAGGAAAATAGCCAAGTGGGGAGAAGAGGGGGTAATTTGTACAATGTCTGATTGTCTTGGTGCAGAGCACCCAGGGCATTCACATCCGGAAATTAAAATATCGGAAAAGTTTGATGAAGAGGCAAGAAGGTGTAGGGGTAAATTATTTATAACTACATATTCTTCTAATATCGCCCGCATGAATCAGGCTATTCAGGTTGCTAAAAAATACAATAGAAAAGTTTGCTTTATTGGTCGCTCATTCTTAAAAGTCAGGGATTTGGGTAGAAAGTTAAAGTATATGGATCTGCCGCCTAAAATGGAGATTAAACCACAAGATGTTAGGCGTTTCCCGCCAAACCAAGTAATGATCTTATTGGCAGGAAGCCAAGCTCAAGTAGAATCGGGACTAGTCAGAATTTCTCAAGATCAGGATAGGGATATAAGAATTAACGCTATAGATACTATTATTTTCTCTGCTGATCCAATTCCGGGTAATGAAGTAAATATAAATTCCTTGATTGATACACTTTCAAAAAAAGAAGCAAGGGTTGTTTATTCAGAGATCACAAGTGACTTCCACGTATCAGGCCATGGTTTCCAAAATGACCTTAAACTACTGGTTTCCTTAACAAATCCAAAATTCTTGCTTCCAATTGGGGGAACTTATAGACACATGATTGCATATAGAGCAATTATGGAAGAAATGGGATATGGTTCAGACAGAGTAATATTGGCAGATGGAGCACGCGAGGTAATATTTACCCAAAACGGTTTTAGATATGGTAAATACCACACCCAGTCTAATGTTTACGTTGACCAGTTGAGCGGTGAAGCAATTGATAAGTACATAATAATGGATAGGCAAAAGATTGCCGAAGAGGGGGTTTTGATAATAGTTGCCGAGATTAGTTCTGTTAATGGACAAATAATGAGTCCAATAGATGCAATAGTAAGAGGTGTAAATTTAGAGAATAAAGATGCTTTTTTGCAAAAGCTTACACAAGAATTGAATTCGGTCTTTAGTAAAAAGCAAGATAAGGTTACAAATTGGTCATTCTACAGAAAAACTATTGAGCAAAAAGCTGAAAACTTACTTGATTCAGAAGGAAGAGAACCATTGGTTGTCCCTGTAGTTTTGGAGTCCTAGTTCTTTAGGCTATTTATCCAGTCTTTGTAATCATGCTCTAGTATTGATGTAATTTCCTTAGGGTCTTTTTTTAGGATACTGCTCACTTCAATAGGTTCAGAAAAAGTAATTCTAATTGGCGTTAAAAGTTTTGCCGCGTGAGGAATAAGTCTAAGGTAATCCATCATAGAAGTCCCTTCTATATAGCTTTTAACAACATAAATTTTATCATCGGTTTTTGCCCCCTTTAACAAATGTCCAACCCCTCTGTACCATTTTTTGGTAATATCAGACCCTGGATTTGGAAAAATAGTAATTAATCCACCATTTTTAACTCTGGCAGAGGCTTCTTTTATACTTTCAATGTTCCTTTCGTGTTCAACTTCTGGACTATAACGTGGTGTTGGATGGAATGTTTTTAGGAACTTTCTCATGATTTTTTTTGACACCCTATCATTAACGTGATGGTCTACGTATACAGGAATCAAATGTTTATCAATATTTCTTGCAAGGTTCATGAAGCTATGGCTAATTATTAGAGATGTATCGGGTCTACTTGGTAAAGAAGCAAAGAGAGCTAAAATATCAACTTCATGGGGATGATTTGCAACCAATACTACTCTTTCATTTTTCAAAACTTTCTCTGTATCTTTATTTAGACCTTCAATTATAAGTTTAGTTCCGGATCTTACAGCAGTATTCATCATTGCTTGCTGTAGGCCAAACTTTTCCGTATCTTTATCAAGGTTTTTAACAAAGGGTTTTATTATTGGAAAGCGTGTCAATTGAGACATCTCTATATTATATGATAAAAATCATATTTTTGAGAATAATAAGTGATATTTTTGTAGGCAAAACAGGCTATTTGTTGTATACTATTTCAAATAATGCCAAAGAAAAGAAGAAAGTATAAGAAAAGAAGAAGTGGTGGTGGGGCTAAGCTAAAAAATAGCACCATATATACAATCTTTGCACTAGGCTCCATAGTTATTGCGGGTGCTATGTTTGCTTCTTATACTCAAGGCAATGAACTTCTCACCAAAATTAATTTGTATCTAACCTCTTATTTTGGTTGGTTATCGTTTTTAGTTCCAATAAATGTACTGCTTTTTGGAGCCTTAATTAGCGGAATAAAAGCCTCATTTGCAAAGGCAAATGTTTTCTTGGGTTTTGTTTTATTGAGCGTAGCACTTTTTGGTCTGTTCTCTGCAGGGTCAATAGGTGCGCAGATTTTTGCGGCTTCAAATTCAATTTTTGGAACTGCACTCTCTGTAATGGTTTTTGTTATAGGAGCACTCCTTGGTCTAATTGTATTTCTCAACATGCCTTTCTCCCAAGTATTTGAATTATTTAGCGGTATGATTAAAGGTACTATTGGAGCATTTAAATCACTTGCGCCGCTTTTTAAAAGCAAAAAACAATTTGCAGTATCTGATATGAAACAAATCACAATAAAAGGCTTAAAAGATGAACCCGTAAAAGACGATGCTCCAAAGCCTACTATGGCTAGTCCTAAGCTTCCGGAGAAGAAGGCTGGGGAGATTGAAGACAAGATTGTTCTTAATAAGCCATTGGAATTGGGAGTATGGGAATACCCGCCATTATCTCTTCTCTCGGTTCACGCCGGAAAACGCGATACGGGAGACGTTAAAAAGATTGCAAAAACAATTGAAGAGACCCTTCAAAGCTTTGGTATTAAATCTAGAGTTTCAGAAATTAACGTTGGGCCTTCTGTTACACAGTATGCTTTGGAGATTGCTCTTGGTACAAAAGTTTCAAAGATAACAACTCTCTCAAATGATTTGGCTCTTGCTACAGAGGCGCCCGGCGGACAGATAAGAATTGAAGCCCCGATTCCTGGAAGAAATTTGGTAGGTATAGAAATTCCAAATAGAGGGCTTGAGATAGTATCACTAAAGACCATGCTTGAGTCTTCTCAGATGCAAAAAGCCAAGGGTAAGTTGGCAGTTCCGCTTGGTCTTGATGTATCAGGAAACCCCGTAGTTTCTGAGATTTCAAAAATGCCCCATGTGTTAATTGCCGGAACTACCGGTTCCGGAAAATCCGTTATGGTTAATTCTATTATTACTTCAATTTTATTCCGCGCATCGCCAAGTGAGGTTAGGTTTATTATGATTGATCCAAAACGCGTTGAATTAACAGGTTATAACGACATCCCTCACCTTATGTCCCCAGTTGTTGTAGAAGCTCAACAGGCTGTTTCAGCGCTCAAATGGGCCATGAAGGAAATGGATAGGCGCTATGTTCAATTCCAGGATTCCGGAGTTAAAAATATTGATTCATACAATGAATTGGCAGGTTTTCAAGCGTTGCCTTATATAGTTGTTGTTATTGATGAATTGGCAGACCTTATGGCCTTGGCAGCAGTTGAAGTAGAAGATTCAATTGCCCGTCTTGCTCAAATGGCTAGAGCTACCGGAATACACTTGGTACTTGCTACCCAAAGACCGTCTGTTGATGTTCTAACAGGTCTAATTAAGGCTAACGTACCTTGTAGGATTTCATTTAACGTTTCATCAATGGTTGATAGTAAGGTTATTATTGACCAGCCCGGAGCAGAAAAGCTTTTGGGACGTGGAGACATGTTGTATGTTCCACCAGATCAAGCTAGACCAACTAGAATTCAGGGAACTTTTGTCTCAGATCAGGATGTAAAAAGAGTAGTTAACTTTATAAAATCACGCGGTGTTCCTGTTCAGTACACAACAGAGGTTTTGGAACAGCAGGTTAACATTAAGGGCATGGGGTCAAGTCAGGGAGGAACAGGCGGAGGAAGTGGCGAAGATCAATTATTTGAGCAGGCTGTAAGAATAGTTTGTGCCCACGATAGGGCTTCATCCTCTCTTCTTCAGAGGAGGCTATCTATAGGTTTTAATAGAGCCGCAAGACTACTTGAACAACTTGAAGAAGCAGGTGTTGTAGGGCCGGCTGATGGAAGTAAACCTCGTGATGTCCTTATCCGTGATCCCGATCAATATCTTGCCAATAGGACTTAATAAAATCCACCATGAGAAAAATTAGTGATATTCTGCGCACCACGAGGGAAGAAAGAGACCTGACGTTAGATGATGTGGAGCGCGATACCAAGATTAAAAAAGAGTTTATTGATGCAATTGAAAAAGGTAATTACCAAAGGCTGCCTTCGGAAAGCTATGCTACCGGGTTTGTAAAAAATTACGCAAAGTATCTGGATATTCCGGTAAATGAAGCTCTCCCCTTATTTAGAAGAGAATACAACTCAAAACATAATGTACATATTGTTCCGGAGTTTCGTAAAACCCAACATAAATTTAATAGAAAGTTTTTCTCCGGTAAGGTTTTTCTAATTGTTGCAGTTTTTGTAATAGTTGGAATATATATATTTTTTCAATACAGTTCTCTAATTTTTGCTCCAGGCGTTCAGGTTATGTCTCCAAAGCCAGGTCAGACATATACCACTAATGTTATTAAAGTGGAGGGTAAAACTAGTCCCTATGCTTCTGTGACGGTAAATGGGGAAGATGTATATGTAGATCTCAAAGGTCAATTTAGTAAATCCGTATACCTATTTCAAGGAGAGAATACAGTTTTGGTTGTGGCAACAAATAGGTTTGGCAAAAAAACTAACAAAATTTTCAACGTCAAAATAAAGTAGTTTTTGGTTTGTATTATTGCTTTTGCTTCTATTTTTTGGTAGCTTAATAATATGATAGATCCTGTCCAGATTGTACTTCTTATTGTAATAATTCTTCTTACACTTCTTCTTTTGGTGCTTGGTGTTCAGGTCTTCTTTATTCTAAAAGAGTTGAGAAATACAATAACTCGCGCAAACAGAGTTTTGGAGAACACGGAAAGTATAACTGAGTCTGTTTCGGAACCAATGTCTTTCCTGTCGGGCATCCTTTTTAATGCGAGATCAATTTCAACAATATCAAAAATACTTAAAAAGGTTAAAGAAAATGGAGAAGAATAAACACCACGGGGGCTCCGGCTTTTTCTGGGGACTAATAATAGGAGCGGTACTTGCTACACTTCTTACTAACAAAAAGGGGAGAAAATTGCTTCGTGAAATTTTGGATTTAGGGTTGGAGTTGTTAGAAGAGTTCATTGAGGATAAAAGCCAGCAGGCATCAGCTCCGGCAGCTGTTATACAAAAAGTACCTGTAGTAACGGAGCAAGAAATAGAGGAAATAAAAGAAGATATAAAATCAGAAGTAGCAGCGGTAGATGATAATATGAGCCAAACATCGGAGGTATATGAAGAAGTTGAGCCTCAAATTCAGGTTGAAGTAGAAACCTCAAATACATCCCCTGAAGCTGAAGAAACACCCACCAACGGTAATGGCCACCACAAAAAAAGATTGTTTAGAGGAATCCGCAGAAGTAAATAATAAACCTATAATTTTATTTTACGCACAAATTTTGATATAATACCAACTCTATATGAAAAAGGTCGTTGTTATTGGTGGCGGAACAGGTACATACACTGTATTATCCGGTTTGCGTGACAAGAAGTATGAGCTTACGGCTCTTCTTACTATGGTTGATGACGGAGGGTCAAACAAGGTCCTTAGGGATGAATTTGGTCTACTCCCAACCTCTGGGGTAAGACTTGCTATGGTTGCTCTTTCATCAAAGCCATCTTTATTAAGAGAACTTTTCTTATATAGATACCACAAGGGTCAAGGAATTAGCGGAATGACATTTGGAAACCTCTTTTTGGCAGCAGTTACAGACGTTGTTGGATCACAAGAAAAGGCAATTGAGCAAACCTCAGAAATTCTCAAAGTAAAAGGTAAAGTTCTCCCAATTTCACATGAAGACGTAAGACTCATAGCTCAATATGAAAATGGGCTAGAAGTAGTAGGAGAGCATAATATTGATGAACCGACTCACGATGGTACACTCAAAATAACAAAGCTATTTACCCGTCCGGAAGCCCACATTACTGAAAAAGCACGTGAAGCAATACTTAATGCTGATGCAATAGTTCTGGGACCTGGAGATTTTTATACAAACACAGTAGCAAACCTTGTTGTTACGGGTGTTGTGGATGCTTTAATGCAATCAAAGGCAAATTTAATATTCATGATGAACCTTATGACTAAATATGGAGAAGCCTATGACTACAAAGCTTCAACTTACCTTGAAGATCTAAAACAATACATGCCAATTGAAAGAATAAACACAATAGTTATTAACTCAAAAATGAGACTTCCGCAAGAAACTCTTGAGAAATATAAAGAAGAGTTTTCAATACCTGTTGAGGATGATTTGGATAGCTATCCGGTCCCAGAAGCAACCAAAGTTATTAGAGCACCTATTATTTCTGATAAAGAAGAAGAAAAACAAAAAGGGGATGTCTTGAAAAGAAGCATGATTAGACATGATCCCAGAAGATTAGCGCGCGTTCTAACACAAATTATTGGAGAATAATTTTGAGTTAACGAGTTCCGAGTTAAAGAGTTAACGCGTTAATAAATATACTCGTTAACACGGTAATAGATACCTATGGATAAAAAAACTAAAGCAGAGAAAATTTCAAAAGAATTAAAAAAGCTTTTCCCCAATCCCAAAACCCCTCTAAATCACAGCAATCCATGGGAATTATACGTTGCAGTTGCGCTTTCTGCCCAGCAAACAGACGTAGGAGTAAATAAAGTAACTGAAACTTTGTTCAAAAAATATAAAAAACTGGAAGATTACCAAAAAGTTTCATTGGAGGAGTTTGATAATGATATTAAAAGCATAAATTTCCATAAAGGTAAATCAAAAGCCATAAAAGCGGCTGCTGACATTGTTGCAGACAAATACAAAGGTAAAATGCCTCAGACTATGGAAGAGCTAATAGAACTGCCATTTATAGGACGTAAAACTGCAAATGTAATACTTCAAGAGGCTTTTGGTAAGAGCGAGGGAGTTGTTGTAGACACTCACGTAAAAAGACTTGCGAATTTATTTGGTCTTACTAAAAACAGTGATCCGGTAAAGATTGAGAAGGATTTAATGGAGCTTGTCCCTCAAAAAGATTGGCGAGAATTTGGACTAGGCCTTATTTATTATGGTAGAACTTACTGTAAAGCATCCTGCAAACACACAGATTGCCCTCTTAGAGAATTTATTGCTTAATAAATTTGAAGTTTCGTTTTTTCGTACTTAGTAATTCGTGATTTCGAACTGCGAACAGCAAATCACTAACGACCTTTTCTATCTGGGTTGAACCACATGTAATAGACGGTTGGGACAAAGAAAAGCATGATAAATATAGAGAATGAAAGTCCGGCAACTATTGCCCCTCCAAGACCACGCCAGAGAGGGTTTGAAAGGGTTATAGGCACTAATCCTACTATTGTAGTAAACGAACCCAAAAATATAGGTTCAAGACGGGCTGCTGCAGCATCTGATATGGCATTTGCAAAAGGAAGCCCGGCTTTTCTGTTAAGGTTGATTCTATCAACCAAAACCATAGCATGGGTAACCACAATTCCAAATAGAGACAATACTCCAATTAAGGCTGGGAATGACAAAGGAGTTCCTGTTAGGGCAAAGATTATAAATACCCCAGAGATTGCTATAGGTATAACAAGCATGACCAAAACCGCCTGGCGGTATGAGCTGAACTGGATAACCATTGTTCCAAAAATTAGGATTCCGGCTAAAATCATAGCCTGTAGAATGGATTGAACAGACTTATTGTTTTCATCATTTACTCCTCCTGTGGTCCATGAGTATCCATCAGCAAGATTGAGCGATGAATCGGCATATTTTTCTAGCTTTGCATTAACTCCTGTTACAGAATACCCTTTTTGAACTCCCGCAGAAACTGATATTGTTCTCTTATTGTTATGGCGAGTTATTTGGGTTGGATTATTCTTAAGCTCAAAGTGACCAAGGTCGCTTAACGGAATTTGATTTCCTTGTGAATTTGTAACATTTATTGACCCAAGTTCTTCAGGTGCTGGGTTAGTATCGCTTGTTCTAATGACAATATCTTCAGATTTTGTAGCATTATTAAATTTAACGGTATCAACAGTAATTCCGCTTGCATATGATCTTAGGGTAAACCCTATGTTATCAATAGTTAGGTTGTTTTCAGATATCTTTTCCGGGTTTGGAACAAAAGTAATTTTACTTACCCCGGGCTTAATAGATTTACTTACATTAAAGACTCCGGGTTGTTTATTAAGGTAGCTGGAAACTTTATCAGCATATAGATCTAGTTTTTGGAGATCATCTCCGGATATTTGTATTTGTAGATCGGCTCCTGCAGGTGGTCCACCGCTCTCTTCAACAACAGATATTGTGCCTTTTGTGTAGGTTTTGTATTTGTCGCGGAGTTTTTGGGCTAGATCAATTGACGAAACTTTCTGTTTTTCAGGGTCAGGTAAATTTAGAGTTACCTGTAGGATATTGTTTCCGGAATTAACGCTTTGTCCGGATGCATCAATTCCGCTTCCAACTTGCGTTGTT
>DASZRC010000024.1:0-38598 GCA_035549315.1 Patescibacteria group bacterium | reverse complement strand
TATAACGAATAACGAATAACGAATAACGAATAACGAATAACGAATAACGAATAACGAATAACGAATAACGAATAACGAATAACGAATAACGAATAACGAATAACGAATAACGAATAACGAATAACGAATAACGAATAACATATGATTAAAAGAATAAAAAGAAGAGCAAAAGCAATAATGTTGGAATCAGATAATATGATTCTTAAATATGTTGGCCATGTTCCATCACACCACGTAAGAAGATTTTTCTATAGAATTCAGGGAATGAAAATTGGGCGAGGTTCATCAATCCATATGGGAGCCGTTTTTTATGATGCATCCAAAATAAGGATTGGTAAAGACACCATAATTGGCGAGAATGCGGTTCTTGATGGTAGAGCTCCTCTTAAGATTGGAGACCATGTTGATATTGCTTCAGAAGTTATGATTTATAACTCTCAACACAATATAGATTCTGAAGACTTTGCAAAAGTTGAAGAGGTTGTTTTAGAGCCGGTTGAAATAGGGGACTATGTCTTTATTGGTCCAAGAGCAGTTATACTTCCGGGTGTAAAAATTGGAAAAGGAGCCGTAGTTGGTGCGGGAGCAGTTGTTACAAAGGATGTTCCCGATTTTGCAATAGTCGGGGGAGTTCCCGCAAAAGTAATTGGAGAAAGAAAACTTAAAAACCCAAATTATAAACTGGGAAGAGCAGCATGGTTTCGATAATAATCCTCACCTATAATTCTTCTGCCTATATTAAAAAACTCATAGAAAGTATTTATGAGTTCAATAAGAAGGAAGACTTTGAAATTATTGTGGTTGATAACGCCTCAACAGATGACACCGCAAAAAAAGTATCAAGTATTAAGCATAAAGTATCAGGAATAAAACTTATTCAAAACCAGGAAAATGCCGGTTTTGCTGCGGGAATAAATATTGGTGCAAGAGAATCAAAGGGAGATTATCTACTTTTTATTAATCCGGATGCTGAATGGAAGAGTGGATCAATAAGCGGACTAATTGAGTGCCTCAATTCAAATATAAATATTGGTATTGTTGGAGGAAAATTGGTCAATAAAAAAGGAGAAGCAGAAAAGTCTTGTGGTAAATTTTTTGGGCTCCTTGCAAGTAGCGCTATAGCTCTTGGTTTAGACAATAAGCTTGGTATAAGATTTTCACCAAAAAAAGAAGAGCGTGTTGATTTTGTTAGCGGTGGATTTATGTTTATCAAAAACAGCCTATTTATTAAGCTTGATGGTTTTGATGAGCATTACTTTATGTACGTTGAAGATATGGACTTATGTTTTAGAGCAAGATTTTCCGGGTATATTACCTACTTCACGCCAAATGTAGCGATAGAACATGTATCTCATGGAAGCTCAAATAGAGGCTTTGCAATAAAGAATATCTATAAAGGTATATTTTACTTTCACAAAGCCCACGGTACACCGTTTTCGTACATGGTTGTTAAGTCTCTTTTTTCTCTCAAAGCAATATTACTTGTATTGGTGGGCAAAATAATGAATAATAAATACCTAAGCACTACATATAGTAATGCTTTAAAAGGATGAAAAAAATAATTTCTTACATCAGCGAGAATTTTTTGTTTCTAATCACCGTCTTTTTATTAGCATTTATTCCTCTATATCCCAAGTTGCCTCTTTTTGATATTAAAAATACCTGGGTTTATATAAGAGTAGAAGACTTCTTGGTTCTTGGAGCATTATTCGCGTGGCTTATTCAGCTTGTTAGAAAAAAGGTCACACTCAAGACCCCAATCACAATACCAATAATGGTTTTCTGGATTATTGGGGCAATTGCAACAATTCACGGAGTACTTATAATTTTCCCAACTGCTGCAAATGTATTTCCAAACGTAGCATTTCTAGCCTTCTTAAGACACATTGAATACCTCAGCTTATTTTTTGTAGCATTTGCGTCAATAAGAGACAAAAAACAAATAAATGCAGCAGTTTTTATAATTGCATTTACTCTCCTTGGGGTTATATTTTATGGTTTCGGCCAAAAATATCTTGGATTTCCTGCATACCTTACAATGAACGAGGAATTTGCCAAAGGTATTCCAATTACTCTTTCTCAGTTGTCCCGTCTGCCATCAACATTTGCCGGACAGTATGATTTGGCTGCTTACTTAGTGCTTGTTATCCCAATAGTGGTTAGTATGATTTTTGGCTTTAAAAATCTATTTATTAAGGCCTTCTTTGCAGGTACGGCGCTCCTTGGTTTTGCATTATTGTTTATGACAGTATCCCGTGTGTCATTTTTTGTTCTTTTGGTTGCTTTGTTTATTTTGTTATTTTTCCAAAAGAAGAAGCTTGTCCTTTATTCAATTCCGGTAATTGCAGTTCTTGCTTTTCTCTTTTTCTCTTTTTCTCCGGCGCTTCTTAACCGTTTTGGAAACACTGTAAAAGAAGTAGATGTTTTGGTTGATGGTAAAACTGGAGCCGCGGTTGGGGAAGTAAATTTTGTACCTGTTGATTACTTTAAGGATAAGGTAGTAAGGCAAGAAAGAGTTTCTGATAAAGATGAGTTAACATCTGCAATGCTTGGTGAGGACTCATCAACAGCCTCAGCATCAGGAGTAATTCCATTTAAATTACTTGCTCCGCTTGGTAAGGTTCCGGTTGTTAGTGCTGCAAATGTGTCGAATGGTGAAAGCCTGCCACAGGGGACCGGCTATATCAATCTTCCATTGTCTCCCGTTACAAAGAGGGTTGGTAATTTCTTTTATGAACTTGCTCCAAACGTAGCAACACATGCCCAGGCAGAAGTACTCGTTCTTCATGGAGACTTCATAGTTAAAAGAGCCGCAGCTTATGATCTTTCATTTACAACAAGATTCCAGGGTGAGTGGCCACATGCAATTATGGCATTTGAAAGAAACATATTATTTGGTAGTGGATATGGCTCGGTTAGCCTTGCAGTTGATAATAATTACCTAAGGACATTGGCAGAAGTTGGGGCTCTTGGAATGGCAAGCTTCTTTGCAATATTTATTGCTATTGGTATATATATCAAAAAAATTCTTCCGGATATTGAGAGTGGAGTTGCCAGAAGTTTTATATTGGGATTTGTAGCAGGAGTTATTGGTCTGGCACTAAACGCAACCCTAATAGACGTTTTTGAGGCCAGTAAAATTGCCTATCTTTTATGGATGTTAACAGGAGTGACGCTGGGTACCTTGGTTTTATACCAGAAAAGGGAAATAAACTTATTCCGCGAGCTTAAAAATGTGGCTACCTCTACGCCGGCTGTAATAATTTATCTTTTCATATTGGCTTTTGTTGTATTCTCGCCAATGCTAGGTAATTACTTTGTTGCAGATGATTACACCTGGTTTAGATGGGCAGCAACGTGTGGTAATTTTGCTAATGGCTGTAGTTCATTTGGATCAACTCTTCTAAATTATTTTATTAACTCGGACGGCTTTTTCTTTAGACCGGGAACAAAACTTTTCTTCTACTTTATGTATCAAGCTTTTTGGTTGAACCAAGTTGTTTATCATATGGTATCAATCATTCTCCACTTTATAGTTGTCACGTTATTCTATTTACTTGCGCAAAAGGTACTCAAGAAAAAATTGTTAGCCGCAGGGGCCGCCTTTTTGTTCATGATAATGAGTGGATACGTAGAAATAGTCTTTTGGATTTCAGCAACCGGGCATTTATTTAATGCAATGTTTATTCTTTTATCCTTACTTTCATTTATGTTGTGGAAGGAAAAGAAAAATATGGTATTTTTCATTGGGTCAATTATATTCTCCTCATTGTCCCTTCTTTTCTATGAACTTGGCATGGTTGCACCACTACTTATAATCTTGTATGAATGGGTATATGGTCAAGATTTTTCATTCAAGAAAGCAATTGGAAAGATTGAATACCTGGCTTTATTTATTCCGGACTTAGTCTACTTACTTGTACGGTTTATATCCGGTAGTCATTGGCAAGGAGGAGATTATTCATACAACCTCATAAAGCTTCCCTTCAATATTGTAGGCAATATGATAGGTTACGTATCGGTAACCTTCCTTGGTCCGTTTGCTCTTGGTCCATATGAAAAATTAAGAGAAGTACTTCGTGACAATCTGGTAATTGCCGCTGTTGTTAGTGTAGTCGTAGTTGTAGTAGCAGCATTTCTTTACAAAAAATTCTGGAGAAAGATTAATATTGGTGGAAGAAGGATAATAACGTTTGGTTTCTGGTTCTTTATAATAAGCCTTCTGCCATTTATTGGCTTTGGTAATATTACATCCCGTTATAGTTATTTAGCTTCTTTGGGTTTGGTTATTATATTTGTATATTTACTTGGTCAACTATATGATTTCTTGCTTTCAAATGGGCGCGAGATTGCGGTAGCATCAATCACGGTAATAGTTTCCGCTTTTGCACTCTTCCAGATAATCCAAGTTCAACAGGTTTTTCAGGATTGGTACGGAGCAGGGCAAAACGCGCAGAATTTCTTAACAGCAATTGATGATGCATATTCTGACTATTGGTCAACAACACCTATGGAGTTTCATTTTATAAATGTTCCTACAAAGGTTGGGGATGCTTGGGTATTTCCGGTTGGTATGGATGATGCAATGTGGTTTGCATTTAAAAACCCTCACATAGCAATCGTCAAGGATCAGACATTAACTCCTCAGATTCAGAATAATATTTCTAGAACTTACAAAGTCTTCCAATTTAATGGTGATGGAAGTGTCACTGAGGTTCAGCCCCCCAAGAAGCTTATTACACCAACGCCTTCCCCAACGCTCATCCCCTTGAGTCCAACGCCATCTCCTTTACTTAGGAAATAGATTCATCAACATTGATAAAATCCTGCCAATAAACTAGAATAAATTCAATGAAGCGAATTTTACTATTCGGCTTATTATTGTTGTTTGTTTTGGGTTTTTTGGTACGTTTTTACCGTTTTAATAATCCGGTGGCCGATTGGCACTCATTTCGCCAGGGAGATACAAACGCAGTCTCCTCAAGATATGTTAAAGAGGGAATCAACTTCTTAGCTCCAAAGTATTATGATATTTCAAATGTCCAATCCGGTAAGGATAATCCTTACGGCCTACGATTAGTAGAGTTCCCAATCTACAATGCCACTCAAGCCGTTCTCTATCAATCCATTGGCATATTAACACTTCCCGAATGGGGAAGGTTAATTACAATCTTTGCTTCTATCTTTAGTGCTGTATTTATATATGCCCTAACAAAAAAGTATTCAAATGAAGTTGCTGGGGTTGCTGCGGCTGCTTTTTATTTGTTTCTTCCGTTTTCTATCTACTACAGTAGGGTAATTCTTCCGGACCCATCAATGGCGGCTTCCCTTCTTGCCGGTATCTATTTCTTTGACATGTGGCTTAGTTGCTATAAGCCAAAATCGAAAAACGACAAACGAACTGCTAATAGCTTTTTATATTTTATACTTTCTTTGATATTTACCGCTTTATCATTCCTGCTTAAGCCTTATGCGCTATTCTTCATTCTACCTATGGTTTATTTGGTGATAAACAAATGGGGAATAGGTTTTATTAAAAAATGGCAGCTTTGGATTTTTGCAATTTTAACAATCATTCCACTAGCTTTATGGAGGCTTTGGATAGGGCACCATCCGGAAGGGATACCCGTTTCTGCATGGCTTTTTAATGGTAATGGCATTAGATTTCATCCTGCATTTTTTAAATGGATAGCTTATGAAAGGTTAACCAAGCTTATCTTGGGTTTTACCGGAATTGTGTTTTTAATTTTTGGTGCATGGGGAGTATTTAAGGAAAAAAATAAATGGTTTTTCTTAACTTTTGCAATTTCTTCAATTCTTTATGTTTGTGTCATAGCAACCGGAAATGTGCAGCATGATTATTACCAAATATTAATAGTTCCAACTGTTTCTATTTTTGCAGGACTTGGTTTTTCAAAACTATTTTCTCTTATTGCCAAAAAAACTTCTCAGAATCTTGCCATGGCAATATGCGTTCTAATAATGGTTTCATCATTTATCCTTTCTTGGCATTATGTTAAGGATTATTTCAATATTAATGATAGGGGTATGGTTGCCGCGGGAGTTTACGCCAACAAAATTCTTCCGCAAGACGCTGTTGTAATTGCTCCATATGATGGCAGCACAACTTTCTTAAATATCATTGAGCGTCCGGGTTGGCCGGTATTTCAGCAAGGCATAGATGTTTTGATCAATAAGGGGGCAAGGTACTTAGTAATTGCAAATCCTACTCCAAATGACTTTAGCGGATTTGGTAAGACATATACGCCGGTGGCATCAAGCTCAACATACCTTATACTAAAGCTAAAGTAAAAATTCAAAAATGAAGAAAGTACTATTTGTTACTTATGATTTTCCATACCCCACAAATTCCGGTGGTAAGACTCGCGCGTACAACATGCTTAAGCATTCAGGAAATGATGTTGAAAAATTCCTTATCTCTTTTATAAGACCGGATTTTAACAATGAATACATAAAAGAGATGGAAAAAATTGATGTAAAAGTATTGGAGCTAATCCCAAGGAAAAAAGTTATGAGTCCTACAAATGCCCTGGGCTTAATTGGGGGTAAATCAATCTTTAATACGCTTTATTTTTCAAAAGGAATACTTGCTCAAATTATTCAGCAGATAATTGCAAACCACATAGATGTTGTCCATTTTGAATCCTTTTATACGTCCTTTTTTATTGGGGATGAGATTAAAAAAACCGGAGCAAAACAAATTTTTGGAACAGAAAATATAGAGTCTAATTTATATGAGGACTATGCCAGCAATAATACAAAAAAATATCTTAGAAGATTTTATATGGGGCAAGTTGGCAGAATTAGAAGGGAAGAAGAGGAGATTTTTAAAAAGGCGGATTTCAATATTGCTGTATCAGATGATGATGCGGAGGTAATAAAAAAATATTCACCAAAAGTTGGAGTTGTAAGAAACGGTGTAGATTTTGATGAATTTAAATTTCATCTTCCCAAAAAAGAGATGGGAAGTAAATTATTGTTTGTTGGTAACTTCTCTTATTTCCCAAATGTTGACGCAATGAACTTTTTCTACAAAGAGGTGTTCAAAGATTTACCGGATAATATTACTTTGACCGCAGTAGGGAGAGGAGCAGATAATTTATCAATTAAAGACTCAAGAATTACATTTAAAGAATACGTTCCAAAGATTCAGGATGAATATGAAAAAGCAGATTTAATGATTGCACCAATTAGGCTGGGTGGTGGAACCAATTTTAAGATCATAGAGGCCATGGCAGTTGGTCTACCCGTAATTTGTCTTCCGCATAGAATAAAAGGAATTGGCGCAGAAAATGAAAAACATCTTGTAGTTGCAGAAACTGCTTGGGATTTTGTTGGTAAAACAAAAGTATTATTGGAAGACCTTAAAAAAAGACAAAGGATTGCAAAAGCTGCACGCGAATTTGCGGAAAAAGAATATTCATGGGATGTAATTGGTAAAAGATTAAATAAATATTGGAAGGAAATATAAATGAAGAAGGTAGATATATCTATAATTATTGTCTCTTTTAATACTCGTGATTTAACTCTTGAGTGTTTACTGTCCATTAAAAGGACAATTAAAAAATCCAGTTATGAAGTAATTGTTGTTGATAATGCATCATCAGATGATTCTGTTGATGCGATCCTTAAGCTAAATGATCCACATATAAATCTTATAAGAAATGAAGAAAATCTAGGGTTTTCAAAAGCCAATAATGTGGGGATAAAGGAGTCTTCCGGGTGCTACGTATTATTCCTAAATTCTGACACCGTAGTTTATGAAAAAACCATTGATGGAATGATTGACTTTATGGATAAGAATCAAGAAGTAGGTGCATCTACTTGCTTTGTGAGACTTCCAAATGGAAAACTGGATGACGCCGCTCACAGAGGTTTTCCTACACCGTGGAGAGCGTTGTCCCACTTTACCAGTCTTTCAAAGATTTTTCCTAAATCAAAAACATTTGCAGGTTATAACATGACTTATTTGCCTACAGATAAAGCCCATGAGATAGAGGCATTGGCCGGAGCATTCATGGTTGTTAGAAGGGATGCCGGAGAGCAAGTGGGTTGGTGGGATGAAGACTTTTTCTTTTATGGTGAGGATTTAGATTTCTGTTACAGATTGATAGAAAAAGGCTGGAAGATATTTTTTGTACCGGAGTTTGAAATACTTCATTACAAAGGAGTTTCGGGAGGAATTAAAAAAGAATCAAAGCACATTACTACGGCAACAAGTGAAACAAAGAAGAAGGCTCATGATGCAAGATTTGACGCAATGAGAATCTTTTACGACAAACATTATAAGAATAAGTATCCAGGATGGATGAGGGGTTTGGTTTTGAGTGGAATTTCGGCTAAGAAGACGATTACTAAATTGAAGCACTGAAGAGATAATCGAGGCTAATCGTATCAAGTATTATGTAGCATGTATTAAGTATGGAAGACAAAAAAGTAAAAAGCTTCATAGATTTAAATGCCTGGAAAGAAGGACACAATTTAGTTGTTTTGCTTTTTAAAGAGCTCAAAACATTTCCCAGAGAAGTATTTTTCTTAAAAGATCAGATGGGTAGATGCGTAGTTTCAATAACTAGCAATATTGCGGAAGGTTTTTCAAGAAAATCCAGAAAAGAAAAAGTTCAATTTTATTATATGTCTTTAGGGTCGACAACCGAACTTCAAAATCAGTTACTGATTGCAAAAGACCTGGGTTATATGACCCCAGAAAAATTTAGAATACTTGCAGAGAAAACTGTGATAGTTCATAAATTATTAAATGGTCTTATAAAGAGTGCTGAAGATATTCACATACATAATACATGATACTTTATACATAATACTTATATGAGAATCGGAATAGATTGTAGATTATGGGGTCAGCCGGTCGGCGTAGGTAGATATATTAGAAATCTAATGGCCCAAATTGACCTTATAGATAAAAAAAATGAATATGTTTTGTTTGCGAAGACAGAAGATATTCCAAAAATGAAAGCTACTATAAAGAAACTTAAGGTTAGTTTTGTTAAAACCGATATCCCTTGGCATGGAATGGCCGAGCAAATAAACTTACCAAAAATACTTAACAGTCAAGACTTGGATCTTATGCATTTCCCTTATTTTTCCGTTCCCATTTTTTATTACAAGCCATTTGTAGTAACGGTTCACGATCTAATTGTTAATAGATTCAATACTGGTAGGGCCTCTACTTTGCCACTGCCTTTATACATGGCAAAAAGATTTGGCTACCACGCGGTTATGGCAAATTCCATATATAGGTCAAAAAAAATCTTTGTTCCAAGCCAGTCTGTTAAAGAAGATCTTAAGAAATCTTATGTTAATTTAGGTGATGACAAGATTGTAGTCACATATGAGGGGGCACTTTCTCCAAAAATTGATACCACCGCAGTAAAAGGGGAACTTGTTAATGGAAAGTTTTTACTCCGTGTTGGTAATTTTTATCCCCACAAAAATGTTGAGAATCTAATCAAGGCTTTTCGCGAATTTGTTTACGATTCTTACGAAAACAAAGATGTAAAGCTAGTTTTAGTTGGGAATCGTGACCATTTCTTCAAAAAAATTGAAAAATTAATTACAGATAAAATGCTTAATAACAATATAGTTTTCTTGGAAAACCCAAGCGATTCAGATCTTAAATGGCTATATGAAAATGCCAGCGCTACAATTGTCCCGTCATTTATGGAAGGTTTTTCTTTAACTGCAGTGGAGGCAATGGCTTTTGGTTCCTTACTTTTGGTATCGGATATTCCTGTTCATAGAGAAGTTTGCCAGGATGCTGCTATTTACTTTAATCCCTATTTGGCGGATGACATTGAGCAGAAAATAGATTTTGCATTTTCATTAATTGATAAATCAAAAGAAGAGTTTATTAAACAAGGGAAAAGAAGAGCAAAGGAATTTTCTTGGAAGAAAATGGCAGAAGAAACAATTGCGGTTTATAATTCGGTTGGCACTTCTTGATAATCCGATAAGAAGCCAATCTTTTTGCTATAATTCTCCCAAATGCCTCAGGATATTAAGAAACTAAAAGTCGCACTAGTCTATGACCGTGTTAACAAATGGGGAGGAGCAGAGCGCGTTGTTATTGCTCTAAGAAAAATTTTTCCGGACAGTATTCTTTATACCTCGGTTTACAAGAATGACCGTGCATCTTGGGCAAAAAAGATTCCGGTTGTTAATTCTTTTTTACAAAAAATTCCCTTTGCTTCAACACATCATGAATCAATTGCGCCGCTTATGCCTTTTGCGTTTGAATCTTTTAATTTTGACAAGTTTGACCTGGTAATCTCTGTTACTTCGGAAGCGGGGAAGGGTATCATTACAAAGCCCGGAACTTATCACATGTCTATAATTTTGACGCCTACTAGATATTTATGGAGTGGATATGAAGAGTATTTCTCAAACCAAACGCTAAAAACAATAGCTTTACCGGTGGTTTGGTATTTAAGATTTTGGGATAAGATTGCAGCAAGGCGACCGGATAAATTATTGGGTATCTCAGAAACGGTGAGAAGAAGAATTAAAAAATACTATGATCTTGATTCTGACATTGTATACCCTCCTCTTATGCTTAAACCCATAAGGAGAGGATCAAAGATGAATGATAAAGGATTAGGAAATAAAAAAAACCTGCCTGCCGGCGAGGCAGGTCGTCAATCGTCAATCGTCAATCGTCAATCATATTTTCTCGTTGTTTCCCGTCTTGTACCTTATAAAAAAGTTGAACTGGCAATTGGAGCTGCAAATAAATTAAAAGCTCCTCTCAAAGTAATAGGTTCAGGAAGTGAGTATGCAAAATTAGAAAGTATGGCCGGGCCTACTGTTGAAATGATAAAGTACGTTAGTGACCAGGAGTTAAAAGAGTATTATGCAAACGCTAAGGCATTAATTTTCCCCGGTGAAGAAGATTTTGGACTGGTTATGGTTGAGGCTAATTCTCTTGGAATTCCTGTTATTGCCTATCGTGGTGGAGGTGCAGAAGAGATAGTAATTGAAGGTAAAACAGGAGTTTTCTTTGATAAGCAAACCGTTTCATCTTTGGTTGAGGTATTGAAAAGCTTCAAGCCAAGCCGTTATAATAGTTCTGATTGCAAGAGAAATGCTCGTCGTTTCTCATTTGAGCAATTTGAAAAGAAGATCAGGGAATTAGTTAACGAAAGTATACATAATACTTGATACTTAGTACTTAATACTTTTATTATGAAAGCAGTTATTTTTGCAGGAGGAGTAGGTACAAGGCTTTGGCCTATATCTCGTAAGAATGCCCCAAAGCAATTTGAAAAAATATCCGGCGACAAATCTACATTGCAGCTTGCCGTAGACAGACTTTACCCGGATTTTAAGCCGGAAGATGTATATGTCTCAACAGGAGAAAAATACAAAGAACTTATTTTTGAACAGCTTCCCCAAATTCCAAAGAAAAATTTTATTTTTGAGCCTGAAGTAAGAGATGTTGGTCCTGCAGTTGCAACAGCATGCGCAATAATAGGTAAAGATCACCCAAACGAACCAATCTCAATTATATGGAGTGACCATTTTGTTAAAAAAGAAAGAAGATTTAGAGAAGTATTAAGTTTTGCAGAACAATTGGTAAATGAAGACCCAAATAGGCTAGTCTTTATAGGGCAACGCGCAAGGTTTGCAAATCAAAATCTAGGATGGCTAGAGTTTGGGGATGAGATAAAAACAATAAGAGACACTAAGATATTTAAATTCAAACGTCTAATTTATAGACCATCATTAGAAGACGCGCAACACTTCTTGGAAAGTGATTCTTTTGCTTGGAACCCCGGTTATTTTGTTACGACTGCAAGCTTTGTTCTTAAAAGTTTTGAAAAATTTGCCCCATCAATATATGAGGGTGTTAAAAAAATCCAAGATGCTTATGGAACAGAAAGTTATGATTCTGTTATGAGGGAAGAATATCCAAAACTTGAGAAAATAAGTTTTGATGATGCTGTTCTTGAAAAGCTTGATCCGGAAGATGTTTCCGTTATTGCTGCCGATCTTGGATGGAGTGACGTTGGAGCGTGGGAAGCTCTAAAAGAAGCTTTGCAGATTGAGAGCGCAGAAAACGTTGTAAGAGGAAAAGTTTTACTTACAGACTCAAAGGATAATCTTGTTTTCAACTACACAGATCAATTAGCAGCAGGTATTGATCTTAATGGCATGATAGTTATAAATACGGATGATGTTTTGTTAATCTGTAATAAAGATTCGGCTCCCAAAATTAAAAAGTTGGTAGAAAGTCTTGCAGGAACAGAGCACGAAAACCTTACTTAAGTTTGTTAACGAGTTAACGGGTTGCGAGTTAAAGAGTTTGAAACACGCTAACACTTTAACCCTTTAACGCTTTAACTCATTTATGTTATACGACTTTACAAAGAGAATCCTAGATATTATTTTTTCAATAATACTCTTAATATTGTTCTCCCCCATTTTTTTAATAACGGCCATTGCTATAAAGCTTGATTCGCCAGGGCCGGTGCTTGCCGACACTCCAATGAGAGTAGGTAGAGATGGAAAGCTTTTTAGGATGTACAAATTCCGCTCCATGATGAAGAATGCCCATGAGATGCTTGTTAAGGATCCGGAATTCAAAAAACTTTATGAAGAATACAAAAAAGGCGGATACAAATTAAGAGGTGATCCAAGAATAACAAAAGTAGGAAGATTTATTAGAAAATACTCAATAGATGAGTTTCCTCAGTTTGTTAATTCTCTAATTGGGGATATGAGCTTGGTTGGTCCGCGTGCTTATTATCCGGATGAAATCCGTGATCAGCAAAAAGAATACCCCCATACAAAGGATGCTGTAAAGGTTGTGCTTTCTGTAAAACCTGGGATAACAGGGGTTTGGCAAGTATCAGGCAGATCGGACATAAACTTTGATAAAAGAATTCACCTTGATGCAGATTATGCAAAAAAGAGGTCAATCATTTATGACATGTGGATAATGTTTGTCAAAACCCCTATAGCAATCCTCTCCGGAAAAGGCGCAATGTAGTCGACTTGCATTATTTGTCTCAATTTGGTTACAATATAAACATTGGTCGGATTAATCCGGCTTATTTAGGCGGGTTCACCTCGCTTAAAACTAGGCGGGCAAGTGTTTTATGGAGGAAACCGGATTTAAAAAAATTAATTTCGAGCCCGTAGGAGAGACAAAATCAGTCTCAAAGCCTCCGGAGCCTTTTAGAAGTACTAGGCTACAAACAAATATGAAATCAAAAAGATTTCCTAAGATAAACAAGAAAGTATTGGCAATTGTTGCTGTTGTTTTGGGATTAATAGTATTAGTTGGTGTTTACTCCAGTGTTATGGCTTTTGGAATCTACAAACAAGCCAAGAAGGTAGAAGCTCAGGCAAGGCTTGCTGCGGCAGCTGCAAAACAACAAAATATAGTAGATGCCAAAGATCAGTTGGTTAAAACAAAAGCAGAAGCCGTAAAGCTTGATCAGGATATTAAGAGTATTGGATTTCTTCGTTACGTTCCATTCTTTGGAGGATATGTATCAGATGCTGACCACATGGTATCAGCAGGAATTCACGGTATAAACGCAGGTATTATTACAGCAGATTCACTTATTCCATATGCAGACGTTCTTGGTCTTAAGGGGCAGGGAAGCTTTGTAGGTGGATCAGCAGAAGAGAGAATTAGAACCGCAATTACCTCTATGAGTAAGGTTACTCCAAAGATTGATGATATAGAAAAAGAAGTAACAGCAGCACAAAAGGATATGGATCAGGTAAGTATTAATAGATATCCTAATTTTGGACCATTCAAGAAAGTTCGTGGCCAGATAACAACAGTTAAAAACTTGGTAGATGGCGGAGCTCTTGCTGTTCAGCAGGGTAAGCCACTTATAAAAGTACTACCGGAGCTTCTTGGGGCAGATAAAGCAAAGAAATACCTTGTTATCTTCCAAAATGATAAAGAACTACGTCCTACGGGAGGATTCTTAACCTTCTATTCTATCTTTAGAATTGAACAGGGAGTAATTCATATTGATTCATCATCCGATATTTATAAGCTTGATGATAGTATTTCTTATCATCCAACTGCTGACCCTATAATTCTTAAATACCTTCCAAAGGTTCCAACCCAAAACATTCGTGACATTAACCTTTCTCCTGATTTCCAGAAGTCTATGGATGACTTTAGAAGCTACTATGCTAAATCATCACAGAAGACAGACGTAGACGGAATAATAGCTATTGATACCCAATTCCTAGTAGATATTATTAGAATATTAGGCGGAGTTGACGCTGATGGTCAGCACTTTACAGCAGATATTGATCCTGCTTGTAACTGTCCTCAGGTTGTTTATCAACTAGAGCAAAACACCACAAAACCGGTTGGTTACGTAAGAGAGAACAGAAAAGCAATTGTTGGAGACCTTCTTTATGCAACAATGCAAAAGGCTCTTGGTGTGTCACCAAAGATTTACTGGGGTCCACTATTCCAATCGGCTATTAAAAACGCTTCTGAAAAGCACGTATTGTTCTCCCTTAACAATAAAGACGCACAAAGTGGTATAGAGGCCCTAAATTGGGCAGGGCAAATCAAGCCGTTTGATGGTGATTATCTGCATATAAATGATGCCAACTTTGGAGGGGCAAAGTCTAATATGTATGTTCAGCAAGCTGTAAAGATGGAGTATAACGTGGCAAGTAGCGGCGAGATAACAAAGACTGTAACTATAAATTATAAGAATCCGGAGAAATATTCTGACTGTAATCTTGAGAGTGGGGGACTTTGTCTAAACGCGATCTTACGCGACTTCCAAAGGGTTTATGTACCAAAAGGATCTCAGCTTATCTCAAGCAAAGGTTCTCAGGTTAAGGTAGAAACCAAGCAGGATCTTGGAAAGACTTACTTTGAGTCATTCTTTACCGTTAATCCACTTGGAATAGCTTCTATGACATATACTTACAAATTACCATTCAAGGTAACAAACGGAGTATTGCCGGTTCTTATCCAAAAGCAGCCCGGAGTTGAAAACATTCCATTCGAGGTCTACGTTAACGGAAGAAAGACAGATGCTTTTGATCTTAGAGCAGATAAGACCTTTAATCTAAAGATCTAAAACACCAAAGACCTTGTAGTTTTGGGATACAAGTTATGCAATATCTAAAAGATCAGGGATTCGTAATTAAGAGAGTTAACTTTGGAGATTCTGATCGCTACCTCACCTTATTCACAAAAAACAACGGAAGAGTAGAAGTATTGGCAAAGGGCGTAAGAAAAATTACATCTCGTAGATCCGGCTCTATTGAACTTCTTAACCTAATTAACTTTCAGTCTGTAAAATCATCTAAGAACTTTATTCTGACAGAAGTGTCTCTTCTTGATTCATTTAACTCTCTTAAATATGATCTCAAGAATATCCAGAAGGTATTTCTAATGTGTGAGCTTATTGAGGCAATTATGCCTCATGGAGAGCCTCATCCGGACGTCTTTGACCTTATGGAAAGAGCATTAAAAGTTGCAGAAGAAGAAAAGACCTTGGCATACTTTCAGGCAAAGCTTTTATCTATCCTAGGATTTTGGGATGGAAAGACAGCTTTTAGAGATGAATTACATGTCCAGAATGTAATAGAGCAAACCATAGAAAGAAAGCTAAAAACCCGCGTAGTCTTCAAAATATAGATCGTGGTTCGTGGTTCGTCTAACTCGTAACTCGTTAACCCTTTAAAACGTTAATATTTCAACTTTTTAATATTTTAATTCGTTAATTGGATTATCTTCTTCTCTTTGTGGGGACGTAGCTCTTTAGTTTGTGAGCAAGGAGGAGTAGGAACATTCCAAAGATTATTGCATATATTCCAATTGCCCATGAGATAGCAATTGCAGATGCAATTGGGTTTGTGTATACCCAGAATCCAAATACTACAGAGATTACTCCAACAATTAGAAGGAATATTTCATCTGTTAAGTGCTTTCTAAGAGTAACTCCGGCCATAATTTCTAATATTCCCGTAACTATTGCCCATACGGCTACTAATAATAAGAATATAAGAACAGCTGGTCCTGTAAAGAAGAAAATATATAGTCCTACCAAGATTCCTACAATACCTTCTAGCATAATAACTCCTGACTTTGTAGACATTCCAAGGAAGAATGCAACAACTCCATCTACCAAAGCAAAAGCTCCAAATAGAAGGACTAAGAATTCTAGGGCAAGAGCGGGAGCAAATAGAGCAACCAAGCCAAAAAGGATGGCAATGATTCCGCGGATCATGACACCTGTCCAATATTTGCTAAGTTCTTTCATATATTTAGCGTAGATAAAATTGAAAAACTTGTCAATATATCAATTAACAAAAATTATTTGTATAATTCAACCTTATGGCTTTGGGAGAACAGGAAATAGGCAAAAAACAACTTACTAATTTATTAATGGTAATTTAAGTTTTAAACCTTTATAATCTTTTTATGGATTTCACAAGACTCAGCGAATTAGTAGACGGAAACATTATTCTTGATACCAACCATGCAACCATGGAAGAGCTCAAGGTTTTCTATGACCCAAGTGATGAGACATGTTTCTTTCTCATTGCGCCAAAGAAGTTTGGAAGGGAAGAGGATCTGGCAGCAATTATTAACGCAAAGGCTTCAATAAAGCTCCAAACCAAAAAAGCCTCAGAATTTAAATAAGGACAGTTGTTAGTAGTTCGTTTGTCGTTGTTCGTGGTTCGTCTAACTCGTAACTCGTTAACCCTTTAACACGTTAATATTTCAACTTTTGAATATTTTAATTCAACTCGTTAACTCGAAACTCATTAACTCTTTAACGGGTCCTCTTCGAATTCTCTTGGTAGCTGGCCTGACAATCTAAACCTCATATGTTCAGAGTTGGTAAGGCCTTTTATTTGGGCAAATTCACGAACCTGTCTACCTCTAATAAGTTCTTCATAGGTGCTGCTTCTCACAAGTAGTCCTGATTGATGAGCTTTTCTAGCATCATCTCCACCAAATAAAACGTGGATTCCAAATCTTCCAAGAGTTGCGCTAAGTAAGTCTACTCTCTGGTCTTCGGGTATTGTTGATAAAACTTGATTTAGCTCATAGCTATCAAGAATTACTCCTCTTTTTCCGCCTTTATCTTCAACAAAAGCGCCTCTTACCTTCTTATTTTTATTCATATATCTTAGGTATTTATAATCTTCATCAACGTCATAGTGTCCTTTTGGTCCGGATTTTTTTCTATCATCAACCAAAAAATCCATGCCTACCAGTACAGCATCTCTTAAATGTGTGAGAACAAGAAGGTCAGTAAATTTGGTTATTTCATCAAACTTTTCATCATGTATGCCTAGGCTTTGAGGGTTTCTATATTCCATTGGGGCATCCGGTCCAAATGGTTCCATTGCGGCTATTCTATGTTCAAATAAATTTACCAATAGTTGTTTTGCCTCATCACTTAAAGGATCGATTTTTCTATACTCAACCATTTCTGGTGGTGGGGTATATAAGTTGAATGATAGTTTTTTGTCTGGAAACGCCATAAGCAGCAAGTATATACTATAGGGGAAAATATGGCAATGTGAGAGTGTGGGTCGCAGTTCGTTTGTCGTAGTTCGTCCGCCGGCCGGCGGATTCGTGTTTGTTATTCTTCGTCTTCAAATTCGCTCGGCAGCTGGCCGGAAAGCCTAAATCTCATGTACTCAGAGTTAGTTAGGCCTTTTATTTGGGCAAATTCGTTAAGTTGCCTATCCCTAACTATATCTCCATAATTACTGCTTTTTGTGACAGTTAGTCTGGTTTGTGATAGGGTTATACTTCTGGGATCGTAGCTAAAAAAACCTTGATCTATTTTATATCTATCAAGCATATCTACAACTAAATCTACAATCCTGCCTGCCTCATCTGCGTCCTTATTGATGATTTGGTGTTCAGCTGCTAATACTAGTCCTCTTTTACCCCTTTCATCCTGGAAAACTGCACCATGTGCTGTGGTATTGCTAGAAAAGTCAAATGTAAAGCCACCATTGCTATTATAAACTTCAGTATGCCCATTGAATTTGGAATATTCTGCATCTGCTATTAATAAGTCATAGCGAGTAATTTGCCCACCACGTTTTCTTCCCACTATAACAGCTTCTGTTAGTTTGACTATCTTCTTGTATCCACTTTCGCTCATTCCTAAGACATCGGTATTTGGTTTATTTCGATTACTTGGTAGTTCGTCCAATGTCTTCATTTTTTTAAATCTTGATTCAAATAGATTTACATATTCCTGAGCAACTTCCGGTTCTGTAAGCTCTTTTGGCCTATGTAAATATCTAAGACCACCTCTGTACGCAAGTTGAACAGTTGCTTCTATAGCAGAGGCTATACCCAGCTTCATAAGAGCTTGTTCGAGGCTTCCTCCAAAGCCCATTTCAACCGCAGTAATGGAAACAAATCCTAAATAAGGAGAAAGAAGGCCTATTCCTACAGCCACTTCCCTGTTTTTACTTTTGTCATCTGTTACCTGTGGAGGAATAAGATAGGAATCTTTTTCTGAGTTTGCCATGGCCACCAATTATATACTATAGGGGAAAATATAACAATTCAGGAGTCGTGGGTCGCAGTTCGTTTGTCGTGGCTCACCCGCCGGCCGGCGGATTCATAATTTGATTATCCCATACATAATACTTAATACTTTATACCTAATACGAATTTTGCTATAATTAAGCCTGTTATGAATTACTTCACAACAATAAGGAGGTTCCGTGATGCTCAAATTACGGAAACCCCTATCACAGAACTTTCTTCACGACCGATCGTTAGTTAATAGGCTTGTCGGGTTATCCTCCATTGGCAAATTAGATTTAGTTTTAGAAATAGGCCCAGGCGACGGTATTATTCTTGAATCCTTATTGGACCGCGCAAGGCAAGTGATTGGAATAGAAATTGACTTTGATTTGTACCAACGCTTGCAGCAAAGATATAAAAATAGAGCAAATCTTAGCCTTTATCTGGGTGATGTTCTTGCGCTTCCCGCGCCGCGTGGACCGTATAAAGTGTTTTCCAATATTCCTTTCTCAATAGAAGGGCAGCTTATCCGTAAATTCCTAGATGATCCTAATCCTCCGGAGGACTGTTTCCTGGTGGTAAGGCGGGACTTGGCAGAAAGACTATTAAGGCAAAATACCTTATTTGGGGCAACATATGGTCCATTCTTTGAATTCTCAATATTCCATAGATTTAGAAGGCGTGACTTTAGGCCTGTGCCAAAAGTAGAAGCGATGATGTTTCGCTTCAAGAAGCGAGAGAAGGTGCTCTTATCTTGGGAAGAAAAAAAGCGTTATCAAAAATTTGTAAGGCTTGGTTATGGCTCCGGCCAACCGGTTTATAGAAATTTAAAAGGGAGAGTAAAAGTTCCTAAATATATCAAACCGAATGAGTTGTCTTTGGAAAATTGGATCAGAATATATAAAGGTTTACCAGCCAAATAGCCAGTGAAGTAAGTTAAACTTAGGTTTTGCTTGAACTGAAGTTTTTTTAATTTCATGTTTTTCTACTTTTTTTGTCGGTGTTGGCGTTGAAGTTGGCGTGGGGGTTTCGGTTGGTTCAGGTGTCGCAGTGGGGGTTAGAGTTGGTTTTTTTGTTGGATAACTAATTCTTGTAGGATAAGGAGTATTTGTTGATACCACAACTTGTGGTGCAGCTGCAGTACAAGAATAATATGGTGCGCAAGTTGAAGAGAGCGGTGACCCGTCATTACATCCACAGCCATCTGCTCTTACTCCTCCGTGATGTGAGCAACATCCACTGTGTGCAAGTGCGGGAGTAGCAACGATTGCAAAGAGAAGGCATAAAAAAAGCCCGACAAATAATTTTTTCATTATTTTATGGGCAGCAGCTCATTATATTCCTTAGTACGTTGAATAGCAATCGAGGAAGAGTTGAAATATATTAATTCAAATCCTTTGGGTTATAGCTACTTCAGTTGAATGGAGTGAGATTGTTTATGACCAAGCGGTAGAATTTACTTGTTTGACAGGAAGCAATTCAAAAGGATAGAATTCTTGGACGATGGAATTTGTTAAGTCTAAGCTGGCATGGATTAAATCTCATAAAAAAGAAAGTTGGTTAATTGTCCTCATGGTCTTTGTAATTGTGGGGGCAGAGCTAGGAATAAAGTTTAGACCTCCGCTTCCCCAAGCCCCAAGAGTTCCTGTTAAGCCCCTTAAGATTACATCTAGCACCAATAGCAACTCGGAATTCACAATATACAAAAGCCCCAAGCTTGCTAAAGCAAAGAAATACAACATATATCTTATTGGGGACTCTATGACTCATGCATTTGGTCCAAGAGGTGGAATCTTTTCAGAGCTCATTAACAAAGCATATCCCGGCACATTTTTTGAGGTTTCAAATTATGCTCATGCAAATGAAAGCATATTATTACTTCCTGATAATCTTAAAACTCCGGTTCAGGCGGATAAAGATTTACTCCTAAAGCCAATACTGGAAGGCAATCCGGATCTAATCATCATTGAATCATTTGGTTACAACCCTCTTTCTCAATTTGGGTTGAAAGGTGGAATAGAAAAACAGAATGAATATCTTACAGAAATTATGACAACACTTACTAACCGTTTTCCAAATACAGCAATTATGTTTTTTACTGCTATTGCGCCGGATAAAAAAACTTATGGTATGAATATAACTCATGCTACAGAAGCAGAGCGCTGGGCACAGGCGGAGGAGAGGATTGATTACATTACAAACCACAGGGATTATGCCATAGAACATAGAATCCCACTAATTGATGCCTATCAAGCTTCTCTAGATTCTGATGGTGATGGAGATACCAAATATATAAATCCGGATGATAATATTCATCCATCAGAAGAAGGTCTTGCCCTCATGGCGCGTGTAATGGTAAAGACAATTCAAGAAGATAAAATCTTCCCCAAATAATGGATGGGCCTCTGATTTAGTAGTAATTTCCTTCTTCGATTGAAAATTGATTTAAATCGTTTATAATCCTAGCATGCCTAAAGAAATTGACTTTGAACTAGTAAAAGCTATCCTTGAACAGCATGCTAAAGGAATTGTGGCAAATCATATCGCCACAGAAACTGGAGAGAGCAGGGCTAGCGTTTACAGAGTTATAACTGAAGCTCGTAAAAAAGGTGTTTTTAGAACGGTTGCAGACACTGCTCGGTTTATAGATCTTAATGAAAACAGGGGGATGAGTGGTGAGCTAATTAATAAATTCCCTCAGTTAGGGACAGCAATTGTAATTGATGTTAGAAAACCACTTGGAGAGGCAAAAACCGGATCGTTTGAAGATGGTATATTGCAAAGAGCTCTAGGATTTAGAAGTGCAAAGCTGCTTGATTCAATTGCTAGAAATGGTGACCTCATTGGCGTGGGAGAAGGCGGCGCTGCCATGGAAGGGTTTATGGATGAATTGCAACAAATGGGCGGAGTGAGAGGAGAGGGAATTATGTTATTACCATTAAGATCGCCCGCAGAATTAAGAGTGTCTGTTCAGGGAATAGATAATGGTAGCCTACATTTGCCACCACAAAGAGCATATCCTAAAATTGTTGTTGCCGGAGGATTAAGTCATGTTGATATGATTAGAGATGCTTTGGACAAAAGAAATATAACCCATCTTATCACTGATAGTTATGCCGCACGAGGCCTTTTAGCTTCCTAGTGGTACATTTGCTGGAGGTCTTTGAATTGTTGGGATGATTGGGAGGCTTTCATTTGACTTGCCTTTGCTTTATTTCTTGCAATGGTATAGCCACCAATAAAAGCCAGAAGTAGTATGATTATAAATATTACAACTCCGATTATTAGAATAGTCATTATGAATTTGTCTTCTTTATCAGCTTTTGCCATATAAATATCCTATCACAATTTATTTTTCTAATACAAAGCCTTTCGAATTGCCGTAGCTTATAAAACCCTCAATATCTAGAATTGTGTTTTCTATTTTTGATTCGTTAAAGTTTACTCCACCTATTTTTGCCTCGGTAAAATTGGTATTTTTTAGAATACATCTTTCAAATACTACGGACTCTATGCTAGCTTTTCTAAAGTCCGCATCTGTTAGATCTGCAAAAACAAAAATAGCATTTGTAAGATCCGCATCTTGAAAGTTTTCACCCTTAAGATCAAATTTCTTATGGTCATTTCTCACCCCTTGTTTGAGTTGTTGGAAAACAGTGTTTTTTGCCATAACTTTTGAGAAATCACAATCACGTAGATTAACATCTCCTAGATCAAGATTGCTAAGATTTGTTTCCGGGAAAAAACATTCGGAAAAAGAAGTAATATCAAAAATATTTCCGGATAAATCACATCTTTCAAACTTGCATTTATCAAATGAAGTAAAGCGGAGGTTAACGCCAATAAAACGGCAATTTATAAATTCACTATTTCCAAAGTCTTGTCCCTTTAGTTCTTCTCCCTCAAAAACCTTATCCTTATAAATCATAAAGAGATTATATCAATTTTAAAATTTAGCAGGTTTGTAATATAATCTCCAAATGCCAAGAAATGAAGACATTAGACCAACGCCTGATCTGAATGATAGATCAACTCCTGTGTGGGCAGGGTTTGCAGATCCTGAAGAGGGCCCCAATGAGGCTGATTCCCCTTATATATATGAAACTTCATTGGTTATGAATTTATTCGATCAAACTCTTTATGCTATTTTTGCCAAAGAAATGGCCTTGAGTCCAGATCTTGGTATTCAGCTTAAGCTAAAAAGGGCTGGTAGGTTGGAGAACCTAGGGATGAAAAGACATAAGGGTGTAGTGAATACTGTAAGGTTAAGCAGTTCTATACCAATAGAACAATTACGTGAAATAATTGGAGCAGCAAAAAGTAGTTTGTTTATTGATGAAGATAAAGCTACTTCTGCTAATTTGACTCGAGAACAAACAGTCACTTATACTAAAGCAGTTCGAGAACAGATTTCAAAAGAAAGAGAAAAAAGAGCTAATACCCCAAATCCTGATATTGGTTTAGCTGAGAGTTGATGCTCTTATTTATATAGCCTGCTAGACCAATACTTAGCCAAACGCTGACAATGATTGATATTATGGTTAGAGCAATTGCTATCCTGGCAATCTTTTTTGCCTCCGGTTCTTTTCTTTTGAGAAGTCTTATTGCCGGCCATAACCCAAGTGGCGGAAGTATAAGACTTAAGGCATAAATCCCAATCTTTTTAGCCGTTGTCATTTCATATGGTGGCTCTTTTATTTTTTTGCCACAGTATGGACAATAAAAATCAGTCTCCGGTATTTCTTTTTGGCAGTTTGGGCAAGGAATCTGGGGTGGTGTAGTATTTTCCATTTTCTATAGCATATCCTATATTGTGGCATATGGTCAAACCAGTCTTATGTATAATATAGATATGGATTCAAGCGTAGAAAGTGGAGGGGTAGTTGAGCGTAGGGTGCAGGAGAATTATGATCCCACGCTAAATGATATCTTCCGAAACAGACCCCAAGAAGCGACGGCTCAAGAAATAAAAAACGCCATGGATAACGTGATCTTAAGCGTCATAGATAAAAGGCCAACTGCCACAGCCTTAGAAACATATAGGGCAATTGCGGATAAAGTTCCACAACATATTCCTGGGTCTGTGCAAAGGGTCTTGTTAAGTGCAATGGTGGGACCAGACGGTACCATCATTCAATCTAATGTTAATACGATAGCAATGCTTAACATGAGAAGTGTAATAAGCAGTGTAACGCCTATTCTCAGAAAAGATCCGGCTTACAATGATGAGATTATGCAAGAAGCCTTCAGGGGTGTCTTAGAAAGAATACCAGGTCTTGTTGATGAAAAAGGTATTGCCGCTCATATTAATACAGCTGCTCAGAATGCAGCAGCTTCATATATTGGTAAAGTTGAAGAATTGCCAAGAGATTGGATTTTGAGCCGTAAAGAAAAACAATTGAAAGCAGAAGCCGATGCTTATTTTGATAACAAATTTAAATCAACTGATCTGATGGGCGGATATGATGTTGATGTTGCTGCTAGGGAAATAGCCAATAGAATTGACAGTTCGGTATCTGCTGGTAGTATTTCTTCGTACATAAAAAGACGCGGAGAAGCCTTGCATCCAATGGATGATCGAGATTCTACACCTTCTACTGCTTTGGATCAGGTCCAGAGGCAAGAGATTCGGAAAGTTGTCAACGATGTTTTTGAGGATGATCCCATAAGTAGAGAAATTATTGCGAGCAGAATGGGCTTTGTAGATAATCCAATGAATGCAGTCAATACGGCAAGGAAAATGAATATGACGATAAACGAATTTAGAACTCAGCAAGGGCGGGCTTTAAACAGGCTTAGAGAACCCCAAAACGCAAAAAAGCTCAATGTGAGCGATAAGGTGGATCAGTAACTTAATTCAGCTTATGGTTTATCGCTTATCGCCACGTTAACACGTTTCAGCCAAATGCTGATGGGCCTCTGGCCCAAATCTTTTAACTTTTGAATGTTTTAATTCAACACGTTAACTCGTTAATATTACGCGTTAGGGTCTGAGGGCATTGGGGGTTCGTCTTTTGGTTCTCCTCCGGATATTGGAATATTGTTGTATTCATCAGGCTTTAGCCATTCTACATAAGTACATCCGGTTGCTTGTTTCTTTTCTCTATCCCAGCCGGCAGTTGAACATTTCTTCATTTTCTTACCGCTTGCGGTAGTGTAAAGTACCAATTTTTTACCACAATCCGGACAATCTTCATCCAGCTCTTCTGTAGTTCCATTTATCCATTCTACAAAGTCACATCCCTCAGCTTTTTTGGTTTCTGCGTTCCATTTGTTGGTGGAACATTTCTTCATTTTCTTTCCAAAGCGGGTAAATGCCAAAACCAATGGGGCTCCACATTTGGGACATTTTTCATTCAAGGTTTCCGGTTCCATTTCAATCCACTTTACATAATCACAGCCTTCATTCTTTTTTGTTTCTTTGTTCCAAGATCCTGCCGAACATCTTTGGATCTTTCTTCCGGTAGAAGTTTCAGTTACTGGGTTTAGAGGAGATCCGCATTTGGGACATTTTTCATCCATTTGAATAATATACAGGACTTTCGTTCAAGTCGCAAGTCGTTTGTCGTAGTTCGTCCACCTTTATAGCTTATAGCTCGTGGTTCGTCGGTCGTGGTTAGTCCGCCAGCTGGCGGATTCGTTAATTTTTAATCTTTCAATCCCCGCAACCCGTTAACCCGTTTCAGCCAAAGGCTGATGGGCCTCTAGGCCAAATTTTTAATTCTTAGTTATTAATTTTTATTAAATCCGATCAATCGGAGTTGAATGTTTAATGTGTTAATTTTTTAATTTTTAACTTTTGAATATTTTAATTTAACTCGCCAACTCGTTAACCCGTTAACTCTTTAATAAATTCACAAGCGCATATTCATTCCAAGATAATCCTTCTCTTTCTTTTTTGTCTTTGGCAAACTTGTCAAAGTGGGGGATCAATGATTTTGACGTATAGCTTTCTACAACTTTTGGGTGGATGTAATAAGTTCTGCAAACCTTAACAGTATTATTAAGGTGATGGGCAACCTCTTCCACCGTTTGATTTATATTTTTCTTAATTAGTTCTTCATCCTCCGCATCTCCCAATCTATATAAATTTCTTGCAGAAAGATTTGTTGCTCCCCAAGTTCTAAAATCTTTGGCGGTAAATTCATCTTGGGTAATTTCTCTTAAGTAATCATTAACATCACGCGAGTCTACAACCTGTCTTGCGCCGGTATCATCTATGTATTGAAAAAGTTCATAGCCCGGAAGCTCTATACATTCTTTTATAGTTTTGGCAATTGTAGGGTTAGAAAATTCTATAGAAGCTTGGACTCCGCTTTTCCCTACAAAGTTAAATGTAATATTGTCTCCTCTCACTTTTGCGTGACGGTTACGAAGTGTAGTAAGACCAAATGAATTATTCTCTTTTGAATATTCTTCATTACCAACCCTTATAAAAGTGTGTTCTAGTAGCCAAATAATAGTGGCAATAATTCTTTCTCTGTCCAGCTCTTTTTGTTTTATTTCATATGCAATTTTTTGTCTAATTTTTGGAAGACTTAGCGCAAAATCTACCATCTTTGCAAACTTATTTTCTTGAGAAAGCTTGACCCAATCAGGATGATAGATATATTGTTTCCTGTTTTTGTCATCATATCCTACGGCTTGAAGGTGACCATTTTTGTAGGGAGATATCCAAACTTCGTGCCATGCGGGAGGAATTGCTAGGCCATCTATTCGTTCAATTACATTTGGTTCGGTAATCTTTTTACCTTTGGAGTCAAAGTATTCAAACTTCTTACCTTTTTTCTTTCTTGTAAAACCGGCTTTGGTGTCTGGTGTATAAGACAATTTTTCATTTATTAAATCCTCTTCCGTAATCATAGATACTTTATTCAATCACAACAGGACAAATAATAAAAGGGGAGGATATAGCAGGTAGTTTATAGTTTATGGTTTATAGCTCGTGGTTGACCCGCAACCCGTTAACTCGTTTCAGCCAAAGGCTGATGGGTCTCTGGCCCAAACTCGTTAATCTTTTAACTTATCCGTAACGTCTGTAAATTTGTAGTAGTTTTGGTTGTCATAGAATACATAATTTCTGTCCGGGAGAAGAGGGTAGTTTTCTCCAAAGTAGGTGTTAAACAAAACCTTGAAAGAGTTAACAGGAGTGATGGATTGGTAAAGGCCGGAAGCCTCTGCATCTTTGCCGGGAAAATAATAAGCATCAAGAATTGGAAACTTTTCATGATATGAGTCAACGCTTGCAGTTCCCCAATTTTCATTTTCATTAATTGGTGCCTTCATTGGGAATGGTCCTTCATCTGATTGCAAAATTATTACGGAGTTTTTGTTGTGGGCAATAATTTCATTCATAATTCTTTCAATCTTTGTATTTGCACACTTTAATTGATTTATATAGTTTGTGACTTGATCATGCTTGTTTACTTCAACCTCATTTATTGGTTGGCAATTTTGGTTGAAGACAAAGGGATCATGGGGAATAAGAATGTGCATGAATACAAATTTTGGCCCTGGAATTTTTATTGCATCATCAATTGCTCCAAGTTCAAAAACTTCCAGTCTTCTGTGTTCATTATTGTTTGGGTCAACAGATACATCTAGAGGATTATGGAATAGTCTTTTAAATATTGGCTCTGTAATTGTAGTATTTAGAAAGCCGGTTCCAAAAGGGTCAACAAGGGGATATGTTCCATCTGTCATTACGTAATTTTTATCTGCATATGGGTTAACACTGGTTGGTGTCCAGGTTCTGGGGCCAATATTAACAGTGTAGTATCCCTTGTCTTTTAGGTAATTAAGTACCTTGCTGTTGCGGATAAGCGGAGTAGCCAGGGATTGGTCTTCACTGTGCCCCCCATTTGTCTGCTTTGTTAAGAAATCAAGATACTCCATATTAAGACTGGAGCCAAGAGACAAAAATGTTTTAGGATAATTTGTGCTTGCTTCACTTGCAACATAAAACCCTTTGTCTTTTAGAAAATCAAAAAACTTACTGTTATCAACAGAGTATTGTGTAGATAAAGATTTTGGCCCAGCGTATCTATCAAATATAAAATAATAGATATCCGGCAAATTTTTATTTGCTGTAGCTTTTTTGGTCACTCTTACTTCTTCTTTCTTTTGGGGCTGAAAAACTCTTCCCGTTTGTGCTTCAAAAGAAATTATGGAAAAAAGAGGGAACACTAATAAAAATAGGGAAAGAAAAACTAAATATTCATTAGCAGGTCTTAGGCCTTTTTCATATTTTTTAATTAGTCTTATTAGGATATATAGAAGTACTGCTAGAATCGCTGTAAATGTAAACTGTGCATCAATCGTGATGCTTCCAATGGTTATGTCTTTAAGTCCTGTTAAATCCAGCAATCTTCCAAAAGAAAGTGATACAAAGATTACAAAAGAAGCAACTATTGCAGATTCTTCAACTTTCTTAAAAATCAATTTTGAAATGAAGAAGACTAGAGTCCCAAAGATCAGAGAAAAAATTAAAGGTACTACTATTGACCCCTCTCTGTATTCTTTGAAATTTTTAGAATAAAGAAAAAGGACGGGGTAAATAGAAAACAAAAACGGGTGGGCAAAAATGAGGCTTTTTTTCATTTAGAGTCTTTCCATGAGGTATAAGGTTCTTTTACTTCCTTTAATCTGAGTCTGCTCCTTTATTCTGAAAAATTGCTTAAAAGCCTTTTCAAAATTTTCTTTTGTAAAGTCAGCCAAAATATCATCTCTGTTTGTAACAAGGAGTTGTACTTGGGAATCGGTTCTATCTACAAATTCTACAACTAAATATTTACCCATTTTTGCAAAAGCTTGAGCCTGATAAACAAAGGGAGCTTTGAATGTAATAGCTAAGTGGTGGATAACAGCCAATGCAAGAACCGCATCTGCAGGGCCGCGTTCAAATACTGATTCACGCTCCATATTTTCCCACCCAACAGATGGTGTTGGTGTAGCAAGGTCTAGGAAAAGCGGAAGGATATTTTCAACTCCGTCTCTTTTAACAATATCCAAGTAATTTTTCTCAAGAGCTCCGTGGTCAATATCAAAAGCTATTGTCTTTGCCCCAAGCTCTGCAGCAATTTTACTAAAAACTCCTGTGTTAGCACCTATATCCCAAACCATTTTGGGTTTTAACGGCTTTAAATATTTTTTAACTAGCTCTTCTTTGTGCTTAAAAGATTCATTTTTGTAGTTATTTTTATCCTCTTCATAATAATCTTCCCACTGTGTCCCACTAGGGCTCCAAGTTGCTTTCTTAACAGCCCCTTCCAGATTATCAACCAGTCCAAGTAGGGCTGTTTTACTAAATTGTCTTGCTTTTGTTTTAGCGTCAAGTTTTTTGTCGGAATATTTCTTTTGAGTTGATGCGTGTGCAAATATATGGATAAGTAGGCTTAGGTTTAAGCGGGATTTGATTGGTAATATTTTTGCTGCAATTTCCAGTGGAATTCCATTTATAAATACGGATGTAAGTCTTCCAAGATTAACATCTACTTTTGACATTATGTATAGAGGAGCTAGGAAATTTTCTACAAACTGTTGATATGCAATCCATGGTTTTCCTTCAGGATATTTTTCAAAAGATAGAGTATCTATTAATATTGGCTTTCCATTAACAAATTGAATATTAAATGCGCTTGCATCTTTTAGGCTCATTCCATATTTAACAGCCTTCTTTTGGATAGCAAGCGTTAGAAGTGCTGCATCCTTAAGCATGCTAAATGACCATTCATAATAGTAGGAAATAAAAGGAACTACCTCAGGCTTTATTACTTTCCATCCCTCACTGCCCTCTGCTTTTATTTTTGTTTCTTCATGTTTTATTAATTGATTTGAGGAAACTAAATCTTCATAAAGACCGGATGATACAAGAAGTTCGTAGTCGTCTTTGTAAATTTTGTTTATTTGTCTGTAAATTGTGCCGTTTTGTTTAAATACAAAACCGCTAGGGTCGCGAAAAGAAGCAATTAAATTTTTATTTTTTTTCGGAGGATTTTTCAGAATGCTTATCCTTTCCTTTTGTTATGTTTGAAAAGAATTCTTTTATTTTACCTGCGCCGGTTTTTGCTACAAAAATTCCTCCAAATAGGATTGCTCCAACAACTTGGATAACGTAACTACCGGTTCCGGGATCAAGATAAGCGTGGGCTTGTGGTGGGAAAATCACAACGTATGCTATTGAAAGCACTATAAAAGTTCTGATTGCACTTTTCATAAAAGGTAATTCTACACGTTTGGAGCAGTATTTGCAAACGGATTAATAAAGGATAAATGTTTTTGCTGTTATTGTCAATCGACTATCTTGCAACAGTAGTTTTAAATCGTCATTATTATTCGTTATTCGTTATTCGTTAATCGTTTTTGATAGCTATTGTTTAGTGGTTTAAGTAGTGCTTATAATTAACTGTGGACAATAAGTTTGTAAAATTTGTTATTTCAATTATCATTCCATTTATTGCAGGTGGAATAGGTTCATTTTTTACATACAAAGAAATTAATAGTTGGTATCAAGCACTTAATAAACCTAGTTTTAGTCCGCCTAATTCTATCTTTGGTCCCGTTTGGACAACTCTATATATCCTAATGGGTATTTCATTCTTTTTGGTCTGGGAATCAAAAGCGGCAAAGTACAAAAAAACAAATGCTTATAAAATTTATTTTGTGCAAATTATATTAAACTCTCTTTGGTCAATAATTTTCTTTGGTTTACATAATCCGCTGCTAGCTTTTGTAGAAATAATTGCGTTATGGATATCAATATTTTTTACAATCAGAAGTTTTTATATGGTTAATAAAAAAGCTGCGCTCCTGCTATATCCATATCTTGGTTGGGTAAGCTTTGCATCTATTCTTAATTTGACTATAGTGTTAATCAATAAATAAATGGCCAAAAAATCAAAAAGATATTGGTTTCGTGATAAGCAGTATGGTTGGGGTTGGTATCCGGCAACTTGGGAAGGCTGGTTAGCAATTGCAATATATGTCATTTATTTGTCTTGGAGAGTAATTCAATTGAGTCAACAGCCTGGGGCAAGTAGTTCATTTGTTTTTATATACGTTTTTGAAATAATACCTCCAACAATTGTTCTTCTTGCTATTTGTTACCTCAAGGGAGAAAAGCCAAGATGGCGATGGCCCAAGACTAGAAAATAGAGAATAGTAAATAGAAAATAGATATGAATTCAAAGAAAGGAAAGGGATTGCAGGAAATTCCGGGAGTCGGCCGCTCAATAGAGCAAGATCTTATTGGAATAGGAATAAACAAAGTTTCAGACCTCAAGGATTGCGATCCGGAAAAACTTTACGATAGGCTGTGTAGGGCACAGGGTGTAAGGCTTGATCCATGCGTTCTATATACCATGCGGTGTGCTGTCTATTATGCTTCTAACGCTCATCATGATCCGGAGAAGTTAAAGTGGTGGAATTGGAAGCAAAATTAATCCATATCTGATGCCTCAATAATTTTTCCTATACTTATCCAAACCTGATGATCTACGCCATATTCTTCGGATATGCTGGAGGTCACATTAGGGCTTGAAAGCATTGCTACCGTTCTTACAAAATCCTTTTTTGTGACAGCATAGTACATTGCTCCAAAATCCGGATTTTGGGTGGCATCTTGTTTATATTTCATAAATTTACTTAGAAAGCTTATTGCTTCAGCATTTGTTCTCATTAAGTCGGAGGTTATGTGCATTAACTCTTGTCTCATCCTTGTCCCATACCTATCAAATAGTTCCGGAATGTATTGCTCTTTTAATTAACCGAATGGAACAGATATTCTCCCAAGTTCTCCTAAGATAGAATCACTCCTACCGTAAAAATCCCTTTTAAATGAGTCATCTAGGTTTTCTATGGCTTTTGCGGCATCTTCCGTAGTTGGTCTTAAATCCTCATTACTCATGATCGCATTATATTTTTTAAATGTAAGATATTAGTAAGGTTGTTCTGGGTCAACCGCTTTGATATACTTGCCTCATGGAGAATTTCTGCCAAAGGCGGATTTGATCTATGTATTATGGAAAATTTGTTTGATAAAGTTACGGCACTTGCTAAACGCCGCGGATTTATTTACCCCGGTTCGGAAATCTATGGCGGACTTGCCAATACTTATGACTACGGTCCAATGGGAGCAGAATTACTCAGGAATATAAGAAATCTTTGGTGGGATACATTTGTTCACAAAAGAATGGATATTGTTGGAATTGATGCTTCTGTTATTTCTCATCAAGAAATTTGGAAAGCTTCAGGGCATACTGCCGGATTTGCAGACGCATTAATAGATTGTAGGAATTGTAAGCTCAGAACTCGCGCCGACCATCTAATTGAGGATGCACTTCCGGACAAAAAGGTTGAGGGTTTACCAATGGAAGAGCTAAGCAAAATAATTAAAGATAACAATATTAAGTGTCCAAATTGCGGTAAGGTTGATTGGACGGATGTAAGACGCTTTAATCTCTTGTTCCCGGTAAATATGGGAATAGTTGAAGGAGATCAATCCCTTGCTTATTTAAGAGGAGAAACAGCACAAGGAATGTTTGTTAACTTTAAAAATGTTGTTGATTCAACGCGTGTTCGTTTGCCTTTTGGAATAGCCCAACTTGGTAAAAGCTTTAGAAATGAAATAACCCCCGGTAATTCTGTATTCAGAACCCTTGAATTTGAGCAGGGAGAAATAGAATATTTCTTTGATTCAAAGAAATCTAATTGGGAAGAGATCTTTGAATCTTGGAAAACTTCAATGTGGGATTTTGTCACTAAAAAGCTTGGAATAAAGGAAGAAAATCTTCGTTGGCGTGAGCATGATGAAAAAGAAAGATCTTTCTATAGCGAAAGAACCGAGGATCTTGAGTATAAATTTCCTTTCGGTTTCAAAGAACTATGGGGACTTGCTTATAGAACGGATTATGATCTAACACAACATGAAAAAGGGTCTAATAAAGAATTAAGAATTGTTGACCCGGAAACAAATGAAAAAGTTTTACCACACGTAATTGAGCCGGCGGTTGGAATAAATAGACTTTTCCTAATGACTTTGGTTGACTCATATGTTGAAGATGGTGACAGAGTAGTATTAAAACTTGACCCAAAGATTGCTCCATACAAAGCTGCAATTTTTCCGCTTCTTGCTAATAAGCCTGAATTAATAGACAAAGCAAACGATATATACAAAGATTTGAGTCAAAACTTTGTAGTCGCAATGGATGCCAGAGGTAACATAGGAAAAAGATATTTTGCACAAGATGAAATTGGCACGCCGTTCTGTATTACTGTTGATTTCCAAACTTTGGAAGACAATACTGTTACGGTCCGTGACCGCGACACGGCAAGTCAGGTTAGAATCAAGACAGACGAACTCAAATCCTACATCTCCGATAAGCTCTCCTAATTTTCTTACTTGACAGTTGACAAAAAAACCTGCAAAACTAAACCCAATGGGATCAATCACAGAAACCCGGAAGCCGCTATTTTTAGCGGATATTGATCGTAACTCTGACAAAGCGAAGGGTGAATCTGTCGAAAGTTCATCTCCTGAAGTTGCTCCTTCTCCAGAGGCATCCCCAGTTGTTGTGTCGGAAACTGTTGCCCCTGTGACTCAAAGTCTCGAAGATAGAATTAGAGATCAGAGAATAAGAAGATGGTCCACTTCATATCTTGCCATTATTAGATCGATTGACTATCAGGTTAGATCAAAAGACAGGAATAGTCTTTACGCGGAAGCAGAGAAGGATTTAGAATCACTCGAAATGAGAAGGGATAGATATGCTAGGATGTTTAAGAGAGTGAATGTTCCCGTTCCAGAATTAACTCCACTACCTCAAATAGAAGTTTTGAGCTATACTACTGTGGACGATGGGAAGGAGATCAAGGGTAAACTTTATAGAGAGGTTGTTCAAAAATAACCTTGACTAACATATCCCTTTTTGCTTATAAATAGATTATGGATTTTTTGAAAAAAAATAAAATGATTGTTGGTTTGATTGTCGTAGTCCTTGTTGTTGGTGGACTAGCATTACTTCTTACCAAACACAAAACAGGTTCCACAGGAAACACCGCAGATCAAACAGATGTATCAAATGTTAAAACACTCAAGCCGGAAGATATAGGGCTTGAACTTTCTGTAAAGCCTGACGGAAAATCCGTAGACCTAACCGCAAATAAGCTTGATGGCGTTAAAAGTATTGAATATGAAGTAAGCTATGATGCTACAGTTACAGATGAAGGAGAAACTGCAAATGTTCCAAGAGGAGTAGTAGCTAGCCCAATTGATGTAAATGGGAAGAGTAGTATAAGCAAAGAAATCCTCCTTGGTACTTGTTCTGCTAATGTTTGTAAATATGACAAGGTTACAAGTGATATTAAGTTTGTCATTCGCGTAGACTACACGAATGGTGAGGTTGGAAGTATAGAAACTACTATCCCATATTCCCCGGGAAACTAACCCTAATACCCACAACTCGTTAACCCTTTGACTCTTTAATATTCTAATCTTTTAATTTTTTTTGTAAGAAAAAAACTTAGAACTACTACGTTTAGTGTTTCCGTGAAAAGTTTCCACTATTTTGCCTCAATTGCTACTTGACCTGCCGTGAAAAATGCTTCAAAATGGGAAAAGATGGGAAAAGGTGGGAGAGTTCGAACCTATCTTTTCTAAAAACTACTTCGAACAAAAAGTAAGCTTCAGGCAAGGAGATAACTATGTTAATAGGCCAATATGAATCAAAAATTGATGAAAAAGGGAGAGCAGCTTTACCTAAGAAATTTAGAGAAGTCTTGGGAGAGCGAATCATAGTAACTCAAGGATATGAAAACTCACTTATTATTGTTGGACAAAGCGAATGGGAGGCTCTCCTTGAAGGGACTGCCGGCAGACCCTTCATTGAATATGAAACCCGTGAAACTCAAAGGTTCCTTCTTGGAAACGCAAATCTCGTGGAACTCGATAGTAAAGGAAGGTTTATATTACCAAGCTACTTACGAACGTTTGCAGGAATACAAAGTGATGCGATATTCCTAGGATTGTCACGTTACGTTGAGGTTTGGGATAAAAAACATTGGGAGGAATACAAAGTGGGACTAGAGAAAAACATAGAAAAGATTTCGTCAAGATTGGTAACTAAGAAGCGCGAGGAGGAAAAGAAGAATGGATAATTCATCCCGATTTGATCGGGACTTTCATATACCCGTTCTTCTTAAAGAAACGATAGAAGCCTTAGAGGTTAAAAAAGATTCGGTATATGTAGATGGAACAATTGGTGGCGGAGGACATACGGAAGAGATTTTAAAGCTTGGTGGAAGAGTTTTAGGAATAGACCAGGACCAAGACGCGATTTTGCACCTTAATAAAAAGTTTGAATCCGAAATAAAAGACGGAAGACTTATTTTGGCTAAAGCTAACTTTCGGGATATGGAAAAAGTTGCCAAGGAAAATGGAATTAAAAAAGTATCTGGAATATTACTTGATTTAGGGGTTTCTAGCTACCAAATAGATAAGTCTCAGAGGGGATTTAGTTTTAGAAGAGATGAGCCATTAGACATGAGAATGAGCGATACATTAGAAAGTAACGCCTACTATTTTGTGAACAAATCCAGCGAAGAAGAGTTATATGAAATGATTCTTAAATTTGGGGAAGAAGCAAAAGCCAAGGAAATTGCCAGTGCAATAGTTATGGGAAGACAAACAAAACCTATAGAAACTACATTTGAATTGTCACAAATAATAGGAAGCGTTGTAAAAAACCCGGGAATGATCAATCCGGCAACCAAAACATTTCAAGCAATAAGAATTGTTGTAAATGATGAATTAGGAAGTCTTAGAGATGGTTTATCAGTGGGATTCGAACTTTTAGATGAAGGTGGAAGATTTTCCATAATTTCATTTCATTCTTTGGAAGATAGAGTGGTGAAGTTGTTTTTCTTAGAGAAATCAAGAACCGGAAAAGCAATATTAATTAACAAAAAACCAATTCTTGCAGGGGACGATGAGATAAGAAGAAATAAAAGATCAAGAAGTGCCAAATTGAGAACAATACAAAAAATATGAACAAATTATTAAACATTTTTATAGTTATTCTGTTTGTAGCAGCTGTAGCAAGCGGTGCTGTTAATATTTACATTTCAAGTACAAATGCTTTGGGAAGCCTTGAAGCAACAGATTTATCAAGTAAAATTGATGATATGACTCAATCCAATATGCAGCTTGAAGCAAAAGTCTTGAGTTATTCATCTCTTAACACAATTGCATCTCGTGCAGCAGAATTAGGATTTGAAGAAAACAAGGATATAGTTTCAGTATATAATCCGGTTACTCTTGCTCGTAACTAATGAAGAAAAAGGATGGACTCCGCTTTGGCATTGTTTTAGTAGCTGTATCACTGCTTTATCTGGCTTTGTTAGGAAAACTTTTTTATTGGCAAAGCGTTGAAGCTCAAACCTTGAGACTTCAAGCAAGAGCACAAAGTCTTGAGACAATAGATATCCCAGCAATTAGAGGAGAAATAATGACGAGTGATTCATTTCCTCTTGCTACAAATACAATCTCCTACACTCTTTATTCAAACCCAAAAATCATAAAGGATAAAAGTTATTATGCCGATAAGCTGGGAGGAGCATTAAGTGATGATCCGGCCTCAATTTCTGCGCTTCTTAATAAAGATTTGTATTGGGTGAAGTTGGCAGACAACTTATCCGGAGACCAAAAAAAGACAATAGAAAAACTTAATCTCAAGGGTGTAGGTTTTGAGCAGCAATATTCACGCCTATACCCGGAAGCATCTATGGCCGCGCACTTAATAGGCTTTTTAGGTAAAGATGCAGAAGGAGAACCTCACGGTTATTTTGGAATAGAGGGAAAATATAATGACCAATTAAGCGGAAGACCCGGCGCTCTTCATGCAATAAGGGACGCTTTGGGAAACCAGATTCTAAATGATATAAGAGAGGATGAAAAGATTGATGGGAGAGACGTTAAATTAACTGTTGATAGAAGTGTTCAGTATTTAATTGATGAAAAACTAAAAGCCGGACTAGAAAAATACGGAGCAGAAGAGGGGAGTGTAATTGTTATGGACAGTAAGACCGGCGCAATTCTTGGAATGTCCTCTTACCCCGGTTTTGATCCGGCTAAATATTGGGAATATGATCCATCAACTTACACAAATCCTGCTTTATCAAGCCTTTATGAGCCGGGCTCTACTTTTAAGGTTCTAATCATGGCAGCAGCAATTGACAAGCATTTGGTTACTCCGGAGACAAGGTGTGATATATGCGCCGGTCCTGTGCAAATTGGGGAATACAAAATTAAGACGTGGAATGATGAGTATATTCCGGACCTAACAATGAGAGATACAATTATTCACTCTGATAATACAGGAATGGTATTTGTTAGTAGGAAGCTTGGTCTTGATAATATGATTGATTATCTTCATAAGTTTGGACTTGGAGAGCCAACGGGAATTGATTTGCAAGGTGAAGCAACGGGAATTGTGAGGGAAAAAAATCAATGGTACCCAATTGATATAGCAACCACTTCATTTGGTCAAGGAATATCTGTTACCCCAATTCAACTAATAACTGCTGTAAATTCTATTGCAAATGACGGAAAGCTAATGCAGCCCTACATGGTTTCACAGATCATTACAGATACTGGGCAGACTATTGACATAAAACCCAAGGTAAAGGCTCAGGCAGTATCACCAGCAACTGCCAAAACAGTTACCTCTATGATGGTTGATGCGGTAGAAGAGGGAGAAGCAAAGTTTGCCAAAATAAAAAATTACAGGATAGCAGGAAAAACGGGTACTGCTCAGATTCCGGTTGCAGGCCACTATGATCCAACCCAGACTAATGCGTCATTTGTTGGCTTTTTCCCGGCAGATAACCCAAAGGTTACAATGCTAGTGATTGTAAATAAGCCCAAAAGCTCAATATATGGAGCAGAAACCGCAGCGCCATTGTTTTTTGATATAGCTCGCGAATTAATTAAATATTACAATTTACCATCAAATTAATACTACAAATGCCACAAATACTACAAATATATAAATGCCAAATCAAAAATATTCAAATATTGGAGATTGGTAGTATTGGTACTTATTGGTAGTATTTAATATAATTGCATGGCTATGTTTGAAAAAATCTATTTTATGGGAATAAAGGGGGTTGGTATGGCGTCTCTTGCAATTATTGCTAAAGAAGCCGGTATGAACGTGGCCGGATCAGATATATCAGAGCAATTTATAACGGATAAGATCCTATCAGAAGCGGGAATTCAGGTAGTTGAGGGTTTCAAAGAAGAAAATGTAGCAGATTTCTTTTCCTCAACACCCAAAGAATTGTGTCTTTTTATTGCAACCGGAGCCCACAATGGGTTTGATAATGTTGAAGCAGAGTACGCAAGAAATAGGGGTATAAAAATCATAACTCACGGTGAGGCTGTTGGGTTCTTTATGAGTGGAAAGCCATTTGGCAGGGATGATATAGAAGGAATATCAGTCTCGGGGTCTCATGGGAAGACTACGGTTAGTGGAATGTTGGCAACGGTTCTGGTCGAGGGTGGGTTTGATCCGTCTTATAGCATAGGAACAAGTGAAATATTCCCAATTGGTGCATCCGGCCATTATGGCCGTGGCAGATATTTTGTGGCAGAGGCAGATGAATATGTGGCAGAAGCAAACTATGACAAAATTCCCAAGTTTTTTTACCAAAAACCCAAAGTCTTGATTATTAATAATGTAGATTATGATCATCCTGATTATTACAAAGATTTGGATGCTGTTAAAAATGCTTATTTAGAATGGGCATCGCAAGTTAGCGGAGTGGTTATTGTGGCAAATGGGGACGATGTAAATACTATGGAGGTTGTTAATAGATTGGATAGAAATATTAAGGTTATTAAATTTGGAACAGACAAATCAAACGACTTTGTGGTCAGTGATTTTGTCCAGGTTGGTCTTGGCTCGACTTTTAAAGTACATCGTGGGGAAACACTTCTTGGAGAATTTAGCCTTTCTATTCCCGGCTATCACAGCGCTAAAATTGCAGCGGGAGTAATT
>DASZRC010000023.1:0-48859 GCA_035549315.1 Patescibacteria group bacterium | reverse complement strand
CTTTTCATAGCAAGACCCTCTGTAACCATAATATCTTTTATTGATAATCCTTTCTTATCTGCTTTAAAGTTATTAACGGCATTTGCTACAGCTGCATCCAATACCTTTTTAATAGGATTTGATGCTCTTTTGTTCATAACCATTAATGAAGCTAATGCCTGATTTAGGCTTTGTTTTTTTACTCCATCAACTACCAACCTCATTTTTCGAGGTGATATTTTTATATTTTTTGCTGTCGCTATATATTCCATAATCTTTCTCCCCCAATTGGCTTCGCAATTGGGGACCCCGGTTTTAGGGACCCCATTCGCTCTGCGAATGGGATAATGCTATGTTTTACTTACCTCTCTTGCAACCACTCTTCCATGACCACGGAAGCTTCTGGTTGGCGCAAACTCACCAAGACGATGTCCTACCATATTTTCAACTACTTTAACCGTTATGTGATTCTTGCCATTGTGAACCAAAAATACATGTCCTACAAATTCTGGTGGAATTTGGCATGATCTTGCCCAGGTTTTAATTGAATCACGAGCTCCACTCGCCTTTTGAGCCTGAACTTTCTTCATTAATTTTTCATCTATAAATGGTCCTTTTCTTAATGATCTTGACATATATTTTTATTTACTAATTATTATTGACTATTTACTATTTTTTGAATTCAAAATGGTAAATTGTATATCGTCAATTGTCAATAATTACTTGCCCCTCCTCTTCATTATAAATTTATTTGAGTATTTCTTTGGTTGTCTTGTTTTACCAACTGCTTTACGTCCTGCATAAGTCTTTGGATACTTAAGACCAACTCCTGATCTACCTTCTCCTCCTCCATGAGGGTGAGAAGATGGATTCATTGCTACTCCACGAACACTTGGTCTTATACCGCGGTGGCGTGATGCTCCTGCTTTACCCAAAACTCTATCCTTCCAATCAACTTTACCAAGTTGTCCTATTGTAGCGTAATTTATACCCAAAATCCTTCGTATTTCTCCACTGGGCATTCTAACATGAGCATATCCTGCTTCTTTTGCCATAATGAATGCCTGATTTCCTGCTGATCTAACAATTTGTCCTCCACGTCCTCTGTTTAATTCAATATTATGAATTGCTTGACCAACCGGAATAAGATCCAAAGGCATTGCGTTTCCCGGTCTAACTTCTGCTTTATCTCCAGCTGCTACTTTATCTCCAATTTTAAGACCCAATGGAGCTAGTATGTACATCTTTTCTCCGTCTCTATATTGAATCAAAGCCAAATCTGCAGACCTATTTGGATCATATTCAATATCCTTAACTACTCCCTCTACTCCAACCTTTGCTCTTTTAAAGTCAACTAACCTATAGAAACGTTTTTCGCGTCCACCTTGATGCCTAACAGTAACACGACCGCTAGAATCTCTTCCTGATTGTTTCTTTAATATTTTTTTTAATCTTTTAGCCATATATTTTTAGATTTTGTAGTTTATCTTATAGGGATAAACTATGCAATATTATTATTTTTTATCGTCTCCTGTTGATTCATCAAATATTTCAATTTTTTGTCCCTCTGCTACCAAAACTGTTGCCTTCTTATATGTTGTATCTTTTGTTTTTCTAACTTTTCTTGTATTTATTGTTTTACTACCCTTAATATTTGCTGTTGCAACCCCTTTTACCTTTACGCCAAATACCTTCTCAACAGCGTTTTTTATATCTGTTTTACTTGCAGCTTTGGCAACTAGAAAAGTGTATCTGTTTGACCTTGCCTCAGCAAAAGACTTTTCACTAATAATTGGTTTTATGATAAATTCTCCAAAGTTTTTCATTTATTTATCTCCCGACTCGCTTACAGCGGCTTTCTTAGCTAAAAATGCTTCTTCCGCTTTTACTAAAGCGTTTTTTTCAAAAACTATAAAATTGCTATTTAAAACACTGTATGTGTTTAAAACGTGCGCACTTTCTCTTGTTAGTCCCCCTATATTTGCTACAGTTTTTTTAACCTTTTCGTCTTCTGTAACAAATAGAACTTTATTTGCCTTACCATCCTTATTTACTGTACCCATTGTTTTTAGCACCTTACTCATTTCTTTTGTTTTTCCACTAGCACCATTCACATCTACTACAAAAACCTTGCCTTCTCCATTTTTAAAGCTCAATGCACTAAACAAAGCCTTTCTTCTCATCTGCTTAGACATTTTAAGATCAAATATTCTTGGTCTTGGTCCAAAGGCTATTCCCCCACCAACAAATATTGGGGCGGTTATCGCACCGTGTCTTGCTTTACCTGTTCCTTTTTGTCTGTAAATCTTTCTTGTTGAACCTGTAACTTCTCCTCTTGTCTTTGTTGCTGCTGTTCCCTGTCTTTGGTTAACAAGATAAACGCGTACAGCTTGAGACATAAGGCTTGTATTAACAGGTGCACCAAATATTTCTGCTGAAAGACTTACAGTACCTTTCTTTGAACCATCTATACCAAATACTGAGATACTCAAATTGTTTGAAGCTTTAGCAACTGGCTTAGAAGCCGGCTTAGCCTCTTTTACAACAACTTTTTTTTCAGACTTAACAGCAGGTTTTGCTGTAACCGTCTTTTTTGTAATTTTTTTGTTTTCTGTTTTAAGTTCTTTAGGCATAATTTATGTTTAAAGTTGAAAGTTGTTAAAGCTTTTAAAGTTCGTTATGAACCTTATACTTTATAACTTTACGAACTCTTTACCTCCTCTTCATCCTTTACTTCTTCTGATTTCTCCGCTTCGGCTGATTGATCCTCTGATTTTTCAGAGTTTTCAGAACTTACGTCTTCTGTTTTAACTTCTTCAGCAGGAGGAGCTTCTACCACTTCTTCTGTTTTTACCTCTTCCTTAGTTTCTACTGGAGCATCAACTGCTGCTACTTCTGCTGGCATTTCCGCTACTTCTACAACCTCAACCGGTGCTTCTTCTTTCTTTTCTGAGAATAATGGTATGTATTTTTTATTCTTACCAACTTTTGTAACCACAACAGTGCTTCCTTTTATTCCCGGAATAAGTCCACGAACCAAAATTGTGTCCCCATCAATTGCCAAAACCTCTAAATTCTTAACAGTAACCTGGTTATCTCCCATTCTTCCAGCCATTTTTTTACCTTTGTAAACTCTACCTGGCGTTGTACCTGATCCGCTTGAACCACGTGCTCTTTCGCGATCTGATTGACCGTGAGTTCTTGGTCCTCCGGCAAAGTTCCATTTTTTAACAACTCCCGCAAATCCTTTACCCTTTGAGGTTCCCATTACATCAACTATGTCTCCTGCTTCAAAAACTTCTGCAATATTAAGAGTTGTTCCAACAGCTGCTGATTCTGTATCATCTACCCTTATTTCGCGAAAAAAGCGGGGTGTTGTATCTATTCCCGCTTTTTTAATATGTCCTGTGGTTGGTTTATTGCTGCGCTTTGTATTACCAAATCCAAGCTGAAGAGCATTGTATCCTTCGTGATCTTGGGTTTTAACTTGAGTTACAACATTTCCGCCAACAGAAATAATAGAAAGCGGTACTCTTCTACCGTCTTCCAAGAAGCCTTGAGTTTGATTTATTTTTGTACCTACTAAGCTTGAAATATTCATAAAACCAATAAAAAAGCGACCACTAGGTCGCCTCCAAATGCCCCAGGGATTGACCAATTACATCATGTAACTAAGAAAAACTTCAATAGTTTGGACATGTAACAAAAGATTATATATGATTAATGTATGAATTGCAACAGCCTCGGCTTAAGCGTAATTTTCCTTACATTTACTGGTATACTATAATTACCCAAATGGATACAAAAACAAAACTTCCATCTATTCATAAAGTTATTTGGACATCTTTTATTGTAGACGTTTCTGATATTGTACTTAGCCTTATTGTGGCCATACTCTCAGGAAGTGTTGTAATGCTATCCCAAGTTTTTGAGGGTGTTGCCGATTTTGTAGCTTCAGGGGCTCTAGTTCTTGGGGCAATGAGGGCTGAAACTCCCGCTGACAAAAAATTCCCATTTGGATACGGAAAAGAGATATATTTTTGGAGCTTTATTTCTGCAGTTGTCATAATATGTGTAACTGCTACTTTTTCTATTCATTTTGGTTGGGAAAGATATATACATCCAAAACAAATTAAAGATATAAATCTTGCATACGCAATTCTTGTATTTACTACTTTTACCAATCTTTATGCATTTTATCTTAGCTATAAAAGATTGAAAGGCAAATCCCACACCAAAAAAATATTAAATGCTTTTCTAAGATCTTCCCTTATTGAAACAAAGACTACTTTTGTACTGGATTTTGCCGGCACATTAGCCTCAATTTTGGGGTTTTTAGCCCTTGTTACCTATCAGTTAACGGGCGATCATAGATATGATGGACTCGGCGCAATTTCTGTTGGAATAATCCTTGCAATTCTGGGAGCGCTTTTGATTATAAGTATAAGAGATCTGTTGATTGGAAAAAGCGCATCCCCTGAGACATTAAAGCAAATTCGCGATATTTCACTAACAATTCCGGAAGTAAGAGAAGTTATGGACGTAAAAAGTATGCATATTGGATCTGAACGACTTTTGATAAATATGGATGTTTCTATGAAAAATAATTTAACAACGTCTGAGATTGCCGGACTAATTGATGATCTTAAGAAGAAAATAAAAAAAGAAATCCCTACAGTAAAACACGTCCAAATAGAGCTAGAATTACCATCATAAAAACATAAACCACTGTTTAAGTAGCAGTTCGTAAGTCGCAGTTCGTATTCTCTCCTCATCGTTTTTTTCGCAAGTTTTGAATCTATTTCTCCGTCATTTACACAAGCAAATTAAGAAATGTTAAGAATTGTCGCTTCGAAGTGAATGCATGAAAAATCGATTGAGTGTTCAGGGGGATTCCGAGAATTCGGAGGGGGTGTAAATCACCCGATAAACGATTGAGATTTTGAAAGCATTGAACAAGACTGCGACAAGAGTTTTTGGTACTTTTGGCGGCCCAAAAGTATAATTAACAACTACATCTTAATCTCAACATCGACTCCCGCAGGAAGATCGAGGTGAATTAAGGATTCAATTGTTTTTTCTGTTGGAGAAACAATATCAATAAGTCTTTTGTGTGTTTTTATTTGGAAGTGTTCTCTTGCATCTTTATCAATAAAAGGGGACTTATTTACTGCAAAAACGCTTCTTTTTGAAGGCAATGGAATAGGACCGGCTACTTTAGCGCCAGTTCTTATTGCTGTATCAAGAATTTGCTGACAAGTTGTGTCAATGATTCTTGAATCGTATGATTTTAATCTAACTCTAATTCTTCCTTTGGTTGCCATAAACTTTTGCCCAAAATCTTGGATTTTGGGATCCTTTCATTATTAAATCACAAAAAAACCTACTTTTTGCACAGTAGGTTCATTTCCAAACTAAATCAAATGTTAAATGTGCAAATTAACCTAAATTATTTAATAACCTTGGTTATAACTCCAGCTCCTACTGTCTTACCACCCTCACGGATAGCAAATCTCATACCTTCTTCAAGTGCAATAGGTACAATTAGTGTTGCTGTCATCTTTGTGTTGTCTCCTGGCATAACCATTTCAACACCATCTTGAAGCTTAATTTCTCCTGTAACGTCAGTTGTTCTGATGTAAAACTGTGGTCTGTATCCTGGGAAGAATGGTGTGTGACGTCCACCCTCTTCTTTTGTTAGAACGTAAACCTCTGCTTCAAACTCTGTGTGTGGAGTAATGCTTCCTGGTTTTGCAATAACTTGTCCTCTTTCAACGTCTTTTTTCTCAATTCCACGGAGAAGTAGACCTGCGTTATCTCCAGCTTGTGCATCTTCTAGTGTTTTTCTAAAAGCTTCAATTCCTGTAATAACTGTTTCTTTTGTTGGTTTGATTCCAACAATAGCTACTGTTTCGTTAACTTTTGCAATTCCTCTTTCAACTCTTCCGGTTACAACCGTTCCTCTTCCTTTGATTGAGAAAACGTCCTCAACAGGCATTAAGAATGGTTTATCTGTGTCTCTTGTTGGAGTTGGAACGTATTCATCTACTGTATCCATGAGCTTCATTATTTGAGCTTCTGCTTCTGCGTCTCCTTGAGTTGCTTTAAGAGCTGAACCACGAATTATTGGAATTTCATCTCCTGGGAAGTGGTATTTTGTAAGTAATTCACGTACTTCCATCTCAACGAGCTCGATAAGCTCTGGATCAGAAACCATGTCTACTTTGTTAAGGAAAACTACAATTGAAGGAACTCCAACTTGGTGAGCAAGAAGAATGTGCTCTCTTGTTTGAGGCATTGGACCATCTGCTGCGGAAACAACTAAGATTGCTCCATCCATCTGAGCAGCTCCTGTAATCATGTTTTTAACATAATCAGCGTGTCCTGGAGCGTCAATGTGAGCATAGTGTCTTTTTTCTGTTTCGTACTCTTGGTGGGAAATGTTAATCGTAACTCCACGAGCTTTTTCTTCTGGTGCGTTATCGATATCTTCGTATTTCTTTGCTTCAGCAAGTCCTTTTTTAGCAAGAACTGTTGTGATAGCAGAAGTTAATGTGGTCTTGCCGTGATCGACGTGACCTATTGTTCCGATGTTTACGTGTGGTTTTGATCTGTTAAATGTACCAGCCATGTTTTTTCAAAAATAAAACACCTGTTTTAGGTGTGAGATACATGATACAAAACTTTTTTTACTCCGTCAAGTACCAATTTATGTTAAACTTTGTAACACATGAAACTTTATCTAGTACGTCACGGGGAAACAGACTTTAATGCGGGCAATATGTTTCAACCACTTGATTCAAAATTATCCAAATTGGGTTTGAAACAAGCAGAATTTATAGCTCAAAGATTTAAAAATATTCCTATAGATACTTTTATGTCTAGCGATCTTAAGCGGGCTAAACAAACTGCGGAAATTATTAATAAAGTATTGAATAAAGAAATAATCTGGAGCAAATTGTTTAGGGAAATGAAACGCCCGTCAGAATTTATTGGTAAATTTAGAGATGACCCTACCCTTGGTATTATTAAAAAACTTGTAGTAGAAAATTCTTCTGATTCCACTTGGCATTATTCAGATGAAGAAAATATATTTGACCTAAATAATCGGGCAAAAGCAGCAATGGAATTGATAGAAAAGGCCAAATCAGAAAATGTTTTAGTTTTAACACATGGAGAATTCATGAGAATTATGGTTGCAAGATTAATATTTGGAGATGATATGACTTATAGAGATTATGAAAGAGTAAGAAGGGTCTTTAAAACTATTAATACAGGAATAACTATTCTTGATAACCCAAACGGCAAGTGGAGAATTCTTACATGGAACGACCACTCCCACCTAGGATAGGCTTTTAATCAAGGATTTAAAATCATATGATTAATAATACAGACAACACATTAAAATGCTTTAATATTATCTATGACCAAAAAAATACAAATCAAAAAAGATCCCATAATTACACTTATTGCTGTTTATTCCATTATTAGCTCCTTTGCTCCTGGAAATATAGCAGGATTTATATTGGGTATTTGCGCAGCCATAGGTCTTTTGCAGATGAAGAAATGGGGATTTTATCTTTATATTTCAAGGGCAATCTTCTTCCTAATCCTCTATTTTAGATATTTAGGATCGAGCATTATAACAACTCCATTCAATACGACTTATATAATTGTTTTGTGTATTCTGACTGCTGTTTCTATTTATTATTTGGTCTTTAAAAAAACCAGTTTTAAATAAAGTTATTTCTTTTTTACTTGAAAGTATTCTTTTTTGGGTAAACCCTCTCGAGACTTGATGATATTCTCGTAGTCATGTTTTTGAGATTTGTGTGCTTGCATAGCTTTTAATTTTGTCTCCCAAACGTCAGCCACATCTATAATTTCATCAATTTCACTTAATTTATATCCCGGTGGCCTATATATAAAGTATTCATCACCCATTCTGGCACGAGCCTCTTCTGTAATTGCGCTATACATAATCTTTTTAATAAATGGCTTTCTATGAAAAACAAAAGATGAAACCATAGAAACGGTGATGTGATCTATGTGCCCTGATCCACCATTGGGGTTGGAAGTAATAATTAGCTCGGGTTTTAAATCATCAAGTATTTTTTCAATTTTTGCAGCCAATTTATGGTAAAGAGAATTGGATAATGTTCCATCCTTAAAACCTAAGAAGAAAACTTTTTTTACTCCAAGAATTTTTGCCGATTCCCGTAATTCATCTGCTCTTATCTCATGCAGTGGTTTTTCTCCCTTAACGCTTGATTTACCTATCTCTCCTTTTGTTGCAGTGAGTAAATAAAAATCATACTCTTTTGCTAACTTATGAATTGTTCCAGAGGGTCCAAAGGCTTCATCGTCCGGATGAGCAAAGATCCCTACGGCAACTTTTTTCTTAAGAGTTTTCTTCACAAAGAGATTTTAACAGAAACTTTACTAAGCTGCGGCTCCTATTTCTTCTAATCTGGGGATCAATTCTTCATGGGGGATTTTTGACACATCAACATGTTGTCTTTGTGCAACAATTAACCCTTGAGCAAGCTTTCTAAGCATAATTGCTTCATCTTTTTTAAGATATCTTACAGTTATTACGTTTTGAACAAAGAATTTATCTACAATTTTAAGAGCGCCAAAAAAAGGTGAAGAATCTATATATATATCAGATATATTTGCAAGCATTATGCTCTGAATCCTATCCGAAGCAAAAAATTCTCTGCTAATAATTGAGATTTTTTCTATATCCAGAGACACCACATCCGGAAAAAGAGTAAAAGGAAAAACAGTTTTAAGGGTAAATATAGTCCTGCTGCTGTTATTTGCTATGTCATCCAATCTCTCAATAGCCTCTTCTGAACTCATATGAACCTCATTATCATGAATTCTTTTAATATTCCTCTTTCTAATTTCTTTCTTGTTAAAGTCTTTTTGTTTACTAAAATCAAATAATACTGGCATATAAAGGCATAGTAGGACTTAAGCATTTTATTAAGGCTAGATTTGAGTAAGAAAAATGTAAGGGTTATAATGAACTAGATATGCAATATAACAACCTTACAGACCAAGAGAGGCACGTTATAGAAGATAAAGGAACAGAGGCTCCGTTTACCGGTGAATATGACGATTTTTATGTACCGGGCACTTTTATTTGCAGAAGGTGCAATCTGCCACTATTTTCCTCTAAGGCAAAGTTTGATGCCCATTGTGGATGGCCGGCATTTGATGATACCTTCCCGGGAGCAGTAAAAGAATTACCGGATCCTGATGGAATGAGGACGGAAATTGAGTGCGCAAATTGCGGAGCACACCTAGGACACGTATTTACAGGAGAACATATGACAGATAAAGATACTCGCCACTGTGTAAACTCAGTATCAATAAAGTTTGTAAAAGAAGGAGACGCGCTTCCCCCAACTATTAAAGAGGGCTAGTTACTCTGATTTTTTTCTATCAATAGCATCCCTAATTTCTCTGCCGGTTGCCGGACGGCGACCAAAGACATCAGGCTTAGCTTGCTGATTACTACCATATATTCTATCCAGAGAATTCAATAACGGATTTTGTTTCGGGCCTCTTTGAGTAGGTTGTTGCGCCAGCCTTTCGAGTTCGCGTCTAAACTCTGGGTCAATTGCCTTTTGATTAAAGCCTTCTTTATTTCCTCTTCCCATCAAACGAATTATAAGAGATTTTTAAATTGGTTTGCAATCTTAATTTGTTTTATCCGGAACAAATTTTAGAGCGACTGAATTCATGCAGTAGCGTTTTCCGGTAGCCTGCCTGCCGTCAGGCAGAACTGTGGGTCCATCATCAAAAACATGCCCCAGATGCCCTCCGCATTTATCCAAAACTTCAATTCTTTCTTCTCCGGGAATACTATTATCTTTTTTCAGAACTAGTGCATCAGGCTTAATTGGCGCCCAGAAGCTTGGCCAGCCGGTTCCGGAATCATATTTTTGTTCCGAGCGAAAAACCGGCTCATTACAACCCACGCTGTAATAAGTTCCGGGTCGTGTTTCGTGGTCTAGCGCACCCGTAAAGGGAATCTCGGTCCCTGCTTGGCGAAGAATATTATATTGCTCAGGACTTAATATCTTCTTCCACTCTGCATCACTTTTCTCCTTACTCTTATCAAAGCTTCCGGAAATTATCCCGTTTGTATTCTGAGAAATGGTGTTAGAAGGCGCCTTATTTTGAGGCTTTCTAAAGGAGATGAATAAAACAAAACCAATAACAACTATTACACCAATTAAAATTAAGGAGCTTTTTTTCATAACTATTTTTTATCCAAACGTGAAGGCAAAAACTTGAATACCCGGACTGAATTCTAGCTTTAGCAAATACTGGCCCGGTTTATTTTTTAGATCTACAAGATTATAGAGCCTATCCTGATCAATCTTAACTTGTCCGTTTGTAACATCATCGCCGCTATTGCTGGAATTAGCAGGCTTCCCATCAATAAAAACTTTTACCCCGATTGAATCGGGGTTTATAGTACCCGCTCCATCTTTTGGAGGCATCATAACAAGATATACATGGTCTGCTGAAAAATTATATTCTAGCGTCGCGTTTTTACCTGCAACTCCATACTCGTCCATAATGTCCCAGTCTCCGCCTAAAGTGTATGAATTTACCGGAATGTTAGAACCTGCTTTTAGATTTGTGTATTTTCCGGATGCAATTGCTCCGCTGGGATAATAAAATTGTGCACGGCTTGCACCAATGTAGGTTTCCGGAGAGATTTGCTCCTTTGGTGTGAGGTCCGGCTTATTAACAAGGCCTCCCGATAGACTGGCGCCATTTTCCTTAAGTAATTCACGAATCGCTTCTTCTGTTTGGTCATACTCACCTTCCCCAAAATGAGTCCTTCTAACGTTTCCGTTTTTATCTATTAGATATTCTGCCGGCCAATATTGATTTTTAAATGCATTCCAAGTAGCATAATCATTGTCTTGTGCTACCGGATAATGGATTCCGTATTGTTTTATAGCGTTGGCAACATTATTTGTATCATGTTCAAATTCAAATTCCGGAGTATGAACTCCAATTACTACAAATCCATCTTTGTTGTATTTGTCATACCAAGATGTAACAAAGGGTAGAGTGCGAATACAATTAATACATGTATATGTCCAAAAATCTACCAAAACGACCTTGCCTTTTAGATCGGAAAGACTGAGTACCTGCCTGCCGGCAGGCAGGTTTAACCAATGGTTAATTCCTGTGAGTTCAGGAGCCGGATAGTTAACATTGAAAAGCTCTGAATTTGATTCCGAATTGTTATCTGTTTTGTTTCCCTTGATTGCATTAAGTTCCTTTGTAACAGCGCTATTGCCTTCCAAATTATTTATAAAATTAGAATAAGAAGGAACAGCATCCAAAAGATTGGCCGCTATTACCTTGTCATAATTTGTAAATATAAGTAGGGCAGTTAAAATAATTATCACTCCAAATATTTTCTGAACCACCCCTGTGTATTTATTAAACACTCTACTTTTCTGAATAAACTTTTGGCCTGCATAAGAAAAAATAAACAGAGGTATCCCTACTCCTATTAGATAAACAATAGTTACAATAATTATTTGAAACCCAACAGCACGCGTTGCAGATAAAGTAGCAATCGTTGCAAGAATTGGCCCGGCGCACGGCGCCCATACAACTCCCAAGGCAAGTCCGGCCAAAAAACCCGGCCAAAAGCCTGTACCGGTATTTGCCCCGCCGAATCTACCGGCGAATCTTGAAACGAGACCTTCAACAATTCTCGTAAGAGGAGGCAATAGGAGAGTTAGACCTAAGAAAAGAAGAATAATAACGGCAATTAACCTAAGTAAGTTGGCATCAAAACCCAAAAGCTTTACAAGGTATGAAATAGACAAAGTTATTAAACCAAAGGAAGTTAAAATTCCCAAAGTTAGACCAAGGGGCCTCCTATGTCCACCCAAAGCGGAAGAAGACAAAACTATTGGGAGCAAGGGCCAAATACAAGGCGCTGCAATAGTTACTAGTCCTGATAAAAATGCAAAAAATAATAGTGCAATCATAATTTAGTAATCCTTTCTGATAACCCCTCGCAAAGAAAACTCCGAGAGGTTAATCGCAAAGTACTACTTAGCAATATGCCAAGTACCACCCACTCCATCCCCGGTTACGTCACCTTTAACTTTATCACCAATATAGTAATAAAGTGGCATACCGTTCCATGTGTATTGAAGTGATCCGTCGGTTCTCTTGGTTGTACCAAGATGTTCAGGCATTGTTGCTGGCTCCTCACCTTTTACCAAATAAGGCGGCCAGTTCACTGCACACTGGTTATAACAATTGCTTGTATCTTTTGTGTCTTTGTCAAAAACGTAGAGAGTCATTCCGTTTTCGCCTTCTACATAGCTACCAAGTTTTGCATTTGTTCCCATCATAACCAAACTTTCCATCATGGCACTTGGAGATGGTGTTTCTTTCTTCATCATTGCGTTATCTTCAGCCTTTTTATCCATCATCATCTTTGCCTCTTCTGCTTTTTTTGACTGTTGGCCTTTGTAGACAAAAAATCCAGCAGCTGCCAAGATTACGACAACTATTATCCCCACTATTAATGTTTTATTCATTTTGTTTTCACCTCCTTTTTAATATCTTTTCTTTGCATACATAAATCCTGCTATCTTTGCCAAAACCATTAGAATTAAGGTAATAACCAAAAAAAGATCCACATTGTGAGAAAGGCTTTGAATAATAATTCCAACAACAAGAGTCCCCGTACCAACCAAGTAAGCAAAACGCGCTGCTATGAAACGGTGCAAGCTCTCTCTTTCATCATGGACATTTTCCCTAAAAACAAAGCTTGCAAATATTCCAAATAATACAAGAAGGACTATTATCATTAATGTGAGCATTGGGTCAGGCATTAATAAATGGAATGGGTTAAGAAAGAAAATAAGAAGAAGTATAAAAATAAAGGAAACTATTAATTCGCTTGCCGGTAACTTTTCTTTCATATATAAAAAATGTTTTTAATCTCCGTTTTCAAAACCTTAGCAATTTTGATTGCCAATAACACAGATGGCGTGTAGTTCCCTTTTTCAATCGCAATTATAGTTTGTCTGGTTACCCCTACCTCATTCCCTAAATCTTCCTGTGTTAACTTGTTTTTGGTCCGAAATTCTTGTACACGATTTTTTACTGACTCTGCCATACATAATTTAAAGACTAACAGATAAATAAAACCATGTCAAGTCAACTTTACATTTTATATAAACTGCCCGCCGGATATAGATAATTTGAATAGCTACTCTTGCAAAATATTAATTAAGTGTTATTATTATTGGCAATGGAAGAGGAAAACAAAAGCGAGATTTTTCAATCTCCTCCCGATTTTCAAAGCAGAATTTCCCGCCCAAGATCTTCAGGCTCATTAAAGCGCTACGGAGTCATTGTGTTTGCAATTGTTGTACTAGGGCTTGTTATTTTTGGAGTAACCAGATTTTTTGGTGGAGCCTCAGACAATAAAACTGCTACAAATGAGACCCCAACACCTACTATAGAAATGCTACCTACAGATACACCCACACCAACAGAAGAAGTAACCCCAACAACGGCCGTATCACCTACAAAAGGTGCAACCGCCACCCCTGCTCCTACCAAAGCATCAACAGGAAGCTCAGTTGATAAAGCAACGGGTCTTGATCGCGCTAAACTTTCAATTCATGTATTAAATGGTAGCGGAACAGCCGGTGCATCAAAGAAAATGAGCGACTTTCTTGAAGGACTTGGATACAATGTAATTCAAATTGGAAACGCGGACAACTTTGACTACACATCCACAGAAATTCAGGTATCAAGCGATAAGTCTGATTACATAGCTCTTCTCAAAAAAGATCTCTCATCAGACTATACGGTAGGAAAAACTTCAGGAACACCACCATCAGATGAACAAGCAGACGCAATAGTTATTGTTGGAAAACAATAATTAACTCTTTGGATAAGTAAGTCTTCCGTCAACTACCTTTAAAAACTCTGTTAATTTATGCTCACTTGATTTGCTCTCTGTCATGATATGTTCCACCTCTATTCCATCAACAACTAATCTATCCGCAATTAAGTTTCTATGACAACGCCAAGGGACAGCCTCGGCGCACATTATTGCAACAGCGTGATTTTCTGCAATTTTTTTTAACATTTCTATTCCATTGCTAAAGTCTTCCGTTTCCATGTAGTCGGCGTACCCTCTAAAAGAAGTGTTTCTCCACTCTAAATTATTTGAGTCTTTTCTGGGATTTCTAAGACCTCCAAGGCTTGGTATATGAATATATGAAATACCTGCATCAGAAAGACTTCTTTCAAGACTCATGCCTTCAAATTGTGGGTTATGTTTTGATTTTGGGATAGTCCTTACATCTACAACTATTTCTATTTTGTAGCTTTTTAAAACATTTATAAATTCTTCAATAGATCTTGTTGTATGTCCTACTGTATAAATCTTCATGAATGTATTATATTCATAAAACTATGTTTTCAAAAGCGCTTATTCACCTAAAAACAAGTGACCCAATACTACATAAAATTGCTCTGGAAATGGAACCGTTTGAACTATCAATACATCCGGATCCATTTGTAAGACTTACAAGATCAATAATTGGGCAACAATTATCTGTGAAGGCTGCTTCAACTATTTATTCAAGGTTTGAACTTTTATTTTCCGGTAAAAATATTACACCGGCTCTCCTAATAAAGATTCCGGATGAGAAAATGAGAGAGGCCGGTATTTCTTACCAAAAGATATCCTATCTTAAAGACTTATCATTAAAAGTTTTAGAAAAAGAAATAGAGCTAGATAAATTCTTGGAACTACCCAGCGAAACAATCATACAAGAATTAGTTAAAGTTAAGGGGATAGGGCAATGGACGGCAGAAATGTTTTTAATGTTTTCCTTGGGAAGGCCGGACGTTTTTTCCTATGGGGACCTTGGACTTCAAAACGCAATAAAGAACATATATAAATTACCAAATAAACCTACCTTAGTAGAAATGGAAAAAATATCTTCAAAGTGGTCACCCTATAGAACTTATGCGTCAATGATACTTTGGAGAAGTCTTAATAATCAACCCAAATAGCTAAATTTTCTTTGCTACTAGTTTTCTGAATGAATAATAAGTAATTTGTGAGACTATTCCAAAAAGAATTACATAAAAAATTAAATTCTGTGAAGTAAAAATGCCGAGAGTTTTTGCAATTACATTTGATGGATGAGTAATTACCTCCCAAGAATTAACGGTTTGAAAACGGCCCAAGACTATTCCGAATCCAACTAAAAGATTTAAAACAAAGAGAATTAAAAAGTCATATTTTTTGTATGGCTTTTTTCTTAAAAATGCTTTTTCAAAAAAATATTCGGATGTAATAAAAGTTAAAATACCAATTAAAATGAGTACAAAGTATATTACGAAATCTATGGTTAAATAAAATCCTCTTATCTCTTTTGCATCAGGAATTATGTGAAAAATATCTGTAATTAGATAAAGTGAATTTGGAAGAAAGAACAACCAAATTAAACCAAAAATTATCTTTCCTATACTATTCTTACTTTTTAACATAAGGTAGCCAAACGGAATAGGAAAAATTGCCAATAAAACATTAAAAGATATCCAATGGAGATTATTAAGAATTACATTCATGGGCAGTTAAACTGAAGTTAAAGTATATCAGTGAAGTTAACAACCGGTCAAACTATTTTACTTTCTTATACATTAAATCTACGCCGATGTAATTTCCCTTGTAATGAATTCCCTCTGGAAGATTGCCGTAATTTTTGAAACCAAACCTCTCATACATATTTTTAGCCAAGGAATTTCCCTCATATACTTTCAAAATAACCAACCTAAGTTCGGGTAGATTCATTTGGGCTTCATCCAAAGTCAATTTCATCAATATACTACCAATTCCATCTCCCCTATACCCTTTTGCTATGGTTATTCCGAATACTCCATGATGACTTTCCACTTTTTCACCAAGACTTATACCGGCAATTCCAATGATTTCATTCTCATATATAACGACTAACTCAACCGCTCTTTTTTCTGCAACTTTTTTTAAAATAGCACTAACATACTGCTCCTCCTCTGATAATGTTAGCTGTTCACCCTGAAAAGTAATAAATGTTTTTTCGCGTGATATTTCGTTTATATATTGCAGTAGTCGAGGAGTATCCTCAGAGTCAAGATAGCGAATAATAATGTCTTTACCTGTTTTAGTTTTACCTTGAAAAACTATTCTCATGCTACAATTTCTACTTCTACTTCCGGGATGAAATCAAATGTTTCAAGAAATTTTTCTTGAACTACTTTAATAATTGATAATACATCTGTTGCCTTTGCTCCACCAAGATTAACTATAAAGTTACAGTGCTTAGGAGATATCATAGCATTCCCAACTCTATACTCTGATAAATCGAGTCTTTTTATAAGATATCCCATGGCAACTTTTCCATACCAATCTCTTTTTATTTTTTCCGACAAGTCCGGGAACACTTCAATAACCTTCTTAACATGTTCCGGATCAGAAACGTTTTTAAAAACACTTCCGCAATTTGGATATTCAAGAGGATGCCTTATTTTTCTATATTCAATATTATTAAGATAAGTTTGGCGCGCCCTATTAAGAGTTGCCTCATCTCCTTTTTTTAATTTAAACTGGGCAGAAACAACACCAAGTCTTTTTCTTTTAACCAAGGAGTTTCTATAAGAAAATTTTAATTCAAATCTTTTTAGTTTTTTAAATCTTGGCCTGTTATTTATTACCTCAAATATCTCGGCCTCTGACACCACGTCTTTTGCTTCCCCACCAAATGCCCCAACATTTCCTCTTACTGCTGCGCCAACATCCCCCGGCAATCCCCCGGCCCACTCAAGCCCTACTAAATTGTTTTCAAATGCAAACTTTATAACATCATCCAAGATAACTCCTGCTTGAGCTTCAATTATGTGCGGTTTAACAAGTCTTATTGAATCTTTTGCACTAACAAACTTTATAACTACCCCATCAAAATATTCGTCTGTAAAAATGAGGTTTGATCCGGTACCCAAAAAGAATATCTTCTTAATCTTTTCTTTCCTTATTAGATCAAACGCCTTTTTAATATCATCTTTTCCTTCCACCTCAATTAGATATCGGGCGATACCACCAATTTTGTACCAAAGGATCTCATCCAATTTAAAGTCAGGATAAACTTTCATAGTTAAAAAGTGTCACTCTGAACACAAGTGAAAGATCTAGGAGGCAAAAAAAGATTCTTCGCTTAACTCAGAATAACAATTTATATGGCTTAATTTTAGGCTATTTGGGGCTAATTATCAAACTTAATTAAGCTGAAGACCTGAGGATGTAAAAGTAGAGGATAACAAAAACAATAGTAAGTATACTTACTACCTGAATAATTTTTGCTGTGCCATGAGCCGCACCCTTTTCTTTCTTGTTGTCCTTAACATACTTGTATGCAAAATAGGCTGCTGCTGCAGGACAAATTATAGTAATCAATAAAACCTTAGCCTCAGACCCTGTTCCACCAATAACCGAACTCAACATACTTGAAGATCCCAAATACATAGACATTACTCCCAACCAGAAGAGGGCAACAGGAGTTAAAAGAAGAACTTCTAAGATCCAAAAAAGCTCATGATTTTTCTTCATCGATACCATATATCCAGTTTAGATTAAATTAATACAATTGACAAGTAATGTAGTTGTTCGTTGTTCGTTGTATCCGAACTATTGTTCGGATCTTGAGGCATCTGCAACGTCTTCTTCTCCAAGCCTAAATAATCCTTCATCCAATCTCTTTTGGTCTAAGAAGTGACCAATGAATCCAACTGAACGGCTCAAAACAAATAGAGCATTGAAGAACTCAATGTCTGTTAGCTCTTTCAATTCTTCTTCCGAATATCCTTCTTTTTCATGCAAAATATCAAGAAGAACACATGCTATTGCCCCGTCCACATTAAGAATTAGGTTTCCCTTTTTACCAACGGTTACTTTTTCAACACTTTTTGCAAACTTAGTAAATTTAGCATCCAAACCTTCTGTATAAGTAAGTATTTCGCTTACTCTTGGGTCAGACATATCACTCCTGTATTTTCTATGCCCAATACCCGATATATAAATTTTTCTCTTTGCATAATCTTCTACAAACTCGCTGGCATTTTTGTTGGAGGAAACCCCCTCAATCCAGTTTGCAGCAGCTTGATTGATTGCTCCTCCAAATCTTGGACCAATAGTTAGGATTCCCGAAGCAAGAGAGGAGACCAAGTCGCGCCCGGCGCGGCTTGTAACAATAGTGTTTACGGCTCCACTCACGTAAGGACCGTGATCTACAAGAAGCTTAAGAATAAAATTAACAAAGTCTTCAAGTTCCTTTGATTTAATTTTTTTACCCAAGAATAATGAAGCAACAATATATCCAAATGAATTACTCTTTGAAAAACTTAATAGGTCTTCCCCAAGAACCAATACCTTACCATCCTTGTCACCTGATACGCTTGTTGAAATTAATGCATGGCGCCTATCTTCCATAGGTTCAATTATAGCATTCCTATCTTCTCTGGTTTCGCGAGATGGAACCTTTTCAATGAGTTCTACAAATTCCTTAAAACTCTCACCAACATTTACACCTGCTGCTTTTAATGCATCCCTTTTTGCCCTGGCAGTCTCCTTTTGGGTCTTAGCCATTGCCTTAGCATGGCCAAACTGAGGAGACTCGGGGAAAATCTCAGCAACATTTCCGGCAATATACGCAACAACCGGTTTTGTTAACTTTCCAGTTTGAATGGCTTCACAAACCGCATATTCGTCTACTCCTCCAAGCTCTCCAAAATAAACTATATGGGTTGTATCAGGGTCTTTTTCTGCCGCCATAAAGGCATCAATTGGCGCAGTAATTGGGAATCTATCCCCTCCAAAATGTAGGGCAAAAGAAATTTTCTTACCGTGAGAAGACAAAATATTAATTAGCTCATTAGTTGTACCACCGCTTGCTGAAAAAACTGCAACGTTTCCACGAATAGATAGCTTTGCCTCCACGAGCTGTTTGTATTCAACTCCACCTATTGCCCCCAACTTAAATACTCCCGGAATTAAAAATCCAACCGATGCTGGTCCAACTAAAAAGATATTTTTGGATTCACAAAGTTCTGCCAAATCTAAGGCATGTTTTTCCGGAGTATTTTCAGCAAATATAACCCCACCTATTAAAGCGGGTAGAGCGTCAATTGCCTCAACTGTTGATGTAAATACTCTTCTTCCGGAAGAAACATTTAGCATAAACGTAACTTCATTTCTAATACTTTCGGGAATATGTGAGAAAGATTTAAAAACCGGAATACTTATTTCTTTTTTTCCAAAAAAGTATCTTTCAATTTTTCTTCCTCCGGCAACAATACCAACAACACTTGGTTTTTTTTGACCACACAGATATTCAAAATCCAAAATTGATTGAATTATTGCAGGATAAGAACCTACCAAAATTACTTTGTGGTCTGCTTTTATAATTTTTTCTAAGTCAAACATACCTTTTAAAACATGTAACATTTAACATGTGACGAATGGTCAAATGTTAAAGGTCAATTGTCAATTGTTATACTTTCAAGCGCTTTTGCAACTATCTCACTAACTACTAACTTTGGTCCATGCACACTACCCTCTATTCCATTTTCTTTAAGATAGCTCTCCATATGAGCCAACCCTTCTGCCTGATGAGGACCACCACGTCTTACAAATACTTTTACATTTTGTCTTTGTAATTCAGGCATAACATCTGTCATTGCATGGATTATCCCCCTAAAGGTTACTCTAACATCTGTAAAATTTGCTACTCCTCCACCAATAATCAAAACTTTGTGGGCTGCAGTTGATTTCAGTAGCAGAGATAGTAAATTTTTTGTGTATATATATGTTTCTTCTTCTGTTGGGTTTCCAGAATACTCACCATAATTTGCAAGAAGGTCTCCTTTTCCAAGATTTGCAACTTCATCAGCCAAAGCAAGACTGACCCCACCACCGGATAAAAGCATAAAAATTGCGCCATTAGGATTAAGAACGGTTAAAGTAAGAGACGAGGAGCTTTTCTCTGACAGCTTGTGAATATTTTTTTCTTCCTCTGTTAAAACTCCGGTTCTACTATTTCTAAAATCGTTGCTACTCCAAGTATCAACAAAGAACTCCGCTGCAGAATCAACCTCTGCTGCTATATCAAGCATGTAGGGTTTTTTAAAAGATATAACAAGAGGGTTTATTTCAAGAAATGAAAAATAATTTATATCAAATAACTCGAGTAATTTTTCTACAAAACTTTCCGGCTCTACTCCCAATTCCGCAGCAACTTTTCTTGCGTCATTTGAATCCTTATACAAAATGCTTTTTACTTCATGCGAATGATCTTCAATATCAACACCCCCGGAGCTCGCGTAATGAATAACAATTCCCTTGGCTGTTCTTTCAAATGAGATATATTTTTCATCTTTCTGCTCATGTGGAATATATTCTTCTACTAAAAATTCGTCAAAGTGTTTTTTACGAATTGTTGCTATGGCATCAACTATATCTGATGCGTTTTTAAGATCCAAAGCAACAAGGCCTTGTTTAAACCGTTTTTTAATTCCTTGATCTACTTTTGCAACGTATTTTTTGTCCGGGTTAACAGCATCATCTATTTTTGAAATAGCATCAGTTTTAGCATGAAATGGGAAACCGGAATAGGAAGTTCCCATATAATTATTGACTATTGTTTTTGCTCTGAATTCAGACAGCTTTACCCTAGGCATAGTGAATATAGTATAGAGTATTAAGAATTAAGTATAAACCCTGATTTAATCGGGGTAAAGTATTGGGGCAAATCTTTAAAAAATGAAATATTTGTTAAAAATTTAACTAATATTGAGTTTGCTTGCGCAATCTTTGTGGAAATGAAGTTCAGCCAAAGTTTCACCATCGTCCATTTTCCACCAAACATGAAATCCTTGTCGTTGTTGACTCCCATCTGGCAATGTCTCCATTGTCAAATCCTCGTTACAAGAATCACAAATAAATGCTTTAAGTTTTGGTTCATCATATTCGGGCCAAGAAGCAACAATCTCTCTGAATTTATCTTTTGCAATATCAGAATAATGATATTCAGAACCAAATTTTTCTCTGTCTACTCTAGCAATCTTACTCTCATCGATTTTTATAGTCTCTGCTTGGAATTCTGGTTCGCATTTATCATCACACATATGGATAGGAAGTCTATAGTTTCCGGAATTTACCCAATGATACCATGCCTGATTTTTAAATTGTTGACAATTAGCACATTTAAAACCTCTGTATTCGGGCGTCTGACTAGGTCTCCAGGTTTCAACGATTTTCAAAAGTATTTCTTGTTCCTTATTTTTATCCATCTCAATAACTATTATACCTCAATTACCAAATCGTCTGTTGCAGCAATTGTATCCATAAAGATTTCCTTGGCCGCATATTCTGCCTGTTTTCTTTTTTCTATTGTCGTAAAAATCCCCGGCGCAAAATGGGTTAGAATAAGTTTTTTTGCGTTTCCCTCTTTTGCTATTTTTGCCGCTTGCTTTGGATTTACATGCCCGGCCTCATTTGAAAATGAATTGTCATTTGTACATTCATGAATAAGAACATCTGCGTTTTTTGCCAGAAGCATACTATTTGAACCTTCCCCAGTATCTCCAGAATACGCAATAACTTTGCCCTCAATCTCTAATTTATAAGCATGGTCTCCAAAAAGATGATACATTTCAAAAACCTCAACCGGAAAACCTATGTTGCTTTCGCCTAACTCCAACTCATGCAGGCGGTATTGGGTTTTAAATTTAAAAGGAATTCCATCCCTGTCTTTATAACCAATGGTATATGGGGGACCGGCAAATGTCTCAAAATCTTTTGTTCGGCCTTTTGCTATATAGATATCAACGCCTTGGGGAAAATTAAATTTTGAAAGGATCTGGAGACCCGAAACATGATCAATATGAAAATGGCTTATAAAAAGAGCTATTGGTTTGTTTTCCTTAATGTATTGGTCTATTTTATACAAACCATTTCCGGCATCAAAAATGATATATCTTTCATCACTGTCAACTAAAATTGATGCAGTGTTTCCGGTAGGGGTTGTATACCAACTATTGGTTCCCAAAAAATGAATCTTCACAAGACCTATTTTAGCAAATTATTTTGTAACTTTTGAATAAATTGAATTTAATACCTGCTGGGTTGCCTGTATTACATCCTTATTAATCACAACATCATCAATATTATCCGATTTAAAATGTTGCTTTACATATTTCAAAAGCTCAGCCTTACTCTCCTCATAACGAGATCCATCAATATCCCGATTATCCATCCCCAATCTCCTCTTCAATTCTGTTAGAGATGGAGGCAAAATATAAATCGTATAAATCGGTGCTTTATCTTTTAAAGCAGGAATATCTTCTATGGGGAAATCCTGAATTGGAACCTGGCCATTACTTAAAGCTTCCATAATTGTTTTCTTAGACATTGCATATCTACTTCCATAAATATCTTTACGGTGCAAAAATTCACCATCTTTTTCCATCTGCTCAAAAACTTCTGGACTAACACTTACCCTTCCAACATCATCTGCTCTTGCTGGTCTATCTGTATAAACAGGGCTTGCAACTATTCGATTATCAAGCTGAGTTAATCTTTTTATAATTTCTGTTTTTCCAACTCCGGATGGACCTAACAATAAAACAAGTTTAGGAGTTACAATTTGTGGTTTCTCGGGAGATTGAAATTCACCTCTGACATCCATATTAGCCATTATAGCAAAGCAGACTATTGATTGGAGATTCTTCCTGTGAAGGTTGATTTAGCAAGCATTGCTTGAACAATGTTGTTTGGTACTTCTTCGTAATGGCTGGGCTCCATGTAATATTGTGCGCGACCCTGTGACATAGAACGCAGGGTTGTTGCATATCCTGAAAGTTCAGACAATGGAACCATAGCAAGAATAATTCTTGCATTTCCACGCTCTTCAGATCCGGAAATCTGAGCACGCTTACTCGAAAGGTCTCCAATAACATCTCCCATAAATTCTTCCGGTGTTGTAACCTCAACCTTCATGATTGGTTCGAGCAATTTCATATCACCCTTTTTGGATGCTGCTTGAAGTGCCATAGAAGCTGCGATCTTAAATGCAATATCAGATGAATCAACATCATGGTAAGATCCATCATAGACTGTAACTTTAAGATCAACTATTGGGTACCCAAGTAATATTCCCTTTTCAAGAGTTTCAACAACTCCTTTGTTAACGGATGTAACGAATTCTGCAGGAATTGCTCCTCCTTTAATTGCATTAACAAATTGGAACCCTTCTCCACGTGGGTTTGGTTCAACTCTCAGCCAACAGTGTCCATATTGTCCGCGTCCTCCTGTTTGCTTAATGTATTTACCTTCTCCAACTGCTTCTTGGCCAAATGTTTCTTTGTACGCAACCTGAGGAGCACCAACGTTTGCCTCAACATTAAACTCACGCTTCATACGGTCAACCATGATCTCAAGCTGTAATTCTCCAACTCCTGAAATAATAGTTTGGTTGGTTTCATGATTTGTCTTAACTGTAAATGTAGGATCTTCTTCCATAAGGCGCTTAAGCGCTAATCCCATTTTTTCCTGATCGCTCTTTGTTTTTGGCTCAATAGCAAGTGAAATAACCGGTTCCGGGAATGTAATTTTTTCCAAAACTATTGGTTTTGTTTCATCACAAATCGTATCTCCTGTGATTGTGTCTTTAAATCCAACAACAGCTACTATTTCTCCTGCGTACGCAACTTTTATCTCTTCTCTTTGGTTAGAATGCATAAGAAGTAGTCTTCCAACTCTTTCACGTACATCACGGGTTGAGTTGTATGCATAAGATCCTGATTCTAATTTTCCGGAATAAATTCTAACGAATGTAATTTTTCCAACGTGAGGATCAATCTGAACTTTGAATGCAAAACCTGTGAAAGCCTCATCCGGTGTAAGCTGTCTTACTTCTTCCTGATCATTCTTTGGGTTAATACCTTTTACTTCTTTAAGGTCCAATGGGGATGGAAGATAATCAACAACAGCATCAAGAAGTGGTTGTACTCCTTTATTTCTTAATGATGTACCGGCATATATTGGAACTAATTTGTACCCAACAACAGCGCGTCGTAATCCTTGTTTTAGTTCTTCATTTGAGATTTCTTCATTATTGAGGTATTTTTCTAGTAGGTCATCATTGTTTTCGGCAATCTTTTCTATCATCTTGTGGCGGTATTCCTCAACTTGTGCGCGCATGTCTTCTGGAATTTCATCTGAAACATCGTATTTTGCTCCAAGCTCTTCACCTGTCCAGGTAAGTGATTTCATATTAAGAAGATCAACTACTCCTTTGAATTCGTTTTCTGCTCCAATTGGAAGAACCATGATACATGGATTAGCTCCAAGCCTATCTTCTATTGATTTAACAGTCTTTAGAAAATCTGCTCCAAGCTTATCCATTTTGTTAACAAAACAAATTCTTGGAACATGGTATTTGTCTGCTTGTCTCCAAACAGTTTCAGACTGTGATTGAACTCCTTCTTCTGCGTCAAGAACGGTTACTGCTCCATCTAGAACTCTAAGCGATCTTTCTACTTCTGCTGTAAAATCAACGTGGCCGGGAGTATCAATAAGGTTGATACGGTATGGCTCATCTTGTCCTTCTGAGCGTCCAAGTGGCGTGTGTGTCCAAAACGTGGTGGTTGCAGCAGATACAATAGTAATTCCGCGCTCTCTTTCTTGGTCCATCCAGTCCATGACTGTATTTCCTTCATCAATATCTCCAATTTTGTAGGACTTTCCTGTGTAATAAAGGATTCTTTCTGAGGTTGTGGTTTTTCCTGCGTCAATATGCGCAATAATTCCGATGTTTCGGATTTTGTCTAATGGATATATACGTGATTCGTCGGCCATAATTAAATAAAAACTCGAGTGTTGCCTCGAGATACCTATTTTAGCAAATTTGAGGCACGAATGTAAACCCCAATCTATTTTGATATAATTCGTAGCTATGTCAACACAAAGACTTACCAACCTACAAAAAAATCTGGCTGCTAATAAAATCGATGCGTTGCTTGTCTCAAGCGCCGTTAACATTCGTTATTTAACCGGCTTTACAAGCCTTTCCAATACAGAACGCGAGGCATTTTTATTTGTCACTCCAACATCTGCCACCTTTTTTACTAACCCACTCTACTTTGAGGCAGTTAAGAAAATGATGCCCCCAAAAATCAAAGTAGTCATGAAACCTGTTAGCGAAGCTATTAATCAAATTATTTCCGCTAAAGGCGGATCAGCCTCTAGCCGAAAAAGCATTGGATTTGAAGAAAATCTTACGTTTGCAGAATACAAAAGATTATCCAAAAACATAAACGCCAAATTAGTTTTAACAGAAGATTTAGTTGAATCTTTACGAGAAATTAAGGATGAAGAAGAAATAAAAGCACTGAGGCATGCTGCAAAAGTAACAGATGATACTTTTGAATTTATAAAACCCCTCATAAAAATTGGTGTAACAGAAGAACAGATTGCATATGAAATGGAAATGTACATGAAAAAATACAGCTGCAGTCTTGCCTTTGATACTATTGTTGCCTTTGGGGCCAATTCCTCTGTTCCACATCATAAAACAAGCGACAAACGACTTACGAATAAAGACGAATTAGTTTTGCTGGACTTTGGAGCAAAATTTAATGGGTATTGTGCAGATATGACAAGAACCATATTAACCAAAAACGCAAAAGACAAAAGCAAAAAGATATACCAAACAGTCCTTGATTCCCAAATTGAAGCAATAAAGTACATTAACTTTTCTAAAGGCAAGGTCTCCGGCAAGAAGGCTTATAAAGCAGCTAGTGACTATATTGTAAAAAATGGATTTAAAGAAATCCCCCATGGACTAGGACACGGGATGGGGCTAGAAGTCCATGAATTTCCACACCTCTCCGGAAAAACAGATGATGAGTTACTTCCCGGTATGGTTTTTTCTATTGAGCCTGGAATTTATATACCCGGATTTGGAGGAGTAAGAATAGAAGATGACTTTTTATTAACAGAAAAGGGCCTGGAACCTCTTACAACTTCATTAAAATAAAATGGAGTACTTAGGATAACGACATATAATATAAAATCTCTTAAATAAACTATTGAATTCTTTTTGAGAATTACCTAGAATAAAACACAAATGAAAACGGCAGTAATTTTCATGAGCGTAGTATTAATTGCATTCTTAGCAATATATCTTCTCTTCAACCAAAAACCACAAACACAAACCGCAACTAATTTTCTAACCCCTACCCCTACCCCCACTGTTTCAGTTGCAATTCCTACCCCTGGACCAACAGTTGATGTAAGTGATAGAATTAGCGCTAAGATGGCAACAATAAAAACAGCAAAAGGAAATATTGAACTGGAACTTTATCCTGATATTGCTCCAAAAACAGTTACAAACTTTGCAACCCATGCAAAGAAAGGATATTATGATAACCTAACTTTCCATAGAGTTGAAGAGTGGGTAATCCAAGGCGGAGACCCTAGCGGAAACGGAACGGGTGGAGAATCAATTTATGGTCCAACTTTTGAGGATGAAATAACGCCCACTAGTGACCTGTATAAAGCCGGCTATGTAAGAGGTACACTTGCCATGGCAAACCGCGGTCCTAATACCAATGGGAGCCAATTCTTTATCATTAAAAAAGATACTCCACTAAATCCTGCTTACACAATCTTTGGAAAAGTAACTAGTGGCATGGATGTAGTTGACCAGATTGCAGTTGGTGACAAAATCACAGGAATAGACGTACAGTAATCTATTTATTATTGCTAAGCAACTTCTTCGAGGATTTCTACTTTTGAATTTTTAACTCCTGCTTTTAATTTTTCTTCGTGCTTTGGATAATCCGGCCCAATATTTCTTCTATAATGCATTGGGATTGTAACTTTGGCAGCAATTGCATTAGCAGCCTCTATTGCTTCCTCAACCCCCATTGTGTATCCTCCACCCATTGGAAGCATGGCAATATCCAAGTTTTTCTCTGCAAACTTTTTCATCTCCGGAATAAAATCCGTATCCCCCGCATGATATATTTTCTGGCCATTCACATGCAAAATGTAACCAACCCAATGATTGGATTCAGGATGAAAGCTCAATCTTTCAGCATGAGTATTGTATGCAGGAACTGTTTCAAATTTTAGTCCTTTAATTTCATACTCTTGATTTGGCGTAACATGAAATTTTTGAGAGTCAGAAATTTTTAGAGTATTTAGCGAATCAGATGTGGCAACAACGGTTGTATCAGGTTTTAATAAATTGTCTATGTCTCCAAGAGACAAGTGATCTGGATGAGCATGAGTTATAAAAATAATATCGGCCTTCTCGGGGCCCAAATCCGGCATTTGATAAGGATCAATAAAGTAAACTTTATTACCGGAAACTTTGTCAGTTATTGCAAAAGAGGCATGCCCAAACCATCTAATATTTTCCACGTTTTCTAATATAGCACACTTTGTTAAATTTTAAACCACACTTTGATAAGAAACAGTGAAGTGATAGATGTTATAACGGCAATACACTGCCAGAAAATTTGTGAAGCTATATAAGAGGATGATCCGGGAAATATCTTTGAATGCCAAAGTGTATGAACCGGATTTCTATTTTTAACTGCAAATTGCTCATTAAACCAATAGATTGTTTCCCCAATTGAGCGGATCAACCAAAATATTGATTGTGTGAGTAGGAACAGTAGCCAATTTGATAACAAGATAGAGGCTATAGACACCATTGTCCAGAAAAGACCAAATACTATAGCGTCTGCCCACACAAAAGATCCTATTAAGTTATAGGGTTTTGTTAATCCGTATGGATTTTTTTTCTTTACGCAGTTTTTTAAACCAAGCAGAAAACCTGAAAAAGAAAACGAACCATACAACACTACGAAAAGAGTTTCAAGATTATTCATAATAAAGCCTGAAGATTAGAAGAGAAGAAATTATACCATCTTAGAATCTATCTAGCACCTACCACTGGAGCAAGAGATTGATTTAATAGTTCACGAACTAGATTTCCAGAATAGTCTATCCATCCTGCAATTCCGGTAGGATGTGGGTTACTAAATCTTGAACTTGTCCTTCTTCTAAAAAAGCCATTTTTATCTTCCCCAATTCTTGTGATTGTCATTATCTGTGAATTTTTGTTATCAAAATATGTATATTCTGGATCTGTATTTTGAGACAAAATTATGTGGGGATTTAAAAAACCTTCTCCATAAACTTTTTCAACCTCATCACGAATAGCCAAAGCTCGTCTCTTCATTGCGCTTCCATATCTGGTAGCCAAAGCAACAGATTTTTCTACCCTTGCTTTATCCTGATCAACCTGCGAAGCCAAAAGAAGATAATCTCTATAAGCGAGATTTATGCCAGTTACATTTGGAAGTTGTTCTGATGTAGAGAGAAAATTACTTTCTCCCTCATATATATTCATAGAAGTTTTTTTAATCTACCAGCGGAAATGAGCGAAAGCTTTGTTAGCCTCTGCCATGCGGTGCGCTATATCTCTTTTTCTTATTGCTTCTCCTGCATTATTTGTAGCGTCCAATAATTCTGCTGCAAGTTTATCTGCCATTGTTTTATATTCTGCTGTTGGTCTCTTCTTTGCAGCTTCTAATATCCAGCGAATAGCAAGAGCAGTTTTTCTTGCTCCTCTAACTTCTGTTGGAACCTGATAAGCGGCTCCTCCAATTCTTCTTGCCTTAACTTCAACTTTTGGAGCAACATTATCAATAGCTTTTTCAAAAATCTCAAGAGGATTACCTTGCTTTTTCATTATTTCAAAAGCATCATACATAACACGCTGTGCAACGGTTTTTTTACCGTCAACCATAAGCCTGTTAGTAAATTTAGCAATTAAATTGCTTCCATAAACTGGATCTAATTGCATTGCTCTTTTGTTTATTTTTGCTCCACCACGTGCCATATGTTAGTTATTAGATATTAGATCTTGGATCCTAGGAAAATCCCAAGAACCAAGAACCAAAACCTTAAGCCTGAGCTCCTCCTCCTGGTCTTTTTGTTCCATAACGGCTTCTTGAAGTTTTTCTTCCTTCAACTCCGCCAAGATCAAATTTACCACGAACTAAATGATATTTAACTCCAGGTAAATCCTTTACACGTCCACCTCTTACCAATACGATTCCGTGTTCAGCAAGATTGTGTCCTACTCCTTGGATATAAGCTGTTACTTCTTCCCTGTTTGATAATTTGATACGAGCAACTTTACGAAGAGCTGAGTTTGGTTTTTTTGGTGTCATTGTACGCACAAGAGTTACAACTCCACGCTTCTGAGGAGATGAAACCTGAGTGTATTTCCTATCTTTTGCATTAAACATAGAACGCAAAGCTGTTGCTTTGATCTTCTTTTGTTTTTTGCTTCTACCTTTTTTAATTAATTGATTAAGTGTTGGCATATTTTTTGCCCAAACTTTGGGCGCTAACTACGTATTCTACATTATCCGAAGCTAAAATACCAGAAATAATTTAAAATTCAAAAGTTAGCGAAGATTAAACTGCTGGAGTAGCTTCAACAACGTTATCTTGACTATTTGCTTGTATTTTATCTTCAACTGCGCCCTCTATGAATTCTTCACGAACAGGAATAAGTCTTCCAACAATAACGTTTTCCTTTAGACCAATTAAGTTATCTATCTTTCCTTCCAAAGCTGCATCTGTTAGAACTTGAGTAGTTTCTTGGAATGAAGATGCTGAAAGCCATGAATCTGTTACGAGTGAGGCTTTTGTGATTCCAAGAATTATCTCACGAGCTGATGCCGGTTCTCCACCTTCTGAGATTATGTTTGCATTTTCTTCTTCAAATCTAAGCTTTGAAACTAGGTCTCCAGGCATAAGGGCTGTGTCGCCGGGAGTTTCAATCATAACCTTATCAGACATCTTGCGAACGATTGTTTCAAAGTGTTTGTAGTGAATTGGAATACCTTGTGATTCGTAAACGTTTTGAATCTGGGCAATAAGATATTCTTGAGCAGAACGAAGACCTGAAATCTTAAGAACATCTCTTGGATCAAGGTATCCTTCACAAAGCTGTGTTCCGGCTGCAACTGTTTCTCCCTCTTCTACCAAAACTGTTGAAGTTAATGGCACAAAGTATTCACGCTCGTCAACCGGCTTGCTCTTTGCATTACGTACGCGAATTATGTATCCGTCTTCTACTTTGTTAAGCTGTATTTTTCCTGCAATTTCTGCTATTGGAGCAAGAGTCTTAGGACGTCTTACTTCAAATAACTCTTCTACCCTTGGCAATCCTTGGGTAACGTCAGACATAACAACTCCTCCAAAGTGTCTAACACGCATTGTTAGCTGTGTTCCAGGCTCTCCAATGGATTGTGCTGCTATAACTCCAACCGGTGTACCTTCATCTGCTCTTCTGTAAGCAGATAGATCCCATCCGTAACAAGCTGCACAAAGTCCATATCTTAATCTACAGAATAATGGTGAGCGAACAATTATTTCAGTAACACTTCCATCTTTGATGATCTGAGCAAGTGCATCATAATCAATTTCTGAACCCTTTTTAACTATAGTTTTCTTATCTGTCTTACTTGTAACGTCTTTTAGAACAACACGTCCAAGAAGCATGCTTGTAAGATATACTTCATTCTCACGGTATTTGGCTACATCAACTGTTATTCCATCTTCAACTCCACAGTCACCCTGACGGATTATAACGTCATGTGCTACGTCAACAAGTCTTCTTGTTAGATATCCTGCGTCCGCGGTCTTAAGAGCTGAATCTGTTAATCCTTTTCTTGATCCACGAGCAGAGTTAACGTATTCAAAAATTGAAAGTCCTTCACGGAAGTTAGATTTAATTGGAAGCTCAACGATACGTCCTAGCGGATCAAATATAAGTCCACGCATAGCAGCAAGCTGTTTGATTTGATCTTTTCCGGCACGTGCTCCTCCTGATTCAGCAATGATTCTAACGATATCATTCTTATCAAAAAGCTCCCAGGTAAGGTTAGCAAGATTCTCAGTTGCTTCAAGCCATACGTTATTTGAAAGTCTTCTTTGTTCAGCATGTGTAATAAGACCGTTTTGGTATTCTTCTTCAATTTCTTTAATCTTTACTTCTGCCTCGTCTATTAATGTGTCTTTGTTTGGAAGCTTTTTAAGATCAAAAGTTGAAACTGAAATACCGGAAACTGTTGCTGCGTAGAATCCAATTTCCTTAAGGTTATCAATTAAGTGTGCAACTTCTGCTTCTGAACAAATAACCATAGCCTTTGTTACCAATTCCTTTATTGTTGAAGCTTTTATTTCACGGTTAACAAACTGCATTTCTTTAGGTAATCTTTCGTTAAAGATTATTCTTCCAAGAGTTGTCTCTGTTAATTTACCGTCAATCCTAACTTGAATTGGTTCACGTAGTGAGATTTTCTTAAGTGAAAATGCAAAGTGAGCTTCTGCCGGATCAGAGAATGTTGTAGCATTTTCTTTTCTTAATCTTTCATCAATACTTGTTAGGTAGAAAGCACCAAGAGCCATCTCTTTGTTTGGAAGAGTAATAGGAGCTCCATCAGCTGGCTTTAGAAGGTTGTGTGCCGGCATCATTAGTTTGATTGCCTCTTCTTGAGCGCGCTGTGACAATGGTACGTGAATAGCCATTTGGTCTCCATCAAAATCAGCGTTGTATCCTGCACAAACACAAGGATGGATCTTAATAGCTGATCCTTCTACCAAAACCGGGTAGAAAGCTTGAATTCCAAGTTTGTGCAAGGTTGGAGCACGGTTTAGAAGAACCGGGTGATTACGTGTGATTTCTTCCAAGATATCAAATATCTCCGGTGAACGTCTTTCAATAAACCTCTTTGCAGCCTTTACGTTTGGAGTTGTTAGACCACGTGCTATAACTTCACGGATAACAAATGGTTTGAATAATTCCAAAGCCATTTCTTTTGGAAGTCCACACTGGTTAAGTGTAAGCTCTGGTCCAACAATAATAACTGAACGTCCAGAGTAATCAACGCGTTTTCCAAGTAAATTCTTTCTGAAACGACCCTGTTTTCCACGAAGAATGTCTGAAAGTGATTTAAATTGTTTTTGAGTTTGTGATGTTCTTATTGAAGTATCAATTAAGTAATCAACAGACTCCTGGAGCATTCTTTTTTCATTTCTAAGAATAATCTCCGGTGCACCAAGCGAGATAAGGTGTTTTAAGCGGTTGTTTCTGTTTATAACTCTTCTGTAAAGATCGTTTAAATCAGATGTAGCAAATCTTCCTCCATTAAGCTGAACCATAGGACGCAAATCCGGTGGAAGAACCGGAAGGGCAAGTAAGATTAAGGAATCCGGTTTGAAACCTGCTTTGTTAATAGATTCAATAAGGTGCTGGCGTTTCAAAAGCTTTAATTGTTTTTGGCCAGATGATTTTTGAACTTCTTCACGAAGCTCACCAATCAATTTTGGAAGATCCATTGATTCAATAGCGTGAAGAACTGCTGATGCCCCTGTTTCTACCTCAAAGAATAGAGGTACATCATATTCTATTAAGCGAACGTATTCTTCTTCACTTAGTACATCCCAAAGCTTAAGACCTTTAATAATGTCATTAACACGAGTAAAGATTTCCTCAGTTCTTGCTACCTCTGTCTCAACTCTTTTATCAAGAGCTATCCTTTTTTGTCTAAACTGAACATCTGTTTCTTCTAATACAAGTGTTTGCTGTTCTTCTTTGAGTGACCCCTTTACCTCTTTTACTTTTGATTTTTCATCTTTTTCAAGAGCTCCTTTTTCTTCTTCAGCTTGCTTCTTAATTTTCTCAATTCTTTCATTTTTAATGTCATTAAGAGTTTTCTGTGCTTCTTTTCTCTTATCTTCATCAATCTTTGTAACAAGATATGAAGCAAAGTAAACTACGGATTCCAAATCTTTTTGAGGTATATCAAGTAAAACTGATAATTTTGAAGGGCTACCCTTTGAGAACCAGATGTGAACAACTGGAGATGCTAGGGTTATGTGACCCATGCGCTCACGTCTTACTCTTGAGTAAGTTACTTCAACTCCACAACGGTCACAAACAATTCCCTTATAGCGGATTCTTTTGTATTTTCCACAATAACATTCAAAATCACGCGTAGGACCAAAGATTCTTTCATCAAAAAGTCCATCTTTCTCAGGTCTGTAAGTTCTGTAGTTAATAGTTTCAGGTTTTGTTACCTCACCGTATGAGTAATTCTTTATATCTTCTGAATCTGCAACCAAAACTTTAAGACCTTTAAAGTCAGAAATGTTTATTGCGTCAAACTTTTTTTCGTTTTTCTTTTTACCGTCCATATTTAATCCTTTCTCAGCAGAACTATTCTGCTGCTACCTCCTCATTTGCTGCCTCTACTTCAGCAGCTGTTGGTGCTTCAATTTCTGCGTCCTCTTGGCCAACAACTTCAGCAGCTTCTTCATCACTTGCTACTTCTACGCCTGCTAACTCTTCCTGAAGTTCCTTTGCCTCTTCCTTAATTTCCTCTTCTGCTTTCAACTCTTCTTCATCTTCCTTTTCTTCATCAGCTACAACAGCTTGCATAGGAACAATGTTAAGAGACAATGATTGTAACTCACGAATCAAAACTTTGAAAGATTCAGGAACGCGAGGCGTTGGAATATCAACACTCTTTATTATAGCTTCAAATGCCTTCGCACGTCCAGAGACATCATCAGATTTGATTGTTAACATTTCCTGTAATGTGTAGGCAGCACGATGTGCTTCAAGTGCCCATACTTCCATCTCTCCCAAACGCTGTCCTCCCATTTGTGCTTTTCCTCCAAGAGGCTGTTGTGTAACAAGTGAGTATGGTCCAGTTGAACGTGCGTGAGCCTTATCCTCAACCATGTGGATAAGCTTCATGATGTATCCAATTCCTACAACTACGTCATTCTCGTATGCCTCTCCTGTTCTTGCATCAAAGAGTTTCATTTTTCCATTAACAGGCATTCCTGCTTGTTTTAGAAGGTCAATATATTGATCTTCATTCATCTTTTCAAAAACCGGAAGTGCAATCTTCATATCAAGCTTTCTTGCTGCAAGCCCAAGATGAGCTTCAAGAAGCTGACCAAGATTCATACGTCCAAGAACTGAGATTGGAGAAATAATAATATCAACTGGTGTACCATCTTCAAGATATGGCATATCTGAATCCGGAACTATCTTTGAGATAACTCCTTTGTTTCCGTGGCGTCCGGCAAGCTTATCTCCAACTACAACGTGTCTCATTTGAGCAACTTCAACCTGTATCTTTCTAATTGTTCCCGGTTCTAATTCATCTCCACGATTACGGTCAAGAATTTGAACATTTGTTATTATTCCGTGCTCACCGTGTGGCATTCTAAGTGATGTATCACGAACTTCACGAGCTTTTTCTCCAAATATTGCACGTAGCAATCTTTCTTCTGCTGTTAACTCTGTTTCACCCTTTGGAGCAATCTTTCCAACAAGAATATCTCCTGGTTTTACTTCTGATCCTACAACTACAATTCCTTCGTCGTCTAGGTTAGCAAGATCTTCTTCTGCAACGTTTGGAATATCGCGTGTTGTTTCTTCTGGTCCAAGTTTGGTATCAACAACTGTTGCTTCATATTTTTCAATATGAACGCTAGTTAAGGAGTCGTCACGAACTAGTCTATCTGAAATGACAATAGCGTCTTCATATCCAAGTCCATCAAATGAAGCGTAAGCAATAACCAAATTCTTTCCTAATGCTAATTCTCCATTTTGTGAAGCCGGTCCATCAATAAGAACATCACCTTTCTTAACTTTTTGGCCAACAGATACTATTGGTTTTTGGTTGAAGAATGTATTTTGTGCAGTTCTCTTGAATTTATCTATTATGAATTCTTGTTCGTTCTTTCCTTCTTTAACGATAACTTTGTTAGCATCTACATAGGTAACAGTACCGTCAAAAGTTGCTGTTTTTACTCTTCCCATAGCGTGGGAAACCATTGATTCCATTCCGGTTCCAACAATTGGGCTCTCGTTCTTAACCAAAGGTACAGCCTGACATTGCATGTGGGTACCCATAAGAGCACGGTTAGCTTCATCATGGTCAATAAACGGAATTAAAGCAGCTGATGTTCCAACAACCTGTCTTGGAATAACATCTATAAATTCAATTTTTTCTTTTTCAACTTCAAGATATTCTCCATTGTAACGAGCCGGTACTAAATCATCCATTATTACTCCGTCTTCAATTCTAATATCAGCATGAGTTATGTAATGATCTCTCTCTTCTTCTGCATCTAGGTATACTATTTCATCTGTTACTTTTAGCTTTCCTTTTTCAGCAACAACTTTTGCATAAGGAGCTTCTAGGAATCCGTATTCATTTACACGAGCATAAAGCGCAAGATAAGTAACAAGTCCAATGTTTGGACCTTCAGGAGACCTAACAGGACAAATTCTGGAATACTGGGATGAATTTATATCACGAATTGAGAAGGAAGCTCTTTCTCTTGAGATTCCACCTGTTCCCATAACAGTAAGACGTCTTATATTATCAATCTCTGATAATGGGTTTGTCTGATCAAGAATTGCTGAAAGTTGTGAAGTTCTAAAGAATTCATTAATTGCTGCAATTATTGGATGAGCATTAATAAAGTGGCTTGGTGAGAATTGTTCTTCTGTTGAAGCAAGTGACATTTTTTCTTTAATAATACGTTCCAATCTTAGAGCTCCAACTCTAAATGCTGTTGTTTGTACTAATTCTCCAATTGATCTTATGCGTCTGTTTGCAAGATGATCAATATCATCAATTTTTCCTTTTCCGTTTGAAAGGTTAATAAGATATGAAATTATTCCAATAACATCATCTACTGTAAGAGTTAAAGCTTCTTGGTCTGTAAAGTTTGGAAGACCATTTAGCTTCTTGTTTACCTTGTAACGACCTACTTTTGAAAGATCGTAACGTCTTCTGTCAAAGAATGAATCACGGAAGTTTTGTCTGATTGTGTCAATAACAACAGGCTCTCCTGGGTTCATTTTCTTAAAGATTTCTATTAAAGCATCTGTTCCACCTTTTGCATCATCTTTTTCTAAAGTATTTTTAATGTAGTTTTCTGAGTTATCAACGCCTTTGAACTTTTCATAAATTTCTTCATTTGTCTCAACTCCAAGAGCCTTAAGGAAAACTGAAGCTAAGAATTTCTTTCTTCTGTCAATTCTAACTACAACCATGTCTGTTCTTGTTGTTGAAAATTCAAGCCATGAACCATGAACCGGTCTCATTTCTGCTGTATAAAGTGTTTTTCCTGTAATTGGATCTTCTGTTGCTGTGAAGAAAACTCCCGGAGATCTAACAATTTGGCTAACAATAACACGCTCAATACCATTAACTATAAATGTTCCACGATCTGTCATCTTTGGAACTTCTCCTAAGAAAACGTTTTGTTTAATGGATTTTCCTGTTTTTTTGTTTACAAGAGTTGCTTCAACTGTTAGAGGTGAGAAATATGTTAGACCTTTGTTTAATGCTATTTCTTCTGTTAACTTTGGTTCTCCAAGTTTGTATTCACCAAGAGATAATTCCCAATTCTTTCCTGTGAAGTCTTCTATAGGAGATATTTCATCAATAACTTCACGAATCCCTTCATCAATGAACCATTGATAGGATTGCTTCTGTATTGATAACAGATCCAACTCTGGAAGTTTTTTTGTTTCCTTCCCCCAATATTGTCTTTTACTGCCTACTTGTTTTGCCATCAGAAATAATTTCTAGAAGATAAGACCCGCTTTTAAAGCAAAAAAATAAAGAAGGAAGCAAAGCTCCCCCTTATTTTTAGGTTAGGCTAATTTATATCCTATTTAAGATTCTTTGTCAACAGGTAAATCATCTTCGTATCATAGCCCGACTTCTATTTAAGAGTCTAGCGAAAAATGGCTTATCGTTTTCTAAAATCCTTTTCAATGCCTCTTCTGGTATTACGGAACGATTTAATACCAAAAATTCTTCTTCCCAAGCTACTCCAATTACATCGACTATATCAGAAATATTGATCTTTTCTATTTTTACTTTTGAATCAGGTGGTATAACAGTATGGTCAACGTTAAACAAATCTTCTATATCTCCAGATTCTCCTACAAAGGACCTGGCAACGGAAGGATTTGAGGTATAGGATCTTACTGTTTCTATCCAGGGCTTACCCATTGTTCTTTTAGGAGCTTCTCCTCTCATTAATACAACATTACCCTGATCATCTGCAATTGTCGCTAGCTTAGCTCTTACTTCCCTACCGTGTCTATACAGTTCTTGCGCATACCGTCCTCCTTCTTCAAATTCTTTACAAAGATACTGTGGTCTAGTTGGACCATTATCAAAATCCGTATACAGATATGTTAACTCAAGCAAAGGCTTAGACATACGAGGATCCAGATTCCAAGCATTTCTTCTTGTGTATTCTCTGGCAATTTCCCTAATTCTTGGGGATTTATCTATAACTTCTCTAGACTCCTCTAGATTATCTCTTAGCATTTTATTAGAGGTATTTTTTTATGTTGGCATTATGCCCCTCGCCCGTTTTTGCTGCGTGTATATGACCTTCTTTATCAGAAATATAATATAGATAATCAGTCTTAGAAGGATTTAATGCCGCTTGAATTGATTGCACTCCCGGGTTTGATATTGCAGTTGGAGGAAGCCCTGCATTTGCATAAGTGTTGTATGGAGAGTTAATTTTTAGGTCATCATAAGTAAGTTCTGCTTTCCAATAACTACCGTTTGGCTGCTTACCAAGAGCGTAAGCAACAGAAGGATCAACCTGAAGATTCATTCCATCTTCCAATCTATTATGTATAACAGAAGAAACTATTGGAAAATCTTCTGCAAATTTTGCTTCTTTTTCTATAATAGAAGCAATTATTACTGCGTTAGAAAGCTCTTCTCCTGTTGCCGTTATTCCTGCGTCTTTAAGTCTTTTGTCAAAATTATTCCTCATTATTGAAATAACTTGATCAGCATCGGCATCACTTGGAATAAGATAAGTGTCAGGGAAAAGATACCCTTCATTTTCCTCAAGCTTTGCCCGCCATGACTCGTTGTAAGAAGGGAGCTCTTTTGAGAAAATATCAGCAATTTCATCTGCCCTTAGACCTTCCGGAATTGTGATCCAGTGGTCCAATATACCGTGGTTTAGTGTATCTACCAGCTTAGCCAGATTCATAGAAGGGGACAATCTATAATCTCCTGCCTGTATATTTTTATCCTGACCGTTAAGCTTTATATATATAAAGAAGGCCACAGGATCTTTTATTAAGCCATTTGATTTAAGCTCGTTACCAATCTGCCTTACTGTTTCACCTTTTTTTATTACAAAGACTTTTGTAGATTTATCTTTAGTATTAACCGCAGAGTTACCCCGGCTCCAATACATGAATCCGGCAACAACTAAAAGCACAGCCAAAATAACAACAATCAATAGCTTCTTCATTTAACCAATTGCTATTTTATCATATTGACCTGAAAGCAAAACAAGAACGTTATCTTGATATTTCATAAATTGGAAAGTTTTCAATTGAATCTATAGCCTCACGTAAACTATGCTCTGTATTACTATATAAAGAAAACAGTTCCTCGCCCTTTTTTACTTCATCGCCCAATCTCTTACGAAGATTTAATCCGGCTTCATGAATTTTGGGGGCTCCTAAAATTTTTGCAATAACTGTTATGTTTTTACTTGAAACCTCGGTTATCTTGCCGTCAAAGTCTGAAGTTACACTAGAGCAAAAACTACCCGGCTTTAGATCAGATGACTTAATATTTGGTTTTCCTCTTTGCGCTCCAATTATTTCTCTCATCTTAGATAGTGCCTTTCCTGAAACCAAAATGTCTTTTGCCCAATCGCGTGTATTCTTATAATTTTTCTTGTAATGTTCTTTTATCTCCTGGTTTGCATCGGTTAGGCATAATTCAAGTAGTTCAGAGGCAGCGTCAAGCGCTAAATTTTCAAGCACAATTGGACGATTTGGGTCTTGTTCTAGAACCATCAAAGAGTCTCTTGTTTCAAGAAGTGGTCCAATTCCATTTCCTGCTGGTTCTTTGACCTCGTGAACATAGGTTACCAGTTTAATGCCAAACTTTCTGGCAATATATTCAAACTTTCTCTTAATAACCGCTGCATCCTCTGCCCTATGAAGCTTTACCCACTTTCCATAAGGTAAATCTATAACTACATGAGTTGCACCAAAGGCAACTTTTTTGGCCATAACAGAAACGACAATCTTGTCAAAACTTTCAAATAGAAGTGGCTCTTCTATTTTTATAATCTCATCATCTGCAGGGGCAATCTTAAAGCTCCCCCCCCAAACAATACATGCATTTGTTTTTTCAACGATCTTTAAAATTTCATTTTTAGTAAACGTTACATCCGCAATAACCTCCATAGCATCAGCTGTTCCTGCAGGTGTTGTAATTGCGCGAGAGGAGCTTTTAGGAATTTTAAATCCGGCGGCCGCAATAATAGGAACAAGAATAAGAGTTACTCTTGCACCGGGAACGCCGCCTATTGAATGCTTATCAGCAACTATACCGCGAAACTCAAGTCTTTCCCCGGTTTCAACCATTGCGCGAGTTAAATAATAAAGTTCATCATCACTAAATCCCTCTGAATAGCCGGATGCTACAAAATAAGTTGTTAAAACTTCTCCAAGCTTATCCTTTGATATCTCATCCATGATTGCATAGATCTCTTTGTAGTTGAGCTTCTTTCCAACTAATTTTTTTCTAATTGCTTCAAGAGCTAAATTCTTCTCTTCCATAAATCCTTTTCCCAAATTAAAAATTTGGGGTCCCAATAAAACTCAGACAATAATCAATAATCACTTATCATTAATCAATTACTTGTTATTCTCCCTTAAATGCCATTCTAAGCAGACTTCCCACAAATGCTTTCAGAAATTTAATCGTGTAATAAAGGATGCCGTTTAAAATTTTTATAAGAGTTGGTGCAATAAGTGAAAAATAATAATTAACTCTCCCTAAAAAATTTCTATACTTATAATTCTTAATATCCTCCTCTGTCATTCCAAATTGATCCGGAGAGGTTGTTGGTGTAATTTGTTCTTCCATATTATATTTGGCTGTCGTCTTTCTGGAGGGCCGCTCTCACAACAAGCCTTTTCCATATAGTTCCGGGTGGAGTACAAGTAACAATAGTTATGTAACTATTATCATAACTTTGAGAAAGAATATTTGTATCATTAGGAGTTGTTATGACAATTGAAAATATTTTGTATTTATAATTTTGGCCATCAACGGTAACATCTATTTCATCACCAACTTTTATTGTATGAAGGGTAGCAAAAATCGTTTTATAATTTTTGGGATCAAACCAAGCAGGGATTGTAGAGTGACCAAAGATTATTGACGTCCCCTTTTGTCCTGGAATCGCAGTGCCAAAATATTGGACTAAGTGGTTTGCTAAATCATAATCTTTTGTTGAAACTTCTGCATTATTTATCTTAAGTTTTGGGATAGAAAGTGTATATTTGGCAACATCCTTTGGAGCTTCTTGACCGGCAGGAAGCTGCGGATACCAATTCCTAGCATCATAATAATTTGTTGTTAGGGAATTAATACCCTGCGCAATAAGGCTTCCAATTCCACCAGTCTCTTTGTCCGCAACCATATATTTTGGTATTGGAACTTCTATACTATCCCCTTCATAAGCATTGGCAACAAACATTTGGTAAGCAAGAACGGGGAAGAAAAAATATATGGATATTAATATTCCTAAAAAAATTAAAACAACGCCAAAAATTTTTCTATATTTTTTAAAATTTATAAGATTTCCTTTTTCGTAATAGTGCATGGGACAGGTAATATTTATTAATTGCTAACGTTAACACTTATATTTTTAGCGCTTCTTGGTAAGAAATTAGGGAATAGTGGGAGTTTCCTTGAAAAATTAACTTCTACGTCGGTAACTCCGGGAATTGACCTAATCTTATCAACGACTGAAGTTTCACTTTTGCCGGCAACTTCCGTAGCCAAAGCTCCCGTATCAATTTTGGGAACATAAACTGCATTTACTGTTAACTTTGCACTAGCGGTATTATCTTTACCAATATTAATGTCTGTAATGTCTACCTTGGATTCGCCTTCATTTATGACATACGTACCCGGAATTTGACCCTGAGACAGGGAATCTATAACTTTTTGTATTTCGTCCTTTCCATATTTACCAAGAGTGTATTTAATTGTCGCATCAACGCTCACACTTCCTGCCTCATCGCCTTCTTTTTTACTATAGCTATCATCTGTAACTTCTGATCCCAAGGCTTTTGGTAATAAATTCTCTTGACTCGATAGTCCTGCACTTGCCTTGTTAATAGCATCTTTTTCCAAGTTATCCGTAACAGAAGTAAGTAGAGTAGCTAAGTCTTTTTTTGAAACCACGGTTGTTTCTTTTTTAGTTCCGCCGCTTATTGCGCTGCTATTTTTACCTATATAGTCAGAACTGGATGCACCTTTGACAGTGAAGTTTGAACTTGAAGGAAGGTTGTATTCTTTCCCAAATTTTGTAGCCTGAATTTTTACATTAGCATTTGATAAAGTTGTTGAGAAAGAACTGGTAGAAGCAATGGTTACATCATCTAGGGTTTCAAACTCCAGACTATTAGTACCAACAATTATTGTTCCTTCCGGGAAAGTTTTCTTGTCTTCCGTTTTGTTGTAAAGCGTAACTTCACCCTTTGCCTTATCACCGGTTTCCTTTGTACCCGTAGCATTCACAGTATCTTGCCCCTTTGCTTCTTGGTCAATTAAAGTGATTTTTATTGTATTATCATCGCTTGGGTTTTCACTAAAAGCCACAGTTTCACTTTTATTAATAGCTTTTTTGTCTGCCGTTATAACAACTTCTGCTTTAAGAATTACCGTGTAATATACAAATGAAACCGCAAAAATTATCAAGATTAAACCCAGTATCACTGCTCCTATTTTGAATTTTGCATTTCCTCCGCTACTCATCACATCAAGCTTTGGGAGCTTTACATTCTTAATAAACGCGAGCCCTGATAGACTAGGGAGAGCTAAATGTCTTTCTTTTTTAGGCTCATCTTCAATTAAGGCATCATCCTCAACTTCATTATCTTCACCCTCTTTAAAATATTGTACACTTGGCTCTTTTTCTCCGGTTATACTCTCCACCTCTCTTATATTTGCTATATTTTCATCTTCTGCCTTAACCTTTTTAACCTCAGACTCTTGCTTTCCAGCAACATCCTCTCCTTTTACAAATCCAAATTCTTGACTTGGAACCTCTTCTAAAAGATCTTCTTTCTGAACTTCATCCGGAGTAGTTTTAAAGTCTTCTAAAACCTCTAAATCCATTTGGCTAGCAACCCCATTAACAGTTGCCTCGTTTTCAAAACCTCTTTCTAATACCATTACCTGGGGGAGATGAAGGAAGGGAATATCTTTTGACCAAGCATGAGAAACAAATTCCTGCTGTGCGCCTTCTGCGTCTTTGTATTCCAATAAAATTATCTTTGAAGGTAATACATCAACCGTATGTATTTTCTTTAATAAAGAATCAACTGTTGTTAAAAGACCATCTTCTATTGCCCCTTCGTGGAATTCCAAAACTTTTCCGGCTCTTACCAAATATATAAAAACGTTTTCTTTTGCTACTTCTATAAATATTGCAGATACAGGTACTCCTTCTTTGTGTCCAAGAAAAGATACAACGGCCTCAATAGAAGTAAGATAGCCCATTGGTACCAGACCTAACTCTTGGCAAACTATTTTTAGTCTAGAAAGACCTTTTTGGTCAATCTTTCCGTCTACTATCCAGTCATATGGAACAGAAAATATAGTCTTTTCCAAAATTCCGCCCTTTGGCATGCTTGCCTCAACATAACTTATGGCTTCATCCGATGACTTAAGTAGCTCTTCATTAGAAAGATCATTGGCTTTTTTGCCGGTTTCTACTTCATGATTTGCAAGAATAAATAGTTTTCCGTCAATTTCTTCAAACAATATTGCTCCAACACTAAAAGGCTTAATTAAAAGGGATAAAAAGTAGTTTTTTTGCGGTTCCTTATTTTTTATAAATGGCAGATTCATATTTATTTAAATCCCAATAATCAAGCACAAATTCCAAAATGGATATATAGATTCGAAATTTTAAAATAATTTTGTCTTTAATTGGTTATTTAACATTTAAAATTGGTTTGAATAATGATCAATTGGTGAATTTGTCATTATTCAGCAATAGCGTAAATTCGCCTGTTTTCTTTTCCAAGGCTTTCCTCTTTTATTATTCTAAACTTTTTAATCTTACCTGTAAAATCAACGTGCGGACCGCCACAAAACTCCTTTGAATAAGCATCTTCTCTTGGACCACTCAAAGGTCCAATAAAGTAGACCTTAACATTTTCTTGGTATTTATCATCAAACAACCCAATAGCCCCAGTTGCTTTTGCCTCCGCTACCGGCATCATTTCAAAATGAACGGGTAAGTTTTCTTTAATTTTTTCATTAACTATCTCCTCAACTCTTTTAAGCTCGTCATCTGTTAGTTTTTTATCATATTTAAAGTCAAATCTGAGTCTTTCTGTTGTAATATTTGATCCTGTTTGGTGAACAGAATCTCCCAATACATCACGCAGGGCCTGTTGGAGCAGATGAGTTGCAGTATGTCCCTTAATTGTTTGCTCCTCGTGATCTGCAAGCCCTCCTTTGAATTTTCCTGCAGACGCAGTTCTGGATTTAGAGGAATGCTCTTCCATTTTCCTAGCAAATTCCTGGTCGTTAAAAGTAAAACCAAGGCTTTTGATTTGAGTTGGGGATAATCCATGTGTTGTGTAAAGAGTAAAAGCATCTTCGGCAGAAATTTCAGTTACGCCCATTAGCTCATCCCCTGTTTTTTTATACCTTTTGTTAATGAATTTTTTTGCCTCGGTTAAAACGCGTTTGTATGCTTCCTCTTCCGTAAGAATTGTATTTTTAATCTCTTCATATTTACTCTTAAGATCAGGATCGGTTTGGCTATATTGGTCAACTATTTTATCAACTATTGAAGTAATAGAATCTCCATTTAGGAGATAAAAATTATCAAAAGCTCTTCTCAATAGGCGCCTAAGAACATAACCCTGCTCTTTATTTGAAGGCTTAATTCCATTTGAAATTATAAAAGTTGAGGCTGTAAGGTGATCTGCAACAACCCTCATTTCTTTTTTATTAGAATCGTAATTTTTTGCCGTTGTGTTTTCTATTGTCTCAACCAAAGGCTTTAGCAATGAAGTTGAAAATGCATCGTTTTGATCTTCGGTTGCCATAATTAGCCTCTCAAGTCCTCCACCAAAATCCACATTAGGCGATGCGAGTGGTTTAATAGAACCATCGTCCTGCTTCTTATATGCCATGAATACAGAATTACCTATTTCTAAGAATCTTCCACAGTCACAATTAACATGGCACTGCTCTCCAAATTTTTTATCATGTTTTATGTTGGTAAATTCATAAAAAACTTCCGTTGATGGGCCTCCCGGCTCTCCGCTTGGCATCTTATCTGGGGCACCGGCCCTTGACCACCAATTTTTATCCGTACCATAATAAAAAATACGTTCCTTAGCATTTAAACCTCTTTCTTCAAATAATCTCTTCCATATCTGCTCTGACTCGGTATCTTTTGGAACGCTATCATTACCCTCAAATACAGTTACGTACAATTTTTCGGCAGGAATATTTAACCTATCAGTTAAGAATTCAAAAAACCAGGGTATTTGTTCTGACTTAAAATAATCACCCAAGGACCAATTTCCAAGCATTCTAAAAAATGTTGTATGCCTGTTATCCCCTATTTCATCAATATCTTGTGCTCTAAAACAATTTTGGACATTTACTAGTTTTGTTCCTTCGGGATGTTTTTCACCTAATAGGTAGGGAACCAATGGCTGCATTCCAGCGGAAGTAAAAAGGGTTGTGGGATCATTTAGGGGAACCAAAGAAGAATTGGGAATCCTTTTGTGACCGTTACCCTCAAAAAACTCAATATATTTTTCAATTATTTCTTGTGCCTGCATAAGTTCAATCATTATATCAGATAGAAAATGCTGCATGAAGCAATCAATTTGGATTGACAAGACAAACTAAATTCGCTATAATCTCCAAAGTTGATTCTATCCTAGAGTTTATCCTGTCCACTCACATAGTAGAACATCTCCAAAAAATGGCACGCAAAAAATCTAACAAAGTTAATTCTCGTGGTTCAAAAAACCTTAAACAACCTGTTTTAAATGCTATCAAAACACCTATAAATTTGGTCAAAAAGCTGAGCATAAAGACTCGTGCCAAAAAAATAGCTACTTATTCCGCTAGAACTATTGAAAGAAGACCATTCACAGTATTTTTTGGAATACTTGGAATCCTACTTTTATTGATAATCATAGGAAGTCTTATAAGAAGACCAAAACCAGAGGCAAAAACAGTTCTTCCAGTCAAAAGTGTATCGACCTATAAGATTGGAACCGCACCTAAAGTTCAGGTACAAGCAAAGGTTGAAAAATCCGGAGTTATAAAAATTGTAGCCCTAACCCCCGGTGTTATATCCCAAATTAATGTTACGGAAGGACAATCTGTCAGCCAAGGAACCGTCCTTGTAAGTCTTGCCTCAAGCTATAGCGGAGGAAATACAGCAAGCCTTCAAAGACAACTTGCAGGACTTCAGTACCAAAATGCAAAAGACACTTATGATACTCAAAAGGGAGCAATTGATAACCAAAGAGCTTTAGCTCAGCAAAATAAAGACAATTCTGAAAAAATGCGTGAGATTACGGACCAAGGAATAAATGACACTCAAGGTTTAATTGATCTTGACAGCAATATAATCTCAACCCTTCAATCAACACTTCAAAATCTTGAAAATACCAACATTGGTGGTGCTAATAACTCTCAAATCCTTGCTACAAAAGAGCAATTATCACAATTCCAAGCAGCAGTTAACCAGCTAAATGCAGGCCAGCGTCAAGCTCGTTACGCAGCTGATTCTGCTAATCCTCCTACCCAAATTGCAAATACTAGCTATGATCTTGCTGTAAAGCAGCTTGATCTTCAACAAAAAGCTCTGGACCTATCTTTGGAGAGCTCAAGAATTGGTCTGTCTATTGCAACTGTTGCTGAAAGCATGATGTATCCATCTGCTCCATTTAGCGGCGTTGTAGAAAGAATTTACGTAACAGAGGGACAAAGCGTTAACCCTGGTACTCCACTTGTATTAATTCACGGGGATCAAACATCAAAAATAGTTGCAAAGGTATCAAGTGATACCGCAAAGAAAGTCTCAAATATTGAAGATAGCATTATTCACATGCCGGGAGGACAAATTGTTAAAATGGCGCCTACTTATGTATCCGGTGAGGCAACAGATGGGTCACTATATTCTGTAATTTACAACCTTGAAGACCAATATCAAAATGATCTTACAAATTTACAGTACGTAACCGTTGATATTCCGGTAGGACACGCTGACACAAGCGCTACTGCTCCATTTATTCCGCTTGATTCAGTTTATCAATCGCAAAACTCTTCATACATATTTGTTGATAACAACGGCAAAGCAGAAAGTAGACCCGTTGTACTAGGAGAAGTTTTTGGTCAATATGTACAAGTTGAAAAGGGATTGGGCCGCGGCGATGAAGTAATTCTATCTAGAAATGTCATAAACGGTGACCTCGTAAGGAGTAATTAATGGCACAACAAAACTCTTATTTGTCAAATTTAAAATTTGACCCAAACCTTTTAAAGTCTTTTAAGGCAAAGTATTTGAGCAACGTAAGGCTCGTAATATTGCTTGTTTTATTTTTATTGGTTGTTGGAGTTTCAAGCTTTCTAAGACTACCAAAAAGACTTAACCCTGAAATAAAAATCCCAATTGTATCCGTAACAACAGTTATGCCCGGAGCTGGTCCTAAAGACATGGAGTCTTTGGTAACAATACCTCTGGAAGACGCAATAAACAGTGTCCCAAACAAAACCGATATTGATTCTGTATCCTCTGATTCTATATCAAATATAACAATTCAATTTACATCAGGGACAGATCCTGAGAAGGCAAAACAAGATGTTAAATCTGCAATTGATAAGGTAAATAATTTACCGGATGATGCAACTGATCCAAGTATTAATACTTTTGATTTTGAAAACCAACCCGTTTGGATATTTGCGCTTAAAACAAAGGCGGATCCGGCAACTCTATCCCGCGTTGCAATATCGCTCCAAGACAAGCTAAAAACAAGCACAAAAGTTGACCACGTAGATATATCCGGAGTTGATAATCAAGAATTCCAAATACTATTAAAACCGGCGACTCTTGCAACTTATGGGGTTAACCCAATGCAGGTTTCTCAAGCAATAAAAGCTTCCCTAAAATCTTATCCTGGCGGATTTTCAGATACTACAGACTCATCTTTCCCAATAGGAATTGATGCCGAGTCTTCATCTGTGGGAGATATCAGAAATACATCAATAAATCTTGCTGGAGAAGTTGTAAAACTTGGTGATATTGCAGATGTCTCAGAAAAGACTGCACCAAATGAAAAGGAAGCACTCTATGCAGATAGCACATTTACACCAGAAAAGGTTGTATCTTTTTCCGTATTTAAAACCCGTACATCAAATATAGATGAGGCAGCAACCGATGCTAAAAAGATTGTTAACCAAGAGGTTAAATCTTATGGCGGAGATTTTCAGGTGGTAAATATTCAAGATTCAGCAGGTGAAGTTGATAAACAATTTAATGATCTGACCTCAAATTTTGCTGAAACTATTCTTTTGGTATTTGTGACCTTCTTAGTTTTCTTGGGAGTAAGACAAGCACTAATTGTTTCAATCACAATTCCCCTAACCTTCTTATCAGCATTCAGCGTTATGTATTTTGCCGGTTTATCAATCAACTTTTTATCCCTATTCTCTCTTCTATTGGCTTTAGGACTTCTGGTTGATGACTCTATTGTTATCATTACAGGTATTACCTCTTACTACAAAACCGGTAAATTTACTCCACAAGAGGCTGGATTACTTGTATGGCGTGACTTTATAGTCCCAATTTGGAGTACAACAATTACAACTGTTTGGGCATTTATTCCGCTTCTTATTGCCACAGGAATTATTGGAGAGTTTATAAAAACCATTCCAATAGTTGTGGCAGCAACTCTTTATTCATCTACGGCAATTGCTGTGTTAATTACTTTGCCTCTTATGATGATTACTCTAAAACTTAAGATGCCAAGAAGAGTTAAAATTCTTCTACAGGCTTTGGGAATAATAGTTCTTATTGCCCTACTTTTCCCATTCATCAAAGGAAATCCGTTTACACCATTAATAATAATTATTTATCTAGCCTTCATCTTCTTGACCGTAAGAATAAGAGGCAAGATTGCAGATAAAATAAAATCCCAGATTTCACCTTCATCAAGAAGAAAATACGGAGCATTCTTTAGCCAATTTTTGAATAAAGGACTAATTGACCTTGAAGTTATTGGTGAAAGATATAAGTCACTTATAGCAAGGATTCTTGAAAAAAAGAGCTCCAGAAGAAAAGTAATATTAGCAATTGTCTCTTTCACGCTTTTTGCATATTTCTTGGTTCCCGCCGGGTTTGTTGTAAACGAATTCTTCCCTAAATCAAAGGCAAATATTTTATATGTTGTTGAAGAACTTCCCGCAGGTACAAAGATTGAAGAAACAAATAAAGAGGCCAAAATTCTTGCCAACGATCTAAGAAAAACTGCCGGCACAAATTATGTAACAACGCAAG
>DASZRC010000022.1:0-5921 GCA_035549315.1 Patescibacteria group bacterium | reverse complement strand
CTAACCTTTGGGAGTAATGAAATTATATATTTAATATCTTTTATAAATCCTATATCAACCATTCTGTCTACTTCATCCAAAACTACGTTTTGAAAAATATTTAAATTAAGTTCATGCCTTTGGATAAGATCCGTAAGTCTTCCCGGAGTACCAATTACAAAGTGTGGACGGTGGCGAAGTGCATATGTTTGCCTTTTCATATTTGTTCCCCCGATTGCCGCAACTGCTTCAATACCTGTTCCTTTTGCAAATATTTTGAATTCATCAACAATTTGTGTAGCAAGCTCTCTTGTAGGGACAACAATTAATACTCTTTGGTTACGGTCAAGAAAAGATTTGTTGATAAGGGTAATTAAAAAAGCAGCGGTTTTCCCTGTGCCGGTATTTGCAATTCCAATTACATCACGTCCCGCAAGAATTTGAGGAATCGCCTTTTCTTGAATTGCTGTGGGAATTTCATATCCATGTTCTGCAATATTGCGTTTTATTTTATCAACTACTGCATAATCATCAAATCTTGCAGTTATTTCCTCTTCTGCTTGATTATGCTCTATAACATTAGATTCTTTTATGTGCTTAATAAATAAATTTGGGTCAAGCTTTTTTTCAACACGGCGATTTCTAGGTCTTCCAAATGAATTTCTTTGACCCTGAAAGTTATTTGCGTGCGATCGATTGTTTCTATTATTTGAGTTGTACATATTTCTACTTTAAATTCTAATTTTCTATTTTAAAACCACAGTATTTATTTTTAGTAAAAGACTGTGGTTTTAGTTTTTTATCTCTCTGGGCGTGGCGTCGCTTCTTTAACAGCGATTGATCGTCCATTGAGTTGAGTACCATTAAGTTTATTCATTGCCTCTTGAGCAAGTTCCGGGGTTTCCATTTCTACGAAACCGAATCCCTTCCCTACACCAGTATCACGGTCAACGATAACTTTTGCAGATAGGACATTTCCTATTGTTGCAAAAAGCTCTTGTAGCTGTGCATCTGTTGTTGAATATTCTAGACTTCCTATAAATAATTTATTTGTCATTTAGATTCACCTCCCTTGTGTGAAGTAGTCCTTGGAACACTTCACGGGGCCACGTTTGATGATTTATCTATCAAACTGTGGCATCATCAGTCTTCACTCATTGTGAATACCTGATTCTTGTTATATACAAATAGGTCGGCTCAAAAATGAAGTGGTTTTATTGGTAAAGAAATCAAGTGGAAAATTTGAGGTATCTTTATGTTTGAAAAACTAAATCAAAATGTAAGCGGATGTAATTGAATACAACCTCTAACTATCAATATTATACCATATTCTGAGTATGTTCGGCTGGATTACTCCATTTTTAAGCTTCTTGGTAATATATATCTAAAATAAGCATTTACATTCCTCTTACACTAGAAGTGGCTATTTCTTACGCTCATACACTATATTAATAAGCAATTGAAAACTCGTATGTCTATTGCATTGACCGGAAAGAAAAAAGAACAGGCGGAAAAATTTTACGACAAGCTAATAAAAACTCTTGTTCACCACAAATTGCCATTTATGGTTGGTGGTACTTTTGCTTTCGCTCAATATACAGGAATTGAGCGGGAGACCGGAGATATAGATATCAAAATACCATTTGAGCACTATCCAAAGGTATTAAAAGTTTTAACAGAAGCAGGGTATAAGGTAGAGCTTGCAGAGATTGAGCTTAATTGGTTGGCCAAAGTTACGGATCCCAATGGATACTATACGGATTTAATATATTCGGAAAGAAATGGTCTCCATAAAGTAGAAGAGTCTTGGTTGAAAAGGGCTGTTGATGGTGAGGTTTTGGGCCACAAAGTAAAATTGGAGCCGGTTGAAGAAATGATTAGGTCAAAGTCTTATGTCCAAAACAGACATAGACATGACGGAGGGGATGTAATTCATCTCATTTTAAAACAAGGCACAAATATGGACTGGGATTTGCTGTATGAAAAAATGGAACCGCATTGGGAATTGTTGATGGGTCATATCCTAACATTTATATTTGTTTACCCATCGGAAAGATCTGTAATACCAAAAAGAATTATTGAAAAACTGGTTGCTAATTTGGAAGATAGAATCTCCCACAAATCTACAAAGAACAAAATCACAAGAGGGTTGTTATTGTCTAATGACTATCAAGTAGGAGTTTCCCTTTGGGGATTTACACCAATTACCGAACTTAAATAAATATGAGAATTGCGGCACTGGGAGATATACATGTAAAAGAAACGTCGCAAGGTGCATTTACAACTTTGTTTGAAAAAATATCAGAGAAAGCAGATGTCCTTTTGTTGGCCGGTGATTTGTGTGATTTGGGTTTACCAGAAGAAGCGCAGATCCTAGCAGGAGAATTTAAGTCTCTAAAGATTCCGGTTGTTGGGGTTTTGGGAAATCACGATTACCAATCTGATAAAGCAGAAGAAGTAAAAAAAATTCTAACAGAAGGCGGTATGAAAGTTTTGGGAACAGAGCCATATGAAATGGATGGTGTTGGATTTGCAGGAGTTAAAGGATTTTGTGGAGGATTTGAAAAGTATTCTTTGGGATCTTTTGGAGAAAAACTTTATAAAGATTTAGTGCAAATTACTTTGGATGAAAGTTTGGCGCTAGAAAATCAAATTAAACAAATAGAGGCTGATAAAAAAGTTGTTGTTATGCATTATTCACCAACCAGAGAAACGCTTGTTGGAGAGCCATTAGAAATTTATCCATTTTTGGGGTCTTCAAGATTTATTGACCCAATAGATAATTTGGAGGTAAGTCTTGTATTTCACGGACATGCACATCATGGTACACATTTAGGGAAAACTCCAAAAGGAATTCCTGTTTATAATGTTGCCTATCCTATTATGCAAAAAGAAAACCCCGACTTCCCATTTGCAATAGTAGAAATCTAATAAAATTGTGAAGATTCTTACATATTGTTTATTTTATTTATACATTTCAGACTTAAGCTTTAGAATATGAATAGCGAACAAGAGATTTATACAAAGAGTGAACGGTCCGAGGCTAGTGTTGTAAGAAGAATACAGGTTATGGCTGCATATTATTTGGGTGATAGTGAAGTTGTGGAAAGACACCTAGCTAAGTCGAATGAGTCAATTGTTATTGCTTGGAGAAGAGATGAGGATTCTGGATATAGAATGGGTCCTTTAAGAGTGGGCACGGTTAGGATAGAACCAGATACCGGAGGAAACGTTCGATACAATGAGACGATGTGGGTGTTTGGAGCAAGAGAACCAAAGAAAGTGCAAAGAAGAGGAAAAATCTGGAATGGTAAAATGCCGCGTATTAATGACGAACCTACTCATACCCCCTCTATAGTTGAATCAAGATATCATGAATTAGATTATTTGCTTAGACAAATACAGAGTAGTCTTCCATCCGCTATAAAACGAAAAGATAAATAATTCTTTTTTCTTGAGATTTTGGAGGCTTACACTATCTTTCTCTGTTTGAAAACCAATTTACCAAAATATCTTCTACCTCATTACGGAACTTTTTATCCATTATGCTATGTGGCGCGTCTTTTATTATTGCATGGGTAAGATTATATTTGTTTTTAACAGCATTAATGTAGTTTTCAACTGTTTGATGGGGTATTCTTTCATCGAACTCTGATTCCATTATTAATATCTTGCCATCAAATTTACTTACAGCATCAAGCGAATAAGTTTCATTTGGCTTCTTTTTTTCTGACCTCCACTTCATAACTCCAGGTTCATCACCGTTAGAAAATTTTTTGATTACTTCAAATTTATCGTTGCTGTAGTTGGCTGGAGCACGAAGAATTAGGTTTTTAAGTTTTCTTTTTTGTGAGAGTAGTGGTACCAGATAAGCTCCAAAACTAGAGCCAACAGCACTTATGTTGTTTTTATCTACATTCTCCATTCCTGCTAAAAGATCATATGCCGCAACCGTATCTTCTACAAAATCTTTATTTGTCATAGACATCGCTTCGCCTTCGCTTTCCCCATGGCCACGCATGTCAAAAAGGAAACAAATGTAACCTAATTTTGCTAAGCCCTCGGCATATTGAACACTTCTTTCCTTGGCGCTTGTCCATCCATGGACAAAAAGTATTGCCGGATTCTTCTTTTTTATTTCTTCAGGATAAAAAACAGCTGCTGATAATTTTTTACCTTTAACGTGAAAGCTTAAATTTTTCATAAATTGATTATAGCACTACTAAGCTGGTTATTAGCCTCGGTTTTTAGTACAATATAGACCTATTGCCGAGTCGTCTAATGGTAGGACACGTCCCTCTGGAGGATGGTATTGGGGTTCGAATCCCTGCTCGGCAGCACGTTCTTCGTTTTCTGATACTCCGCTATCGCTTGAAAGATGTCTCTGAGGCTATTTTGTACTGTTCCATCACGTAATGAGAGGTTTGAAAATACGAAATTCAATAGGTATCGTTTTTCATCGGGCTTTCGAACCTTAAAGACTCCTGAAGCTAAATGCGCAACATCAAAAATAAGACATCCAAAATCGACATACTTTTTATCTGCTATTCTGTGTTTCTCCACTTGGTCATCTAATTTCTTTTGCTCAGCCAAGTATTGAGCACGTTTTCTTTGGAAAGTCTGCTCGTCAATAACTCCATCAAGCTTATCATCATATATCTGGTCTAGATTATTCTGGACTTGTATGAGCCGACTATTAATATCACTCAGTGCCTTCTCTCGAAACTGTATTTGAAAGAAATGATTCTCTCTTAACTTTTGTTTTAGCATCTCTGTCGTCTCTGTATCTAGGTTAAGCGACACAAAATCATTTATAAACTGGTCTTCAATTCTATCCTCTCTCATTACACCTTTCTGAGCGCATTCCTTAAAGTGAGTACATCGATAGTAAATCCATTCATGAACATTTCCATTACCTTTGTTAGTCTTTGTACGTTTTTCAGCAGTTATTTGGCAATTACACTCACCGCAACGCATCGTTCTTTGATAAGTAAAAACATGTTTTGCATAAGATGGAATAAATTCCCCATTTTTAGTTCTTTTTAACATTGCTTGCACTTGCTGATATAACTGCTCATCAATAAGAGGAGTGAATGAACCTGGATACAACTTATTATTCCAGGGAATCATGCCGTAGTAGATGGGATTATTTAGTATTCTATGATAGTTACTTTTTGTGAGAGGTTTTCCGCTATATGACTTAAACCCTTCATCGTCTAGTTTGTTTTTGAGGGTTTTAAGGGAGTATTTACCAGATGCATATAGTTGAAATGTCCGTTGAATAAATGGCACCGTTGCCTCATCTGGAACGAGTACTTTATTTATCTTTTTATATCCAGTTGGCGTTGAACCACCTGGCCATTTGCCCTCTTCAAGCATTCCTCTTTGTCCCTTTTTTACCTCATCAGAAAGATTATCGATGTAATTCTTTGCAAGGATTGCTTTTATATCGAATTGAAACTTTGCATGGGAGTTGGAATTCTTACTGAGTACAAAATTATCTCGGGAGAATATGAATTCTTTATCGTAGTTATTCACTAAATCATATGTGAGTACGATGTCTTTTAGGTTTCTTGTTAATCTGTCTGGTTTTTCAATGTATGCGTACTTTACGCTGGGGTGCTTCTTTAAATATTCAATTACTTCATTAAACTCATCTCGTTTTTCGCTAGACTTTGCGGATTCAACAATATTGAATTCTTTTACAATTTTTCTTCCATCTTTTGTGGCAATTTCTTGATTTAGCTTAGCTTGCTGAGACAATGAATATCCCTCATCTTGCTGCTTTGAACTGATACGATTAACACTAATTGCATCCTCTTGACCCATCCGATTCATTGTCGTTCGGACCGTGCTTATTGTCAATATGGCGTCCAGGACGGACTTTCAAACCTCTTATTGACACAATCTTTATTAAACGATATTATATCCCTCATAGGGGG